>JACZKP010000091.1 GCA_014860005.1 Verrucomicrobiota bacterium | reverse complement strand
GGTTACGGGGTGCTGAGCTACAACCTGCACGTCATCGGGCGGGAGTGGCTCGCCCGCCAACGCGCGCGTGGCAACCTTCTCGCGCTGGCGGCCTGACGCCGCCACCCCGCCACCCGCCGCCCAGTCCGACAGGAGCGGTGTCGTCGTCGCCTGCGATTTTTGACGACGTGAGCGTGAGCGAACGGAAACTCCGTCCCGCAACGTCCTGCGCCACCGCCCATCGTCACCTGCCGTCATCCAACAACCCCCGTTTCCGGCCAGAAACTACTTCAGTCCGCCGGCGATGATATTCAGTGCGTGCCAACGCGATTGATTTTTGGGGTGTAAAATTGAAGCCAAGGGCTCGTTTGGTTCGTTTTCCACCGATTTCGACGCGTTCATGATAAGTGGGCTCTCCCCCCGCGTCTTTATACCTGTAGATCCCTCGCTCCACCTGCACGTAGGTTTGAGAGGTTTGTTCCAGAAGTGACGGTTTTTTTGGGCTTCTCTTCATTTTTTGCGCTCATGTTTTTTTGTTGAGCGCGGATTTCGTCCTCCGTCTGGTCCGAAAAGTAATGGACCGATGGATGGACTGATGGCCGTTTTTGGGCTACGCAGATCGAAGAAGAATGCTGGAAGTCAGGAACCATGAAGGTTCACGAAACCCTTTATTTATAGGCATTTCGTGAGCCTTGAAAATGGTGCGCCCGGCGGGACTCGAACCCACGACATTCTGCTTAGAAGGTATCCCAAAGCGCTATTTTTATTAGGTTTTACGCGGTTTTTCTAAGAAAGTCAACGGGTGCGTTGCAGTGCGGGGGTCGTGCGGAGGCGAAGCGTTGGACTACTTTTGGACTACACTTCCTTCTTCTGCATGAGGGCCCGAACGGTTCGCGTTTGAAAAGGTACACGGACGCACACATTCGTTCAGCATGAAGCTGCACACAGAACCTCGATGCGCCCGCAATTTTCCGAAATGGGTTTCTCGAAGCGGGTTCGCACCTGCAGCTCTTGTGCTTCGAGAATCCTCGTCTGTGTTGGTCTGAGAGCCGTGACGTCATCTGCCCAGACTTCCACGTCCGGCTCACGAACCACCAACGGTCGTTTCCACCTTCCAATTTTTTGCATCTGCTGTGATAATTCATTTTTAGGCGGGCTGTACGGTTGCTTCTAGCGGAGCATTCTCACAACCTTCCGCACCCGTTCGATTAGCCCCAGCGGGGAGGGAATCTTTTCCGCTCAGATCCTCCATCAAGAGTTGGCGCGAGGTCAGGCTGAAATGCCTGGCCAGCCGCGCGACTTGCACCGGATTCGGTTCGTCGCCGGAGAGAAGCTTTCCAAGCTGTCTGTAATTCAGGCCACATCGCTTCGAGATCGTTGCGACCGATAGACCAGAACCGCGCAACAGATAATCCAGATTCGTTCGGTAGAAGGGAGTAATTTGCAACGCCGATCGCGTGGGGTCCATTATTTCGGCCAGATTGAGCCCCAGTGCCACCGCAATCTTGGTCAAGACGCCGCGGTCGGGGCGTTGGGTCTCGCTTTTACTGTAATTGATCACAGTACCAGGATCCACACCCGCCTTTTTTGCTATCGCTGCCGGATGCAAACCGCGCTCCCAGCAAAGTGTGCGTATATTACGCGCGACGATTGTGGCGTCAATCGGAGGCAAAGGGGGAAATTTCGCTGAGATATCGGCTTCGGGAACACCCAATGCCTGAGCGATCTTCGTTAAACTTTGTTCGCGGGGCAGGTACTGCCCGCAGAGGTAACGCGTAACAGCCGAAATTGCGAGCCCGCTGCTCTCGGATAGGCCATGGGGCGGACGTTCCAGTCCTTCCCAGGCTTCACCCAGGACATCAGTCCATTCGTTTGCCTCTTTGAGGCTGATGGTCATGGCGGGATAATATTCATCCTCGGCGGTCCAGATGACATCGAATGTCCGAAATTTCATCGGCGAAAAATGAGCCAGCACCTTGGCGACCGAATTGAAGTCGAGTTTGTCATTCCTGCCGAATCCCAGAAAGCGCCCAAGATGATAAGGGCTGAACGATTCCCGCAAGCTTGAGCGCCAGAAGATGAGTTCCGTTCTCTCCCGCAGGTTGTTCAGGATGGCGTCCCGGGCCTGCGCGCAGATTTGATCAACAAGTGCTTTGTCTTTGAGCCGGACGACGGTGGGCTTGGCACGTTCAGCGGCGGGTTCATTCATCGCTCAATCTCCTTACGAGGTGCGGATCGTTCCATGTGGGGCGAGGTTCAGGCGGGTCGGGCCGTGGCGCGACCGGACGTGGGCGATTGCGGGCGGCCGCTTGTTGCTGCGCAAGACGGCGCTTGCGCTCTTCCGCTGTGACCCATTTTTGGAGTTTGGGAACGAGCGCTGCCAACGCAGCCCGCCGTTCCTTCAGATGCTCTTTCAGTTTCGGCGTGTCGAGAATCTCGCCCAGCGTTTCGGCAGGGATCACGTCTTTTTCGCGGAACAATTTCACGAACTCGTACACCTCCATGTAGGACAGCAGTGAGAAAGCCTTTCGAATGGTGCGAAAGTCGTCACCCTTGGGTTGCCATTTTGCTCCTGAAGAAAACCATTCCTGGGCGAACCGCTTCGCATCAGCCCCGTGGGTAATGGAATACCAATAATCCCGGCGATCAATGGCCCAGGTGAGACCCCAGAAAACGTGCCGATGCGCGGTGTCGCGATCCGCGTCAACGTGGTTGATGTCTGCCCCCAGTGAAATCCAATAACGAACCAGATCCATGTTGCGCCGGAACAGACTCTCGCGCAGCAAATCGTTCAGGTCGTCTTTCGCGGGATCAGGTTTCAGCCGCTTTATCACGTCGAGTTGGCCGCCCGAGGCTGCCGCCGCAAGAGGAGTTCGCCAACATTCCTCGCTCTCGTCGGCATCGGCAGGGACTTTTGCCCGCGGATTCGCGCCCAACCACATCAGCAGCGACACGCCGCGCAGGTTGCCCTTTTCGCAAAAGTGGCGCAGCGCCATATCGGCTTGAAATTGCAACTGCGGATATTTGCCAATGTAGGATTTGTAGATTCCAAGGAAGAGGCGCGTCGCGTGGATGAGTCCTCTGGCAATCGGATAATCCGTCAGCACATCTGCTCCCTGATCAATGAACAGGCGAATGATCGTCGGGTCACTGATGTAAACCACTTGGCCGAAATCAATCGAGTTTACGTCTGCTCCGTGCTGCAAGAGCAGTTCGATGATGCCCTTGTTCCTGTAGGAGACGGCGTGCTGCAACGCTCGTCCATCGGGTGGAATTCCATTCTGCAGCAACACCTCAACGAGGCTGTGAAAGCCCTTTTCGATCGCGATTCCGATTGGCCAGTGCCGGCAGTCGTATTGTTCAGGTTCGTCGTACTCGTGGGTTTTGAACCACTCTTGAACGGCAAATAATTTTCCCGCGCGGCACAGTGCGCACAATTCCTTGAAATCGTCGGGAAGTGGAGGGCGGATGTTTTTGCGCCGAGCTGTTGGCGGCCGGCTCTGCTGCGCAGATTCAGCAGCCTGCTCTGCGGTCACCTCGCCTTTGGGAGGAGAACTCATAACGATGATACGTCATGCGCCAGTGGAAAACATTCGTCGAGTCAAAATTGTTCCCAGCGCGAGTGGTGGTTGCCTCCAGCGAATGGCCCGCGGAGTTTGCTTGCATCAAGCAATTCGGATATTTGAATTCAAGATAATGCACCCCCACAAAGTATAAGTAGACTGTAACCATTGATGTTTGGTAGCGTCTGACACGTTCGATGAAAACTTGCATGAACATATCAGCCACGAGTTGGCCGACGCTGACGGTCGCGAAAGCGACACGTCATAGCCGGTATAACCCGGGTTGTGCGTTTAGCCAGAGGCTATCCCTCGCACCCATTGGGCAATGTCCCGAAGGTAATATGGATAGACTTGGTGTAGGCAGGTTCTGAAGAACGAAAGACGAATTTTTCTCTCTAACCCTGCTTACCGCAAAGTGAGCAGGGTTTTTTGTTCCCTGAAACTGACGGTGAAATGGCAGCAACGAAAGGCAACGATCTGTGAACGATAACAAAACGACGTCTTGATGATGTCTGACAGTGCCAAACGAATTGAGGCGCAGGAACGCAACGGCGTTCCACCGATGTGGTGTGCCCACGCGGAGCGAAGACGCGCGCCGGGACGATTTGAAACGCTTTTACATTTTAAGGGCTTCGGAGGAGGTGTGCCCCTAAACACCGAAACAGCCGCCGTGAATCCGCGGGTTGGTAGCGCAAGCTAGCAAGAGGTGTTTGTTCTTTATTGAAATGGCATGGGCCGGAAGTGCAATGACGCTTCCGGCCCTTTCAATTTCCAGCCTTCGCTCGACGCATAATCGAGAGTGAAGGCTGCCGCGGTTGTGATTTAACAGCCAGAATGGCTCCTCGCCAGGGAGCATGTCCGGGTGCGATTCCCGGCAACCGCACCAATTTCCATAGGCCGCGCGTCAGCTTGCGCGACAGAGTCTCCAAAACTCAGTTTGCTCGGGGCAGCACCGAGGCGGCCTGCCAAATCAATTCCTGGGGTCGTGGCAGACAAGTAATGCACCTGCCCTGCAAGCAGGTTGATGTGGGCGCGCTACCCACCGACTCCACCATTTCACTGCGGGGAACTCGACTAAAGCACAGAGCGAAGCCTCATAAACTTCGTCAGGCAGGTGTGATTCCTGCCCCCGCTACCAATATCTATATGGGAAGTGATCCAGCCCGCGGTCTGTAAACCCGCCGTCCCAAAACAGCGCTGGAAGATGACGACTGGAGCGTTACCAGCACTTCCCACCAGCCTTCGCTCTGGGCCGACGATGGTCGGGTCGGAGCGAAGGATGCCCTCCGTAGCGTCTGCGCGAAGGAGGGCGCCTGTGAATCCGGCTCAGTGCTACGGATGGCAGGCATCTGTGGATCCGTAGCTCAATCAGCAGAGCGCCCCGTTGTCTGCGGGAGGGTTGAGGGTGCGACTCCCTTCGGATCCGCCATTTTCATCGGAGCGTAGCTCAGTCTTTAGAGCGCGCGGCTTGGGCCCGCGAGGTCGCAGGTGAAAATCCTGCCGTTCCGACCAACTTCAATTTGCTGCCGTGGTCGAACACATCAGGCATCCGCCTTCTAAGCGGAACGATGCAGGTGGGAATCCTGCCGGCAGCGCCAATTAATTGTTGCCAGGTGGTGTCAAAGTAGCACGACGGTTTGTTAAACCGCACGGTGTTGGTGCGAGTCCAACCCTGGCAGCCAATTTCAGGGTGTAATGTCAGCAGCAGACGGCCTTGTTCGGAACGAGGAGGGTGCTTGCGCACTGCCACCAAGGTGCAACTCCTACCACCCTGACCGTTTCGGATGGTTGGCAGAGCAGTAATGCCCCGGTCCCGAAAACCGAGTGAGCCTCCGGGCTGCGTGGGTGCAATCCCTACACCATCCGCCACTTTTAAAACCCTTAACGAAAGGAAGTCCCATGAAGCCCGTTCTCCGATATCAAAGCCAATTGCTCTTTCGCAAGAGCTACAAACCAAATCGTGTCATCCGAATTCGACCGATGAAATTGAAGTTCTCATTTCGCCCGGTGCGCTTCGGTTTGAAACCACAAATCAAAACTTATGAATGCGAATCACATTGAGTCCAAGTTCGCCGCGATGGGTGCGCGCCTGAAGGTGCGTGAAATCGCGTCGCGCTGGCGTCAGGGCGATCGATCCTGGATTGAACCCAAGGATTTCGCCATGGACCTCCGCCGGGACAGCAACGGGCAGTTCTTCGAACTGCGCGTGCCAACGCACCTGAGCGAATCGCTGGATGTCGCCGTCATACAGGCCGAACCAAAGCAGCGCCATTTGCTGCTCGCGGTCCGCCAGGTGGGCACAGATGCGAAACTCGATCGCTTCCTGTGCGGCCACGACGAACGCGAATGGTTCGTTGCTGCCGTGCCGGGTGGCGCGTCGAGCGTCCGTCAGGCCATGGACGCGCTCCAGCCGCAGGACGTTCGTGCGGCGCTCACGCGCAATCACGTCTCGTCCCGCAAACGTTACGCACGCAAGAACCGCGCATTTCGCCGGCAGGGTGAGTGGTTCTTCGTGCCTGAACCGTCGTTCGTGGTGGATGAAAAACTCATCCTCTGCAACGAACCGCTCCGCCGGGGAGCGGGCAAGCCGCATCTCGTGGAAGAACTCTTCCGCAGCGGCGGCGAAACGGTTCACGTTTGCCGTCGTCATCCGAATGGTGTCACGCCGGACGAGTATCGCTCGATCCTGCGCCGCAATCCGGACGCGGCTCGTTGGGGCTGGCAGGTGATGCGCCGCAACCCGGGCGTTTATGCGCGCGGCACGGTGCGGCACAGCGACCACGCCACCATCACACTGCCGTTCTGGCATCGGGTCATCATGAACACCGAGACCCAGAGCCGCACGATGGCTCTCGTGGCGTTCCTGGACTAAACAAATCATCGCGAGGCGTTCGAAGGAGCGTCTCGCGATTCACTTTCTCTGTCCTGTAGCTCAATAGCAGAGCATCCGGCTGATAACCGGAAGACCGCGGCGCGTTACCGCGCGGGACAACCAATCTACGGAAGGCGAATTTCGCCCCGAGTAGCTGAGGCAGATTAGCGCCTCCCTGAAGAGGAGGAGACGTTGGTGCAATACCAACCTCGGGGACCACTCACATCAATCCCGCTTGAGCGGGCACAAAAGGAAACATGAACACCTTGACTGAAACTCAGGTGCGCCTTTTCGCCTCGGCCCAAAGCTGGATCGAAGGCGAAGCGGTGCGCCAACTCTATGCCACGGCGAAGCTTGATGGCGTCCGTCACGCCGTGGGCTTCCCGGATTTGCATCCGGGCAAAGGCTCACCCGTCGGTGCGGCATTCGTAACCGAGGGCGTGATCTATCCGCACCTCATCGGTGGCGATATCGGTTGCGGCATGGCGTTGTTCAAGACGGACCTCGTTCGCCGTGATGTGAAGCTCGACCGCTGGGCCAAATTGCAATTCAACCTCGAACACCCGTGGGATCAGTTCGTCAGTGACTTCCTCGCTGAACACGATCTCGAAACCACGGAGTTCGATTCGGCGCTCGGCACGATTGGTGGTGGCAATCACTTCGCCGAGTTGCAGGTGGTCGAGAAGGTTCTCGATGCCGATGAGTTCAAGAAACTCGACCTCGGCAAGCAGCAGCTCGTCGTGCTCGTTCATAGCGGCTCGCGTGGATTGGGTGAATCCATCCTGCGCGCTCATGTGAATGAACACTTCGGTGAAGACGTGGAGGCAGACTCGTTTGCTGCGGAGGAGTATCTCCGTGGCCACGACTTCGCCGTCCGTTGGGCCAAGGCAAATCGCGAACTCATCGCGCGTCGCTTCGTTGCGACGCTCGGTGCACAAGCGGAATGTCTCTGGGACGGTTGCCACAACAGTATCACCCGCCAGGAAACTGTTTGGCTTCACCGCAAAGGTGCAGTGGCTGCGGACAGTGACTTCGTTGTCATCCCCGGTTCACGCGGCTCGTTGAGCTTTCTCGTGAAGCCGATTGGTGATGGCGAAAGCCACGCTTGGTCGCTCGCGCACGGTGCGGGTCGCAAGTGGGCGCGCAGCGATGCTCGCCTCCGCATGCGCGAACGCTTCAGCGTTGCTGAACTCACCCAGACCGGCCTCGGCGGCCGTGTGGTCTGCGAAGATCGCGACCTGCTCTACGAGGAAGCACCAGCCGCCTACAAGAACATTGAGGCAGTGGTTCAAGACCTCGTTGATGCCGGACTCGTGTCCGTCATCGCGGCGTTCCGACCACTCCTCACCTACAAGACACGCAAGCATCGCCGCTAGCGTGTCCACATCGCCACGGAGGAGCTGAGTCCACCGAGTTAACGTCTGCCCGCGAGCAGCGACTCCGTGTTCTCATCCTCTGCGGCAACAATTTTCAGTCCGTGAATGCAAAGCAGCTCGAGCAGCCGGTCTTTCAAGCCGGGCCTAATCGGTGCGAGTCCGATCACGGATGCCAGTTTGCTCTCAAGGTGTAATTAGTTCTGCACGCCGGTTTGCGAAGCCGGAGGTTCGTGGCGCAAATCCACGTGAGAGCACCAGTTTCAAGCCCCTGTGCCTTCAGCAGCAACAGGGCGGGTTTCGTAAACCCGTATTCGTCGGTGCGAGTCCGACCAGGGGCTCCAGTTTCATCAGGGTCGTGATGTAACAGTTAGCATCTCCGCCTGTGACGCGGACTGTGCGGGTGCGAATCCCGTCGCCCTGACCATTTTCAGAATTTGGATCAAACCAGCAGCCCTCCGACAATTTGTCGGAGCGATTCTGCGCATGGGTGGATTCAAACCGCGACTGTAAATCGCTCCAATGGCAACCATGGGTTCGAATCCCATACACGGTCCGGAGCAGTGAGGCTGGCGCGCGAGCGCAGCCCGAAAGCGGCTCTGCGAGAATGCTCTGTTGCATTCTCCCGCTGCTCGACGGTGGTCTTCTGTTCCGGACCTTCACTTTTACGCGGCGCTCTGTGAGCGACGCATGGCCTGGCAAATTCGGCGGTCATAGTTCACCGCTACTACTCAGAAAGGAGAACTCCTATGAAATACGAAATCCTGTTCATGATCGGCGTCGCCATCTTCGCGCTCATCTTTGGGTATGCGTTCCTCAAGGATCTGCGCCGGGCTTTTCTGGTGCCGCAAGGATACGCCGGCTTGCTCTACCACAAGGGCAAGTTCATCGAAGTCCTCAACGCTGGCCGACACATCCGCTGGGGTCGCCACTTCACGCTCGACGCTCAGGACGTGCGCAAGGCGTCGCTGCTCGTGGCGGGTCAGGACGTGCTCACGGCTGACAACGTCGGCCTGAAGCTAAGCCTGCTTGTCACTTACCAGGTGACGGATCCGGCGAAGGCTGCCCACGAAACGCAGAACTGGCAGGGCGACCTCTACAACGCCACTCAGATCGCGCTCCGCGCGGTCGTGAGTGGAGTTGCCGTGGAGGCGCTGCTCAATCAGCGGCTCGAAATCGGCGCGCAACTGCTGGCGCGCGTGCAACCGGAAGCCGCGAAGATCGGCATCAACGTCCTCGCCGTCGAGGTGAAGGACGTGATGTTCCCGGCTGATCTGAAGCGCGCGTTCAGCGACGTGCTGAAGGCGAAGCAGGAAGGTCAGGCCGCACTCGAACGCGCCCGCGGCGAAAGCGCATCGCTGCGTAATCTCGCGAATGCGGCTCGTGTGCTCGAAGGCAACCCGGCCCTGATGAACCTGCGTTTGATGCAGTCGCTCTCGGCTGCACAGAATGCGGGCAACACGCTCGTGCTCGGCGTGCCGGGCTTCGTGCCGTTGAAGAACGGCAAGACCGCTTCGGCTGAACAGAAGCCTGAGGACGGAGCAAGTTAGACAACGCGGGCGGAGACGAAAGTTTCTGCCCGCACTTTCAACCGATTATTCAAACCAATAAGAACATGAAACCAATTCTTGAAAACAGTTATGAAAAAACGACCAAGGCAAGGCCGCCGCCGATTCACGGTGGAGGTCCGGTCCTGGGGAAACTACGTCGAGCGCCTCGCAGAATTTGAGCGGGCGCTCGCGAAGAAACCCAAGGAGCTTCAAATCGAAATTGTTGGCGCGGGCGAAATCCCGGCGGACGCGGCGCTGCGATTCCGCGCAGCATTGATAGAGCGTTCGGCCAGGACATGGATTGTCACACACGCGCGTTCCAGTCTGCAAGGCGGCTCGGTGCTGCTCTGGTTGCTGGGCGATCGCCGGACGATTCGCGAGGATGCGCGGCTCTATTTCCGCCGGACCACTTTGTCGAAAGACGATGAAGTGTCCGCGAATGGAGTTGGGAACGAAGACGAACCGAAGTATCGGGATTCGTATTCCGAAATTGATCCCGACGAAGGCGATTACGCGCGAGTGCTGGACATCATCAATGAGTTCCTGCCAGTCAAGGAAATGGCCGGACGACTCATCGGCGTGCCGGTGCTCCGGCAATTCGGCCTGATCGAGAACGAAAAGGTGGACAATTTCCTGGCCACCGTGTTCTCGAAAAGTCCTGAGCCAGCCGAAAGCTCGATGAATGCAGCCAATCAGCGTCGCGTTCAGCGGCGTGAGAGACCTCGCGCACGCCAGTTAAGGAAATAGCTCCGTTCAATGACGCCAAGAGGCAAACAACGCGGGCGGAGGCGAAAGCTTCCGCCCGCAATTCTTTCATCGAACTGACGAATCAACTACAATCTCAACTATCGGAAAAAGCGGTATGCTAAATCGAAAACGAATCGAGCGTGCTGTTTCAGAGGCCGAACAATCTTTCAAGGATTGTTGGCTGAAATTGCTGACGCTTCGTAAGTGCGTCGAAGGTAAATCAGAGATGATTGAGGCTATTGTATCGTTCCAACCGACTCTCGGTATCGCCCTCTACCGGCTTGAAACTCTCTACAATCAGATTTGCCAGGAGGGACGTGAATTGATCTCAAGGAAATCAGATTTGAATAAAAAATGGTTTCGCCACCGGCTTCACACCCTGAACGGTTTTAAGCGTCTCCTGCGAGCAACGATGGATGTAGGCAAAGCATTGGGTGATTCGTTTGCGTGGATGTTTTACCAAAATGAGCGCGAGTTGCTGCGGAGACATGATGAACATGAGCCCAACCCGCATCTACCAACTGGAATCGGGGGTAGAGGAGAAATTGAATTCATTCGGGGATTGCCAAAGTTCGGTGATCATCTGGTATTGGCGCACTCAATCACGACTTTCTTGCGGCTCGGCGATGTAAGCCTCGTTGACCTTGTTGAGGGGAAAGTCGCGGCCATTGGAGAGCTGAAGACCTGCGCCAACGGAGACAACCAGTTAACTGTCACAATCAACTTAGTTGGTCGAAATCTCAGAAAAGATAGATTGCCTAAATCAGTCGAAGGGCAGCACACGCCTTTCAGTTCCGATCGTCGACCATTGCCGCCACCGATACTTGAACGGCTCAAACGCCAAATTGAAAGAATTCAAGAATCGTTCAAACCAGTCGTCTCGAATCAACATCTAGCACCCGCTCAAGTGAGTGCGACTTTCCATCACTCGAAGGTGGAGGAGCTCTATCGAAGCCCAGCAAAGCTATCAATGGAGCGAATCAAAGCTGACCGAGGGCTACTTGTCATAGGGATCAGGCTTAAGGGAGAATCGCTCTTCTCACGGCTTGCGGGGAAACATCATTCGAAGAGAAATCTGGATCGCTTGCGCATTACGGAAGACGCACGTGAAATTGTGGACCTAGCTCTCAAAGACAACAGCCTCAGGTTTGGTTGGCTGCCGTATCCGGCACAAGGGCGCTACAGTTTGTCGCTGGGAATGAGGCCATTGTTTTGGTGGTCGCTGGAAACCGAAATCATCGAAGCCTTGCTGTTCCGACGATTTGCGGTGATGACGCTTTACAATCCAGTCTTTCTGATTGATGACCTCCGTCGTTGTGGCATCGAGGTCGAGGCACTCAAAGAAGGAGGAATTCGCATCTGGAAGAAATCCGGAGATAAGGAATTTAGAATATTCGGTATTCCGTATTTCCTAGAACTCGTTCAAGCACACCTGTTCGCAGACAGCGCAGTGGTGGCATTGATTCAGAAGATGGTTGAATCGGCAGAAAGGGCGGATTTCAAACAGCCAGCAACCGTAAATCTGGATTTGCAATTCCTCTTCCACTGACAAGTTCATCCCGTTGGCCGATTAGCTCAGGCGGCGGTCTGCAAAGCCGCAAAGGCTGGTGCGATTCCAGCACGGGATTCCATTTCTCCGGGCATAAGTGTTGAGAGACACACGCCGGTCTTCCAAACCGGAATAGTCGGCGCGCTACCGATATGCCCGTCCATTTTCAGAGCGTAGCCTAAAAGTCAGGCGCTTGCTTCGGGAGCAAGATCAAGCGGGAGCGTTACCCGCCGCTCTGTCCATTTCACGCGACGCGAAATCCCGGTGCCGGCCAGGACTTCACAGATCTGGCTGCGGTGGTTCAACTCCGCCTTCGTGTCGCGATTGGGTTGCAAACTTTGACAGTGAAGTCCCGGCTCTTAACCGGCGAGAACTCGGTGCGAATCCGAGGCAACCCACCATTTCCGCATCCGTGGTGAAATTATTATCATCCTCCGCTTCGAACGGAGAGTCTGCAGGTGGGAGTCCTGCCGGATGCACCAAATCATGCCGCGTTAGTCCAACTACAAGAGACGCTCCGCTCAGACCGGAGAGGTTGGGGGTGGAAATCCCTCACGCGGCACCATTTCGCCCACGTAGTCCAACGCAGAGACGGCGCACTTAAAACGCGCACAGTGTCGGTGCGAATCCGACCGTGGGCACCAACCGCGTGTAGCCCAAGGCAGAGGCGTTCCGCTCAAACCGGAAAGGTTGCAGGTGCAAGTCCTGCCACGCGGACCAAATTGGAATGTCCACCGGTCAAGCGCGCCGGGCCTGTTTGCTAAACAGTGCGTGCCTTCGGGCAAGTGGTGCGAGTCCACGGCATTCCGCCATGCGCGCGTAGCTCAAAGAGAGCCGGCGGCTTTATACCCCGCATCGCACTAGATCAGTGCCGGGATCCGGAGCGTTACCGGACGCGCGTACCATTTTGTCCCCATAGCTCAATGCATAGAGCGGGCGCGTCCTAAGCGTCAGGTTGCTGGTGAAAGTCCGGCTGGGGACACCAATTTTGCGGGTGTGGTTCAACAGCAGAATGCGGCCGTGCCAAGGCCGAGACGACGGTGCGACTCCGTTCACCCGCTCCAATTTCAGGGGGCGTAGCTCACCAGCAGAGCGCTCGTTTGACATGCGAGAGGCAAAGAGGGCAGCACTCTTCGCTCCCACCATTTTCCGAGGGCATAGCTCAGCAAGTCAGAGCGGATGCTTCACATGCATCAGGTCGAAGGCGCGAATCCTTCTGCTCTCACCATTTCTGTCCCTGTGGTGTAGTCCAGTCAACATGCCTGCCTCTCATGCAGGAGATCACCGGAGCAAAGCCGGTCAGGGACGCCAATTTCAATTGCCCTCAAAGCATTGTCAGCGATGCCTTCGCTCGGTAAGCGAATTCAGCTCAGTGCAATTCTGAGTGAGGGCTCCATTTCGCAGTCGAGCCAGCGTTCAAGTGGGTTTCATAAGCCCGCCGTGTCCGGGGCGGCACCGGAGACTGCGACCATTTTCGCCTCCATGCAGCAGCCTGCGGATTTCTTTTGTAAAGAAATCCTGCCGGTGCGACCCCGGCTGGAGGCTCCATCAATTTGCTCGCGTAGCCCAATGCAGAGGCACGACGTCGAGAACGTCGCCAGTGCAGGTGCAAGTCCTGCCGCGAGCACCATTCTGGCCTGCAAGCATTAAAGTGATGCAACGGACTTTTAATCCGTAGAACAGGGCGCGTTACCCTGGCGGGCCACCAGTTTATTGCCGGGTCGTCTAATCAGTAGGACACCGCCCTTTGAAGGCGGCCGTGATGGTGCGAGTCCATCCCCGGCAGCCAGCTTTTGCAAGTCGAGCTTCGACCGCTCGGTGGTGAAATAGTATCACGTCTGGCTTACACCCAGAAATCGAGGGGGCAGAACCTTCCCGGGCGACCATTCTCAATTGCCTCGTCGCATAATCAGGAGTGCGCCGGTTTCTGACACCGGAGGACTTGGAGCAAAACCGAGCGAGGCAACCAATCACTGCCATTTCAATAATGAGCAAACACCTCAACAGCGCGGAGCAGACACGGTGTGCAAACATTTTATGAGCGACATACTGAACAAGACGATTGTGCTGGTGCTCAACCGCAACTGGCAAGCGATCAACATTCGCACCCCGCAGGACGCGTTCTGCCAGATGGCCACGAACGTGGCCACCGCGCTGGACATCGAAGGCGAGAGCCACATCCGTCCTGTCACGTGGGACGAGTGGATCACCCTGCCGGTTCGTGAAAGCGATTATGCTGTTCGCACCGCGCGCGGCGCGATCCGCGTGCCGACGGTGATTGTGGCCGTGAACTTCGCCAAAGTGCCGAAGAAGCGCCCGAAGCTGTGCTCCAAGACGATTCGCGAGCGCGACGGCAATCGCTGCCAATACACGGGCCAGTTGCTCACGCCAGACGAAGGCAGTCTGGACCACGTGCTGCCCCGCTCGCGCGGTGGCGCGGACACTTGGGAAAATCTCGTGTGGTCCAGCAAGGACGTGAACACCCGCAAGGGCAACCGTCTGCCGCACGAAGCCGGGCTGAAGCTGCTCAGCGTGCCGCGTGCGCCGAAGGAACTGCCGGTGACGGCGCACCTCCGCAACGCCCACGGCGTCGCCGAGTGGAAGCTGTTCCTCAATGAGTGAAACAACTGTGAATCAACGGAGAGCGGGCGTCAAAGCTCGCTCTCCGAACATCAAAAAAGTAGAATCCAACCATGATGCTGCCTTCGTATGAAACTTACAAACGCATGGTTGGCGCGCACGGCGGAGTTTGGCCGGAACTTGTCAATGACGGTTCGATTGAACTCGCCATCAAATTAAGTGCTGACTTAACGAAAGCGGTTCTGAAAGGCGCGCCCGTTACGCTTGTCGTGGCGGTGATTCGCGCCGCGGACAAAAACGTCCGTGTCGTTGGCGTCCGAATCGAAGACGATAAAAACGACCCAGCATTTATCCACGGCCCTCAAGGAAAGGCCAAGGATCAAGAGCATTTTGACAAGCTTCTCAATGCGGAAAGCACGTTCGTAACTTTCTTTGATGAACTTGTTCGACCCGTAATGGCAGGACGGGTTCTGTGGAATTCTCAGAACGCGAGGATTGTTCTCAATAACTTGGAACGGACGAAGCCGCACTACCAAGGCGATCATCGGCCGTTGCTTATTGAGGCGATGGATACGGCTCAAGAAGGAATTCCAAAATGGCATCGAAACGATGGTTCTGCTGAAGCAAATCTTTGGAAAGCAATCCCGCTCCAGTTTGAGAATCTTCATCCAATCAATGTGAGCTCGGCTGAGGCGGGTACATTCAGAGTGGACGATTTAGATGAAGGTGGGGGTCTGGAGAAGTCTGCGTACTTGCTTCTGGAAGCGAACTATCCGGGAACAGCGCATTTGAATCCTCAGTTTGACGACGGGCCGAAGAGACGAGAGTTCTGTGACGTGCTTGTCGTGGGAAAGGAAGAATTGCTCATCATTCAGTCAAAGGTGATGGCGATATTGGAGCGAAAACCCCGTCAGACCACCTATCGACGAGTGGCAAACGTCTATTCAAACTTTCAGAAAGCCGTTGGCCAGCTTAATGGAAGCGTCCGAGTGTTGCGGCAGGGCAAGGCCATCTACACGAGAGACGGTGTCGAAATCTCCATCGATCTTGGGGCAATCAAAATGATTCACGGAATCGTTCTTTTGTCGTCGACGAATCTGTCGCTTCCCTGGAAAAACGTTAGCCAAGAATTGATTGCGGCAAGCCGCAAGGCTAAAGCCGGATTCCATGTGCTTGAGTTCGGAGAATTGCAGCAGCATGTGGCGTTTGGAAAAACGCTTAGTGAGATGAGCATGCATCTGAGGGGAAGATTCGAGGTCGCTGAGAAATCAGGGAACGCGAATATTAAGGCACGCTTCCTGAATGAGGAGAATCGGCCCATCGCTTCTGCGCCGATTGATGATGACGCCTACGGCTATGTCTTCACCCTTGAAATCGATAGCGGTCGAAGAACCGATGCAGCACGCATTTTCAAAATCTTCAAGGCAGCGCTTAAAAGGCGAGAATTCACTGGCCGGTGCGAATATTTCCAAGACATCGGACTACTTGAAGGGGAGAAGTTTTGCTGGATCGGCCTAGGACTCCACTGGCAACGAGAAGTTAATCCGATTCCGTCTTATGATTGGTGGTTAGAGTTCCGCGAAGAAGTTCGCCCGCAACTAAAGGCTGAACCGGGACTGGAACTGACCCACCTCTCTGAAATGGCAACACTTGGAGAAATCCGCGGGGTTCTTCGCTGTTTTCGGTGGAATTAAAATTGGGGGAAGCGGAGTTTTCCGGCGACGAAGTAGAGCATGGTGATCAGATGCGTCGTCGAACGGTAGCCGCGAGCCTTGCGTTTGGTCGCGCTGAAGACGCTGTTTAATC
>JACZKP010000090.1 GCA_014860005.1 Verrucomicrobiota bacterium | reverse complement strand
GATTAAACAGCGTCTTCAGCGCGACCAAACGCAAGGCTCGCGGCTACCGTTCGACGACGCATCTGATCACCATGCTCTACTTCGTCGCCGGAAAACTCCGCTTCCCCCAATTTTAATTCCACCGAAAACAGCGAAGAACCCTTTTCAATTCCTGAATTCCCTGAGCCTCAGTGAAACTCATCTGCGCGCCCTTGCGGATGTTACCGTGGGGGTGAAATCGCCCGACGCCGGAAGCTATGCTTTGACGCACGCTTACAAAGTCGCCCCGTCGCGCGCCAGCCTCATGACCTGTCTGCGCCATGCGGCCCGTTATGCGCCCGAAACGGAACTCGACGCGCTGGTAACCATTGCCCACGAGAAGTTCGCCGACGATCCGGACACCCAATTCACCCTGTTCAAAGCCATGCAGGGCGCTTTCGCACAGCGCGGTGCGAGCCTGAGCGCCGCACACACCGCTTGGGCGGCCGAACTGACCCGTCAGCTTCTTGCGCCGATGGATGAAGCGAATACACCTTGGGCTAGCGTGCCACTCCCGGGCACGGAGAACTCCAGCAACCCGTGGACGCTCCAGCCGCGTGCTTCCGCGGACGGCGACCGGACGTCCATCTTCTTTTCCAGTCTGCCCGCAGGAGAAACGCTCACCGGCGTCCTGCGCTCGCGTGCGTTCGCCATTCCAGCGCAACTCAGCTTCTATCTCGCCGGGCACGATGGCCATCCGGATCGTCCGCCCCAGCGGCGAAACTTGGTCCGCCTCATTGCCGCCGACACCCGTGAAGTTCTGGCCCGGGCGACGCCACCGCGCAATGACGAGGCGCAACGCATTGGATGGGACTTGCGCACACACACGGGTCGCCAGGGCATCCTCGAAATCGTGGATGGTCACACCGGCACCGCGTTCGCGTGGCTGGCCGCAGGCCGGTTTGAACCCGCCGTAGTGCCGTTGCCCCAGACGATTCCCAACACTCCCGGCCAACGGCAGCATAGCGCCGCCGACCTGGTGCGCACCGTGCCGCTGCCAGAATTTGAATCCCCGATGATGCATTTGTTTTCCACGGAAGCCAATGCTCTCGATGCCCGCGCCGCCGCTGCCGGCGCGCTCGTGGTGCTCAATCCGCAAACCTACGTGCCACAATTGGCGCGCAGCCTGAGCGACACCGACGCAACTGCCGTCTTTCGCGAAACGATGGCCGGCGTGCTGGCCGGCTTGAATTCCCCGCTGGCGCGTGCCGCGGTTTTGGAGGCGTTGCTTACCGCGCCGCATCGGCTACAACTCAAGCTCGCGCAATCACTGGCCGGCAACCCGGCGGGTGCGGAAGCGCTGCTTCAGTTGGCCGAAAGCCGGAAACTGGCACCCCAGATCCTGCTCGACCGCGCCGTGCGCGAGCGGCTCGTGGCAGCCCGGTTGCCCCAGTATCGCGCGCGTTATGCCAAACTGACCGCCGGCCTTTCGCCCGTGGATGCCGAAATGCAGAAACTCATCGCCGCCCGCCTGGCGGGCTTCGATTCCCGGCAGGCTTCGACGGAACGCGGCGCGGTGGTGTATGAAAGAAGTTGCGCTGCTTGCCATCAGCTTGGCGGCAAGGGCGCCATCGTCGGCCCGCAACTCGACGGCGTGGGCAGCCGCGGGCTGGAGCGGTTGATTGAGGATATCATTGACGCGAACCGGAACGTGGACCCGGCGTTCCGCACCAGCAACGTGACGCTGCGTGATGACACTGCCATCACCGGCCTGCTACGGCGCGAGGAGGGCGAGGTGCTGGTGTTCGCGGACGCCACCGGCAAGGAAATCGCCGTGCCCAAGCGTGAGATCGTCGAGAACCGTGAATCCGAACTCTCGCTCATGCCTTCAAATTTTGGCGACGTGCTGTCGGTGGAGGAGTTCAACGACCTGATGGCGTACCTGCTGGCGCATGGCGCAAAGTAGTTGCGAGCCTCCGGTCTGCCCTTGAGACTGCGACCTTCCGGGTTGCGGTCGGCTGCTTTTGGGAATTTTGCGTTGACAGTTGCGGCGCGGACAGGTGTATTGCGCGCATTGTCGCCGGTTTCAGTCATCCTTGGATAGGCTTTAACTGCGGCAGACCAAAACCACTGAATTCAGAATGAGCGCAAAAAAGATTAACGTCGCCATTGTCGGTCTGGGTTTCGGCGCGGAGTTCATCCCCCTTTGGCAGAAGCATCCCCAAACAACCTGCTACGCCATCTGCCAGCGCAACGAGGAGAAACTCAACACGGTGGGCGATTACTTCGATGTCGCAGTTCGCTATTCGGACTTTCAGAAACTGCTCAAGGACAAGAGCGTTGACGTCGTCCACATCAACTCGCCCATTCCCGATCATGCCTGGATGAGCCTCGCGGCGTTGAAGGCGGGAAAACACGTCGCTTGCACCGTGCCGATGGCCACCAACATCGCCGACTGCCGGAAGATCGTGGACCTCGCGAAACGCACCGGCCTCAAATACATGATGATGGAAACCGTCGTGTATGCCCGCGAATACCTGTTCATGAAGGAACTGCTGGACCAGGGAGAACTCGGCAAACTCCAGTTCGTGCAGGCTTCGCACCAGCAGGACATGGACGGCTGGCCCAATTACTGGCCCGGCCTCCCGCCGATGTGGTATGCGACGCATTGCGTCGGCCCGGTCGCGGGGCTGATCGCCAAACCCGCTGAGTACGTCAGTTGTTTCGGTTCGGGCACCATTCGCAAGGAACTCATCAAGCAATACCGCAGCCCGTTCGCCGTGGAATCCGCGCACATCAAATTTGCGGGCACGGACGTGAACGCCCGGATCATTCGCAGCCTGTTCGACACCGCGCGGCAGTATCGCGAGAGCATTGACGTTTATGGCACGAAGAAAGCCATCGAGTGGCCGCTGATCGAACACCAGCCGCTCGTGATGCACACGGCCAAACGGCCCGAGCCGAAAATACCCAAGCCGGTCAAATGCCCCGACTTCGCCAGGCGCCTGCCGAAAAGCATCGCGAAGTACACGACCCAGGGCGTCTATGATTCCGCGAAGAAGACGCACCTCAGTTTCACGCAAGGCAGCGGCCACGGTGGTTCACATCCGCATCTTGCGCACGAATTCGCCATGGCCCTTGTCGAGGACCGCGATCCGTTCCCGAACGCGAAACAATCCGCCAACTGGACCTGCGTCGGCCTCTGTGCGCACGAATCGGCGCTCAAGGGCGGCGCGATTGTGAAGCTGCCGGCGTTTACTCTCTGAGAAGCACCTAAACACCCAAATACCCAAGCACCCAAACTCCTAGACAACTATGAACATCAAACAAGACGGTATTTCACCCAACGCGGGCCGCCTGTTGTGGGCGGGATTCATGGCCATCCTCGCCGCCGGCATCGGCTTTGGCGTGCGTGGCGGGATTCTTGCCAACTGGGGGGCGGAGTTCGGGTTCACCGGAGCTGAACTGGGTGACATCGGTGGTGCGGGCCTCACTGGGTTCTGCTTTGGCATCATCATTGGCGGTGTGATTGTGGACAAGATCGGCTACGGCAAATTGGTCATTGCGGCGTTTGCCTTTCATGTGCTCTCGGCCTTCGTCACGTTTGCCGCGTCACCCGATCAAAGCAAAATGGTGGTGTACAATTTCCTCTACTGGGGTACGTTCATCTTCGCCTTCGCCAACGGCACGCTCGAGGCGGTGGCCAATCCGCTGGTCGCCACGCTCTTTCCCAACAATCGCACCCACTACTTGAACATCCTCCATGCGAGTTGGCCGGCCGGCCTGGTGCTGGGGGGCGCCATCGGATGGTACCTCGGAGAGAATGTTGGATGGCACTGGAAGACCCAGTTGGGCTTGTTCCTGGTGCCAACGGCGGTTTACGGCCTGATGTTCTTTGGCCAGCACATGCCCAAGTCCGAGGCGTCGCAAAAAGGTCTCAAGCTCGGAGAAATGTTCAAAGACGTAGGTCTGTTGGGCGGAGCCGTGGCCTGCGTCCTCATCGCTCTGTTCGTCAAGAGCGCCTTTGGCCCGATGCTGGCGTTCTTCACCGGGGTTGAGTTCTTCAGCGGCAGTTCCTTCTGGTGGGTCGCGCTCGCCGTAGGCGGGGCTTTGTGGGCTGCTGTCGGGGCCATTACCCGTGGTTCACTGGGCCACTGGCTCTTGTTCGTGCTGTTCATCGCCCACGCCCTGATCGGCGCGGTTGAACTGGGCACCGACGGCTGGGTGCAAAACATCACCGGGAACATTCTGACTCCGGCCGAGGGCAAGATTCTCTTCGTCTTCACTTCCGCGATCATGTTCTCGTTGCGGTTCTGCGCCGACTTCATTGAGAAAAAGATCGGCCTCTCGCCCATTGGCATCCTCCTGGCGTGTTCAGTATTGGCCGTGGTCGGGTTGCTCTTGACCAGCCGGATTGAGACATTTGCCGGAGCCATGTTCGCCTTGGCCGTTTACGCAGTGGGCAAGACGTTCTTCTGGCCAACCATGTTGGCGGTTGCCGGCGACCGGTTTCCGCGCACCGGGGCCATCGCCATGAGTATCATGGGTGGCATTGGCATGATGTCAGCCGGCATGCTCGGATTTCCGGGCTTGGGCTATGCAAAGGACCGCTTCACCAGCGAGGCGCTCGCCCAAACCAGCCCTGCGGTTTATGCCGAATACAAAGTCGAACAACCCAAAGCCTGGTTGTTCTTCAAACCGGTCGCGGCGATTGATGGTCGGAAACTCGGCGAAGTTCAGGGGAACCTTGCCAAACTGCGCGGCGAGCTAACCAGCGCCGGCATAAAAGATCCGAAAGCCGCCGTCGAGCAACTGCCAGCCGATCAAAAAGCAGTATTCGAAGCAAGCATTCAAGGTGACCGCAAGACGCTCAAGGCCGACGCCTTTATCCCGGCGGCCATGGCGGTCATTTACCTCCTGATTTTGCTCTACTTCAAAGCGATCGGTGGTTACAAGCCCGTTCACATCGTGCCCTTGGAGGAACAGGCCAAAGCCGCGAAATGACCGGCCATTAGCCGTTTAGTTCCGTTGCTTACATCGAACGGCGGTTGCCCTGGCAGCCGCCGTTTGGCTTTTCAGCGTGCGCTCAGTGCCTGCCAGATTTCATCTTGAACGGGATTCCACGCCGCATCGAGCGTCGTGCATCGGCTCAAGGCGGCATTAAACCGGGCGCGCTTCACCCAGCCCGCACTGCCATCGTTGGCCGTGGCGTTCACGCCGTCCTGATGGCGTGAATCCACACGCGCAGGCAGGCCGACGATGTCGGCCAGCACGGCAGTCTGGCGAAGCGCTTCCAACTTTGGCCATTGCGGGGGTGTGTCGGCCCCGGCCCAGTCCACCACGGGATTGCTGCCATAACCGCCTTGCAGGCTTACGCCGTTGGTGCGGGGCGGCCAGGGATTCTCCGGAGTGTTGAAGGCACGCCATGGATCGCGCTCCGCCGGACAATACAACACGCGCGGCTCGTCGAGCAGACCCTCGCTGTGCAACCGTCCCAGCAGGACGCCGTGGCCGGGCGGCACGACATAAATCGTCGTGTTGAATTGTTTGCGTCCCAGCCGGTAGCCCAGCGGCACCGCGCCGTCGTGATCGAGCGCATGGGCCTGGAGCAGCAGGTAAAGCTGGCGTTGATTGTTCACGCACGCGGTGCGCACCGCCCGTTGCCTGCCATGCGCCAGCGCCGGCAAAAGCAGCGCCGCCAGCAGTGCGATGACTGCCAGCACGACGAGCAATTCCACCAGCGTGAAGCCGGCCATGCCGGCCCGAAGCACGAACCGCCGAGTCCGCGCCTTACCCGAAGGTCGAGGAGACATGCAATCGCCAGATTCGGCTGCGGGTTTGGCGAAGTGCGATTCTCCCTCACCCTTGATCCCTCTCCCGCTGGGAGAGGGAAACCGCCATCGACCGTCACACTTCCTCCGAGTCGCGTCCGGCTGATGAGGACTTGAGGTCCGCGTAAAGTCGGACTGAAATTCTCCCTCTCCCAGCGGGAGAGGGCCGGGGTGAGGGAGAGCGTTCGAATAACATGACGCCACCGGATTTGCTGAAGCTCTCCTGGCAGTTGATCTCACCGCGGCAATCCTTATTACTTGCCTGGTGGGAGCGCAAACGCCACATACGCGTCGCCGTAGGGTGTGCCGAGCTTGTTTGCTCCAGTCGCTGCAATGACCACGTATTGCCGGCCGTTTATCTGATACGTGGCGGGCGGCGCATTGCCCACCCACGGCAGTTTGGCCGACCACAATTCCGCGCCGGTGTCTTTGTCAAAGGCCCGAATCCGGTGATCGCGCGTGCCGGAACAGAAAACCAGTCCGCCGGCGGTCACGATGGCGCCGCCGTAATTTTCCGTTCCGGTGATGGGCACGCCTTGCGCCGTCAATTCCGGGTATTCCCCGAGCGGCACTTTCCACACGAGTTTGCCGGTGTTGAGATCAATGCAATTGAGCGTGCCCCACGGCGGTTTGCTCGCCGGGTAGCCTTCGTGATCGTAAAATTTGGGGTAACCGGTGGAATTGTAACGCGGGCGTTCCGGCGGCGGGCCGGGCGGTGGCAATGGCCGGTCGCGCCAGAAGAGAAAATCCACCACAGACTGCAAGTCTTCCGCCGGCAGCTCGGCTTGCGCCGGCATGGCGTTGCGGCCCTGGCGGACAAGATTGGTCACCGCTTCATCCGTCATTCGGTGGCGCAGCCCGCGCAGGGCAGGATACATCCCCAGCCCCTTGAGGTCATTTCCGTGACACTGCGCGCAAGTTTGTTCGAAGACCATCTGCCCGCGCGTTTTGGGCGCTCGCAAATCCACCGGGGGATCGTCGTCCCGGAACAATGCCACCGTCCAACCCATGTGACTGGCGGTGACATAAAGCCGTCCGTTGTCCTGATCCACGCACGCACCCGTCCATTCTGCGCCGCCGTCAATGCCGAAAAACACCGTGGCTTTGCCCTCGCTCAAAGGCCGAAACCAACCGTGATGCATGGCTTGAAACCGGGTAAGCGCGAACTCCGCGGTTTCCTCACTGCGTTCCGTCAGGTCCGCAGCGGTGTATTCCAGGCGGGAGAACGGTTCCGGCAGTTCAGGATCGGGTTGATAGGGCCAGGTGACTTCGCCGGGCACGTCGCTCGTGGGCGCGCGCCGCAGGCGAAAAGGAAAGACGGGCTTGCCCGTCACGCGATCCAGCAGCAGCGTGTTGCCGATTTTGGTGACGGCGGCCACGACGTCCACCTTGCGGCCATCGCGCGTGATGGTCGCAAGATTCGGCGGCGCGGGAATGTCCAAATCCCAAATGTCGTGCCGAATCTCCTGAAAATGCCAGAGTCGTTTGCCCGTGCGCGCGTCCAAAGCCACCACGCAGTTGGCGAACAGGTTCTGTCCCTGATGCCACACGCCAATGAAATTGGGTTTGGGCGACCCGGTGGTGATGTAGGCAATGCCGCGCACTTCGTCCATCGCCATGCCGCCCCAGCAATTCGCCCCGTAGCTCACCGGTTGATCCCAGGTGTCGTAGCCAAACTCGCCCGGCTGCGGAATCGTGTGAAACGTCCACAGGTGCTTGCCGGTCACCACGTCAAAGCCCCAGACATCCTTCTCGAATCCGGGAACGACAATGATGCGTTCGAAGATCGTCGGCCCCGCGGTGGCGGCGCCGAAATCGCCCTGCGCCACGCCGGGCAGCAACGTTTTGCCACCCTCGCTAAAATCCGCAATCGGCTCGCCGGTCCTGGGATGCAAGGCGTAGAGAAACTTCCCCGCGCAAAACATGACGCGCGGCTCCGCTCTCCAGGAATCGTCCGCATCCCCGTCAGGTTCTGGACTGCGCCAGTCCTCTGGCGCTTTCGCGTCGGGGAGCGCCGTAGCCAAAACGGCAGAGGGCTGCCTCATTCCACGACGCTGTCGCGCCGAACCAACCGCGTTCCCGCTTCCCGGCCAATAGATCAGACCCCGAAACGCCGGCCGGCCTTCGGGCTTGAACCGCCAGATTTCCGCGCCCGTCTCCGCATTCACCGCCACGACGTGCTTGCCCGGCGTTGGCGCGAACATGACGCCGTCCACGATGATGGGGTTGCATTGGATGTTGTTGCTGGCGTCACGCGACTGATAAGTCCAGGCCACTTGCAAGTTCGTCACGTTCTGGCGGTTGATTTGAGTCAGGGCCGAGAACCGTGTGCCGCCGTTGTCGCCGTGCGAGCGATGCCAGGTTTGATACGTCTCGCGCTTGGGAAAACCGTTGGCCGGCGTCAGTTCCTCGGGCCGGGCGGCGGGAATGGTTTGATACAACGGCAGTTTCTCGCGTTCGACCGGGTCTTCGATGCGCCAGTATTTCGCCGTCTCGTCGAGCTTTTCCAGCAGTTGATAGAGTCCTCGCAGATTCTCCCGCAAGCGCGTTTCGGCGTCCTCATCCGTGTGATTCAGAATCCCGACCGGGCCACGCCAACCGCTCTGTTGAATGGTCCGCAAGAGTGACAAATCAAATTCGCCCTGGCCGAGCGGCAGAATCTTTTTCCCGCGCTTGTCGCCATCGCGCGTCATGCCGTTGAGATTCACCACGAGCAGGTGCGGCTTCATTTTTTGCATCAGTTCGGCGAAGCGATCCAGATGGTGATGTCCGTGGTGCAGGTTATAGACGATGCCGATGTTGGTGACGCCCGCCGCGCGCAGATGCTCGATGATCGCAATCTGATTCTCCGGTTCGCCGAACCAGCCGCCGTGATTGTAAAGCGCCACGCTGCCTCCAATGTTCGCCGCCGCTTCCGCGATGGATTTGATGCGCGCCGCTTCCGCCTCGACGCGCGCCTTCTGCTCATCTGCGTTTTTAACCGCTTCACCACCACCGGTAATCCAAAGTTGCGCCTCGCGAATGTTGTGACGTTCAAGCACTGCGAGGATCTGCTTCGCCTCGTCGTTCAAAACCCCGGGAAACCACCACGCCAGCAACCGGACTTGATGGCGTTTGAGCGCCTCCATTTCGGCATCCCACGTCGGGATATGCTCCGCGCGGTAATCGTAGGCAAACAGTTTGAAGCCCAGCCGTTCCATCATGGCGGCGCGCTCCTCCGGCCCGCGCTTTTTTTCGTCGAACGGCACGATGCACCACGCGACCAGGTTGCTGCGAGCGAACAACTCGTAACTGGGGTGCGTCAACGGAGTAGATACTTGGGTGAAGCCCGTCGCAGTTGCGACGATCACTACAGCGCCAGTCAGCAGCCAGCCCACAAATTTCAAGCTCAGCATGATCTAATCTCCGTTCTCCGAATCCGCCCGCCGGCCCCAACGTTTCTCCCGCTCCGGCAGGCTCAGGTCCACCTTGACGTAATAAGTGTCCTCGCCGAATTGCGCATCCGCCGCCTGCTGCAACTGTTGTGATGGCATGACGGAAAAACGTTCATGCGGCTCGACAAAAATGATCTCGCCCGTGGGCCGCATGAAACAGAGGAACAGCGGACACTTGCCTGGGTGCGCGGCGACGAGGGCGCGGACGGATTCAAGATGTTCCGGTTTCAAATGCGCCGTGTGCAGGCGCAGGTGAACCTGCCTGGTGTACTTCTTCGGCGCGTCCTCCAGCGGCATGATTTCCTGCGGAAAAATCTTGGACTTGTCCTCGCCGTTGTTTACTTCACCCACGACGAGGATGGCCTGGTTGACTTCCAGCAGCGAACGGAACTTGTCGTAGTTCTCATTCATCACCAGGACCTGCACCGAGCCCTCCAGGTCCTCCAGCGTCACCATGGAATACGGCTTGCCGTTTTTCTTGGAGATGCTGTGTTGTGCCGCGGCAATGAGTCCGCCGATGCGTGTGAGGCTGCGATTCGGCAGTTCGCCAAGCGTGGCGGTGGTGTTGAGACAATATTTTTCCAGCACCGCCGCATAGGGCGTCAGCGGGTGGCCGGTGACGTAGAAGCCCAGCAGTTCCTTCTCGTGGGCGAGCAGTTCGTGCTGCGGCCATTCGGGCAGGGACACAATCGCCTCGGGCATCGCCGACGAAGCCTGCTCCTCCATCATGCCGAAGAGCGAGCTTTGTCCTTTCTGCCGGTCGCTGATGATGCTGGCGGCGCGGGCCAGCGTGCGCTCAATTTGCGCAAACAACGTGGCGCGGGTCTGGCCGAAACCATCGCACGCGCCCGATTTAATGAGGGCTTCGAGCGTTTTCCGCGTTACCATGCGGCCATCCACGCGCTCGCACAAATCTGCCAACGAAGTGAATTTTCCGCCTTCCTCGCGGGCTTTCAGAATGTTCTGCACCGCCACTTCGCCGACGCCCTTGATGGCGGCGAGGCCGAAGCGGATGACTTTGCCATCACGCGCTGGCGCAAACGCAACCTGGCTTTCGTTCACGTCCGGCGCGAGCACTTCGATGCCCATGACACGGGCTTCCGCGATGTATTGACTGAGCTTCGCCGTGTCGCTCATGTCGTTGGTCATCATCGCGCAAAGGAATTCGACCGGGTAATTGGCCTTCAGATACGCGGTCTGATAGGCCACGACGGCATAAGCGGCGGCGTGCGATTTGTTGAAGCCGTAGCCGGCGAATTTCTCCAGCAAATCAAAAATCTGGTTCGCCTTGGCAGCGGGAATGTTGTTCTTCTCCTTGCAGCCCTTGACGAAGGTCTCGCGCTGCTTCTGCATCTCCTCGACCTTCTTCTTGCCCATCGCGCGCCGGAGCAAATCCGCACCGCCGAGCGTGTAACCACCGAGCAGTTGCGCGGCTTGCATCACCTGCTCCTGATAAATCAGAATGCCGTAAGTCTCCTTCGCAATCGGTTCGAGCAACGGATGTTCATACTCGATCTTCACCTCGCCGTGCCGGCGCTTGATGAATTCGGGAATCAGCTCCATCGGCCCCGGCCGGTAGAGCGCCACGAGCGCGGTGATGTGTTCCACGGAACTGATTTGAAACTTGCGGCACAAATCGCGCATGCCGCCGGATTCCAACTGGAACACGCCGAGCGTGTTCGCTTTGTTGAGCAGGTCGTACGTCTTCGCGTCGTCGAGTGGCAGATGGTCAACCTCCAGCGTGATGCCCTTCGCCCGTTTGACCATTTCGCACGTATTGCGAATGACCGTTAGGGTTTTCAGGCCCAGGAAATCCATCTTCAGCAGGCCGAGATCGCCGACCGGCCCCATGGCGTATTGCGTGACGAGCGTGCCGCTGTCGTCCTGTTTGAGCGGCAGGAGATTCACCAGCGGCTGGTCGCCGATGACCACCCCCGCCGCGTGGACGCTCGCGTTGCGCGTGAGGTCCTCGAGGATGAGTGCGGTGTCAATCAACTCGCGCGTCACTTCCTCCGTCTCGTAGGCCTGCTTGAGTTCCGGTGATTGCTTGAGCGCCTTTTCGAGCGTCATCTTGAGATCGAACGGAATCATCTTCGCCAGCCGGTCGCACTCCCCGTAGCTCAACCCCATCACCCGGCCCACGTCCCGCACGACGGATTTTGCGCCCATGGTGCCGAACGTGATGATCTGCGCGACGGAATCCCGGCCATATTTCTCGCGCACATACTCGATGACGTCCGCGCGGCGGTCGTCGGCAAAATCAATGTCAATGTCCGGCGGATTGACACGTTCGGGATTGAGGAAGCGCTCGAACAACAGGCCGTAACGGATGGGATCAACGTTCGCAATCTCCAGGAGATACGTAACGAGCGACCCGGCGGCGCTGCCGCGCGCTACGCAGGCAATGCCTTTGCTGCGGCCATAGCGGATGAAATCCCCGACGATCAGGAAGTAGGAAATGAAGCCGGTTTTCTCGATGACCTGGAGTTCCGTCTCCAGGCGGTCCAGGAGGACTTTGATGGC
The DNA here is from genome assembly GCA_014860005.1 of Verrucomicrobiota bacterium. Next base: position 23,423 of record JACZKP010000090.1, on the reverse strand, counting down.
GGCGGCGATGGCGGGGCGTTCGTGAAGTCCCTCACCCTGGCCCTCTCCGCGTCCGACGGGGGGAGGGGACAATTGTCGCGCGCTCGCACTTTGCTTTGCAATTGCCGAGCCATCGCCTTGAGACTGCGGGCGATTCTCCCTCTCTCCATCCGATGGGGAGAGGGCCGGGGTGAGGGGTTCGTTCGCATTGTAAGTCGGCAGCCTTCGGGGATCATCAATGCGCTCGACGATGAACTCCTTGCCTTCCGCCCGCGCGTGGAGGCCGTAGCGGCGATGCAATCCCTCGGCCAGCCACTGCCGCAAAAAGCCTTCGCGCGTGAAATGCTCCGGCGGCGTGAACACCGGATAGTGCAGCGTCTTGAAATCAAATTCCACGTTACACTTCTCGGCGACTTCCAATGTGTTCTGCACGGCGTCCGGCACCTCGGCGAAGCGCGCCTTCATTTCCTCGGCCGAGCGCAGATAGAATTGCTCCGGCACGTAGCCTGCGCTCATGCGCTTGGGATCGCTCAACAGCGTTTGCGTGCCGATGCACACCAGGCAATCGTGCGCGTGCGAGTGGCCTTTCTCGATGTAATGAACGTCATTCGTGGCGACGAGCTTGAGGCCAAACTCCTTGGCCCAGGCAATAAGGTGCGTGTTCACCTTCGCCTGCTCGGCGATGCCGTGGTTCTGTAGTTCGAGATAGAAATTGTCCGGCCCGAGCGTTTGTTTGAACCAATCCACCGCGGCGCGCGCCTTGGGCAATTGGTCTTTAACAATCCAGTCTGGCACTTCACTGGCGAGACAGCCAGACAGCGCGATTAATCCTTCCTTGTGGGCCGCCAGCAGTTCCTTGTCTATGCGCGGCTTGTAATAGTAGCCGTCCAGATGCGCCGCGGTGACGAGCTTCACCAGATTCTTGTAGCCGGTCTCATCCTTGGCCAGGAGTCCGAGATGATGGTAAACATCGCGCCCGCCTCCGGTGTTGCTCGTCTTTTTCTCCAAACGACTGCCCGGGGCGACATACACCTCGCAGCCAATGATCGGTTTAATGCCTTTCTCCCGCGCCGCCTGGAAAAAATCCACCACCCCGTGCATTGCGCCGTGATCCGTGATGGCCAGGGCGGGGAACTTCAACTCATGGGCTTTGGCCACGAGGCGGTCAAGCCGGCAGGCGCCGTCGAGCAGCGAGTATTCGGTGTGCAAATGCAGATGGACAAAGTCAGCGTGCGACATCGCGTCAATTTGGCTTTTCCGATTGTGTCAGCTTCGATTTTTGGCAGTTCTTCTTAATCACGGCCACTAGATCGTCTACATACTTCTGCTCCTTGCAACGCCAATAACCGGGGTGATAGGCATTCACATACAAGCGTCCGTCTTGGCGGTAAAAATCTACCGACCCTCCCGATTCCATTTCTTTACTGTTGAGGCCTAAATCTTCATAAAACAGGTGGAGGATATTCCCAGCGATCACAACGTCAGGATTGATCACTGCGATCTGCTTTTTGAGGATGTCCCGATTGCGGCGATAATAAAATTCAATGTCGGCGGGATTGCTGGTCGTCTTGCCAGGGAACTTGTTGACGTTTATGTAGGCGATACTTCTTAACGCCTCCCCGACCCGCGAATCTTTGTTCGCGTAAGGAATATCGGAATAGCTGACGAAATTATTCAATAAAGAAAAAGTGACGTATGCCATCTTTCTGTATGTGGGAATACCTCCGATTTGTCTTTTGGCGATCAGGTCGGGAATTAGTTCTTTGGTCACGCTCCAACCGCCTCCGCCCTCATCTTCGCGGAGCGGTTCCCAAGGCTCCTTTAGAATCCAAAGTATTTTTGGAGAGCTGGAAAGATACCGGTCAATATCAACTACTCCATCGGTAATCGGATGATGTTTCGATCCTTCAGATTCCGCCATCTTAATTAGCTCTGCGTTCACGTCTTTTTCTAATGCTTCGAGTCGTTCTTTGCTCATAGAATTAAGTTTTTATTGCTGGTGATGCATCGCGCCGTGATCCGTGATGGCGAGCGACGCGAATTTCAGGTCGTGCGCCTCGTCCACCTGCCGGTCCAGACGACAGTCGACATCGAGCAAGGAATACTCGGTGTGCAGGTGCAAATAAAAAAAGTCAGCGTGCGACATTGCAGGCAAGTTACCGCCCGCGGGCGGCGCGACGCAAGAATGGGATATTCACCGGCGAGATTCGGTGAAGCATGAACGGGCGAAATCCGGGTTCTCGCCGTCAGCGCAGTGGCCCAAGGCTGTTTGAAAGCCTGACTGGCGCTGCCAGATCATGCCGCCCAGGCAAAGCCACGTTTCCGCAAGCGGCCGCTTATCGCCGGCACGCTATTCACGCGCCGCGGCCAAAGAAATCTCCGACACTTGAGCAGTTGCCGCAGGTAAGGCAGTTGTTTTGGCCGTCTGCAAATGGAATCGCCACAACAGGCCGCACGCGGCGACACCCAGGCCCAAGGCCAGTCCAATCCAGATCCCCACTGCGCCCTGCTGCCCGGGGAACGCCAGTGCCGCGCCAAACGGCACCGCAATGACCCAGTACGCCAGCACCGCGATCATTGCGGGCACGCGCACGTCCGCCAGCCCCCGCAACGCCGAGAGGGACACAATCTGCACTCCGTCAGCCACCTGAAACACCGCCGCCACGATCAGCAACTGCGCCGTCAAGCTCACCACTTCGGGAGACGCGACGAAGCGTTCTGCAATCGGCTCACCGGCGAAGACGAACACGAGGCCGAAAATCCCCATGAAGCCCGCCGCCCAACTCACACCACCGAATCCGATGCGCCGCATCCGCGCAAATTGCGCGGCACCATAAGCGTGACCCACCCGGATGCACACCGCCATGCCGATGCCCATGGCAAACATGAACGTCAGCGCCGCGCAGGTGATGGCAATTTGATGCGCCGCGATCGCCTCGGCGTGGATCCAGCCCATCATGATTGCGGCAAAGGCAAAGGCGCTGACCTCAAAGAAGTGTTGCACCCCCACGGGCCAGCCCAGGGTGAGCATCCGTTGAAACCGCTGCCGGCATAAAGCCAGTCGCCACCGCGCCGGTTGGTACGCGCGCAAGGCCCGCGCGCGCAGCACATAGACCAACAGAGCCAGCGCCATTAAGGAGCGGGCAATGACCGTGGCCCAGCCGGCGCCCTCCAAGCCCATCGCCGATGCTCCCCAGTGGCCGTAGATCAACACCCAGTTCAACAGCACGTTTAACAATACGCCACCGAGCATGACGAAGGTTGGCGCCCAGGGATGCTTAAGGGACTCGCTGAATTGCTTGCCACCGTGCGCCATCAGCGCCGGGAGCAAGGACACCCCAAACAACAGCAGGTAGGTATCCGCTTCGGCCACGACTTCCGGTGGTTGCCCGAGGCGATCAAGAAATGGATGCAGCGCGAACATCGAGCCGGTTGCGAGCAGACCCGTTCCGAAGCACAGGATCAGCCCGTGCCGCAGAACTTCGCCGGCCTCTTCGGCGCGCCGTGCGCCGTAAGCCTGTGAAGTCAGCACCGCAATGGCCGAAAGCAATCCCAGTCCGAACACCAGCGGCAGGTGCGCGACCGCGTTGACGAACGCGCACGCCGCCAGCGGCACGACCCCAACGCGGCCCACCATGATCGTGTCCGCCAATCCCATCAACATCTGGCCGACCATGCCTGCCATGATGGGCAGCGCCAGCGCCAGTGTGGGCCGCGTTTCACGCAACCATAACCGCATTTGTCGAAGGATTCGCAAGCGCATAAACGGGGTTGGAAAAGGCTCGATTTAATTCGTTGTTTCGCTGCCCTGGCGGCTTATCAGCGGCTCAAGGCGACAGGAATTCCGGGTTGAACCCGCCCGTGGAGCCGTCTGCGGCGCGCCGCCTCGGACAATCAACGCCACCGCTACAATGATGAATATGCCTGCCACAAACAACTCCTGTGAGAAAGGTTCGCGGCCAATCGAGCAACCCAGCAGAACCGCGACGAACGGATTCACATACGCATACGTTGCCACACGCGCGGGGAATGCCACCGAAGACGTTGATGAAAAACCATCCCAACCCAACAGATCTGATTGGCTTTGGCCCAGCGCGGGGCGTGCTTCGGGGCTTTGCTCGTATCAGTGCCCTTGGGATAATTCGAGAATCTTCGTCGTCGGATAACCGAGCATGGAGCGGATGCGTCGCTCGTTTTCGAGGACGGTGAAAACTTCGCCGGAGATTTTATAGCGCGCGGTCCATTCGACGGCAAATTGTTGGCGGGTTTCGTGAACGCCCAGCGGCAGCTTTTGCCCCGCGTCCACCAGACAGCGGGCGAGTCGGTCTTCGACGTCGAGCATCCATGCGTCTTGATTGGTCCAGAAGAATAAGATTGGCCCAAGCCGGACGAACCGCGTGTCGCCGGCCAGGGCTTGGTTCTGAAACCGCTGGGCTTCCTTCGTGTAGTTGGACTCGCCCCTACCCAATAAGCGAATGCTCTCAGCCGTGGAACAGCCTTCAACGGTTCGTGATCAGGAAGTCAGGCGTGAGGCCAGCGCCTCACCGGCAGGTTTCCAGTCGCTAGCGGCGTCGGACTGAAACCGGCGCAACGGCAGCAGCGCCTCTTTCCAACTGTGCGACAACGGCGGCAGCAGAGCGTCTTCAAGTGTCGCTGGCTCGGGAACGCGCGTTTCAACCGCGAGTGCGCGACCGAGCGCCTGCGCCGCGTCGAGTAAAGCCGCGCGGGCTTCTTCAATCAGATCGCCTTCGCCCAGCAGTGTCGCCATCTTGAGCTTGCGCGCGGCTTGGGCGCGGTGCATGTCAGCTTTGGTGCGTTCCTCCGGCGACAACGGCGGCGGGGCGGAACCAAGTTCCGCTTCCGGAAACAGCGGACGACTTGCGCGCGTGGTCACGGAAATCAAACCCGCTGCGGCCAACCGCTCCAACGCTTCATGCGTGGCGCGGTCCACCACTTCGAGTTGCACCGGCGCCAGCGGATCGCTTTTGTCCGGGCCGAAAAAGTCCTGATGCAACTCGTTCAATCGCGGCTGCCACTGCGCTGCGTCGCGATCCACCACCACGTAGAGCACCGAGTGCGCGCCTTGCGACGGGTAGCGTTCCTCACAATGCAGCAGCGCGCCGTTGATCCGCTCGCGGGCTTTGCGCGCAAAGCCGAGCGGGCGATCGGAGGACAATGCGGCTCTCAGGTTTGAAATTTCAGATTTGAAATCATCAGCCGGCTTTGGTGCAGACGGTTTCGTTGGCACCAACTGCTCCAACTTCGCCAGGAACGCCTGTCGCCCAGTGCGCAGTTTGATCTCCTGCAAATTGCCCTTGAGATCGAGCACGCCGTCGGAGAGCGCCTGCTTGTTGGCCAGCGTTTCGAGCATCTTGTGCTCGATGGTCTTCTCGGAAACGAGGTTGATCACCGTGACTGGCTTCGTCTGATGCTTGCGCCAGGCGCGGGCAATGCGTTGTTCGAGCTTCGCCGGATTCCACGGCAGGTCGCAATTGATCACGACGCTGGCGCATTGGAGGTTCAACCCGGTGCTGCCGCTGTCGGTACTGAGAAACACGCGGCATTGCGGATCGGTCTTGAACGCATTGATCTCCGCGCGGCGGCGGCGCTGCGGCACCGTGCCGGTGTGCCAGGCAAAACCAAGGTCCAGTTTCTCGCACAATTCGCGCACCAGTTCGAGCATTCGCTCCCACTCGGAGAAAACGATGACTTTCGCGTCGTTCTCGCGGCACTCCTCCAGCACTTTCTCCAATTCGCCGAGCTTGGGGCAGACCCTGTCCTCCGGGTCGAGGATGAAATTGGTGTCGCACACCATGCGCATCATGGCGAGATGCCGCATGAGTTTGTCCTGCTCCTGCTGCGACAGCGGCCGCCGTTTGGCGATGGCCGCAAGCCGCGCCACAGCGCCTTCATGCCCGTCGTATTCGCCCTGTTGCTGCGGACTCAGCGGAACGAAGTGATTTCGGTCCGTGCGATCGGGCAATTCGGTTTCCACCTCGGCTTTGCGGCGGCGGAGCATGTAGGGCGCGATGCGTTCATGGAGTTGTTGCAGGTTACGATACCCGGCGGGCCGGCCGCGCTCATCCAGTTCGTAGAACTCACGATTGAAACGGAACAACGGACCAAGCACGGACGGATTGAGGAAATCCATCAGTGAATGAAGCTCGTCAATGCGGTTCTCTATCGGCGTGCCCGTCAGGACAAAAGCGTAGCGGCTGCGGAGACGCTTGATGGCCTGCGTAGTTTTGGTGCTCCAGTTCTTGATGCGCTGGGCTTCGTCGAGCACCACGATGTCGGGCTTGAGCCGGGCGTTGACCTCCAGCGCATCGGCCAGCATCTGCTCATAGTTGACGATGGTGAAGAACGGGAAGTTGAGAGCTGAGGGCTGAAAGGTCGGGGGCGTGTAAAGCTTGAGCCGCTCATGCCGCGAACCGAATACGAGTTGCAACGACAACTCCGTGAATCGCTGAATCTGCTCCTCCCACTCGGTCTTGAGCGACGCGGGCGTGACCACCAACACGCGCTGGGCCTGGCCCAATCGGTGCAGCAACGCGCACGCGGCGATGGCTTGGATGGTCTTGCCCAGGCCCATTTCGTCCGCGAGTAAAGCGCGCTCCGTGAACGCCAGATGCAACATGCCTTCGCGTTGATACGGAAACAGCGGCACTTTGGTTTCGTGCGCGGGCCATTCGCCGCTCTGCACGCGCAACTCGTAATCGCGCCGCAGTTGCTTGCGCTCCTCCGCGCGCCGCCGGTTTTCCAGCCACGGAGCGACTTCCTGCGAAATGCGCAATTCGGGACAATCCTCCTGCCGCAGGCGTTCCAGCGACGCAACCGCGTCGTCGGGCGAACCGTTCTTCAAAACCCCGTTGGCGTCGAACCAGCCACGCACGACTTTGGGCAACGGGCCATTGCTGTTGAACATCCGCAGCGTGCCCAGCGCAGCATCGGGGACGAGATCAATGCGATTCGAACCATTCTTCGCAGCCGCTTGAAACAGGCGCTTGAACCGCCGCTCCAGTTGCAGCAGCACGGCCTCAACATGTTTGCAGGTGCCGAGACCGTTGATCCGAAAATCCACGCAGTCACAGGCAAACTGCCGTACCGCCACGTCGCGAATTTCGACTGAGTAGGTCTGTCCGCTGCGCGACGCGACGCGAAAGTTGGTGAAGATGGGATGGCGGGAGTCAGTGTTCGAGATTGTGAACGCCTCGTCGCGGGCGCGCTGGCGGCGCTTGTTGATTTCATCGGTGTCGGTGGTGCGCCAGTCGTGGGGCGACGGGAGTTTCACTTCGGCGGAATTGAGCTTGGCCATGCCGCCATGATTTGCGCTTCGCCGCCGCACGTCAAAGCAGAGTTATTGCCCGCTGTTCGCAGCTTGTTCACGCCTTGCTCACAGGTTGTTGGTAAGGCGCAATCCTTGCAGCTTCAAGAAGCAGCTTCGGCAGCCTCCAAGTCGGTTCGCCGTTGCGCCATGCTCTTGAAGAATTCGTAGCCTTCGCGCAGCCGGCGGACGCAGACGTCCTTGTCCTCAAGCATCGGCAATACCCTTCGTGAAGCGCCGCATTTCGTCCGTGGTCACGCCCTTCTGCACGCTTCCGAAATCACTCGAAACGTTTGGTCAACTTGACCAGGACGTGGATTGGTCCGCCAATTCCATTCATCAATACGTCCGAGCGCCTGGGAAAAAACCCTCCTCATGTACTGCGATTCGCATGAACCCGCTCGCGAAATGAACGCTTCTGAGGACGGGGACTCATAGTAAAGATATTCCTCAGCAGTCACCGCGCTTTGCAGATTTGCGAGGCCTTCATCGATCCTTTCCCAGTTCATACCCTGCAATAGTAGTTCCGAGACTTTGACTTCCGCCGGCACCAAGTGCAGGTGTGCGTGGTCAACTGTGCATAGCACACGAGGACTCTCAGGAGGCGAACCGTGTTCGAAATAATGGATTGGCGCATGGAAAACCGAGCCAAGGACATTTGAAAGGCTTTTCTTGAAATCTTCGAATTCCGCCCGCAGGTCCTCAGCGAGACACGCCAGGTTCTTAATATGGACCTTGGGGCACAGCAGGGTGTGCCCCGCGACCAAAGGACCGAGACTTGGAATCGCGACGAAATAATCAGTCTCCATCGCAACGCGTCGTACGTAGTTCGGCTCACCAAGCATTCGACTAATCAAGTCGTTGTCTCGCTGACCAGCTATTTGGCTGCACAAGCAGCAGTTTCCATGATCATTCATAACTTAAACGCCTTCCGTCACGGCGTGGCTGTAGGTTTTGTTCAATTCCAAGAACTTTTGAAACTCTTCGGGCACAATTGTCAAGGACGCCTTAAAATGTTCGGCCACTGATCGAGCGGCGGCCTGTGCCTTTCCCAGATTAGCCCAACCATCACGCTTTGCCAATGTTCGCACTACTCGTTGGATTTCAGACCGGGTGAATCGTTCCGTGGCTGCTGGCAGTTCGAGCATGGCCTGTTGAAATAATTTAGGTTCTTGCCAACCCTTGCTGCGTCTGAGGTCGGCTACAGTGGACTCAACGATCTTCCTTCGGGCTTCCAGATCGGGAGGTCCAACTCCGACGATATGGTCAACACGACCACCGCGCTTGACCGCTGGATCCATCGAATCAAAATTGTTGGTGCATATGAAGAAGAGCACGCGCCCCCGATCATGAAGTTCCTGCAATTTCGGCAGCATGCTCGCTGTGACAAAAGCCGTAATTCCCCTCATTTGCTCCGTGGTTTTGATAGGAGCCCTGTCGCGAAAAAGCTCATCGCATTCGTCAAATATGATGACAGCCTTTGAGAGTTGCAGCAAATGATCAAAAACCGAACGCGCTTGAGCTTCGATAAATTCCAGCCCGCGCTCTATGAAATTGCCAGGACTTAGGAGAATTACTGGCCAACCAAGACCGTCCGCTACCGCTTTCACAATCGTGGTCTTGGATGTTCCCGGAGGTCCAAAGAGAAGAACTGAGACGCTGCGCGGGCTGAGCGGTGGAAGTCCACGCGGATCTGCAAGGATGGGTTGAACGACTTTCGCGTCCAAATAGCTGAGAACAGGATGATCGTGATCAATTTCGTTGTTCGTCAAAAACTTTGACCACCTCAACCAACCTGGCCAGTCTCTGTCGCTTGGTGAAAGTGACGTAAACGTGGCCAGAATCCTCTGACGAAGGGACTCCTGAATCAACTTGTGCAAGTTGAGCAAAGACTGAAGGGCAAGCGCCGATGTCCATGACTCGATCAGTGGCAAACCATAGGCGTGATCGGTGCACCATCCGACATGCGGCGCGACAGAGCCCGACATCCGAACGATAGAGCGTTCAGCGTAAAGACCGGCTTGAATTGACCGTTGGAGGGCAGCCTTGCCAAAAGCATCTGAGAGACGCTCGCCAGTTTTGACGGCAAGCTCGATCACCGTCTCCGCAATTACGCCTGCCATCTCGTACGTGGGGATTTCCAATTTGTTGTTCGCAATATCTTTGTTTTGACGGATTACGCGTCCAAGCGCCCAACACCCTCCTGGGTCTTGTGATTCAAAACAAACGTTGAGCGAGGAAACTATATGCTGTCGATCTTCTCGCTGTGCAAAGAGCGCCAAAGAGGCGGCGCAAAACGCCAAGGCCACCGATTCACTGGGATTCAGAGCGCCCAAGCGATGTTTGGCGAGGAGCCGTTCAATTGAATCACGCGCCTCGGTGAGGATACGCAGACGCAAGGCATTTGCCCGTTCTTTAATCGGACCCGCGTTCATGTTCGACGCAGAAAATGCGAGCGCTCGGCAAATGTGATAAAGAATGAAAGGATGCACATTCTCGGAAGCCGTTTTTTTCTCTGCTTTGAACGTCGAGTGGTTTATCAAGTCACGGACGGACGATTGAATTCGATCTCGCGCCAATTTTCTAGAAGCGTCCGTCGCGGCTGCAAAGGTGCAAATGCGAGAAAAAGTCTGGATGTAGAGCGATAAGGTGAAGATGTTCAACTCGTCCTTTGCATTGTCCAAGTTGAGCGTTGATTGCATGCGGGATTCGTCTTGCGCTAATAAGGCTTGGATGCCGTCATTCAACACCTGCTCGTGCAGCGCGGACGCAGCCCATTCTGGAAACTCCACCGCCAATGAAAGGAGCGCGTCCAAACAACGAAGCGTCACCGTTGGGAAAAACATTTTCCTGCGGGTCTGTGATTCGCGTGCGCGGTGTTCCGTGGATCGCCAGAACGTGTGACGCTCTCCGTCCCACAACGAAATTACGGCGTGCTGCGCGTCAGCCACACACCGGCGAAGCAGCACTGGGTCTATTGATGACGATTGCGTTTCGCCGGTATTTTCCGGTTCGTTAGGTGTGCTCATTTTTCAGTGACTGCGTTTGCCATTTCCGTAAACAACACCAACTGATTCGGCGACTCGCGGCGGCGTTCTCGGGCCACCGAAACGGTCGCGTTGTTTTTGCCATAATTCACTTCAATATGGAAACCCGCGACTTCTACTTCCATGTGTTGTTGCCCGCCCACCCTTTCAACGGGCGGAATGAGGGAAACGTCGAAACGCACTAATTCTCCGGGATCATGTGTTGGTTTCAATTGAATTCTTTTTTCCTTTGGACGCCCCTTGTTGGATGGAAGTGATGCGTCATCCGAAAACAACGGGAGATGACCTTCCGCATCTCTTTGTACTTTCAACGACTGAACGCCAGTTTCCTCCAAGTAAATCAATTGATCAAACCCGCCCCGCTTCGCGCGTTTTTCCTCGCGCAATCTTTCCAGCCGTTCTTTGTCAATTCCCGCATGCGATCGCAGCGTGTCAACGACCTCCAAAACGTCTGCAAGCTCTTCGATAAGCCCCTCCTGTAACGCGCCGCGCACCTCAAATGCTTCCTCAATGAGTTTTTGTGCGAGCATGGCATTTGCTTCCGAACGCGGAACGTGCCTGACTCGCGCTAGTCCGCCAGCTTTCTGAATGACAATCGGAATGCGGTCTCGGACCAACTTGAAATATTGCTTTTTGTCGCGCTTCGGCTCATCACCGGTTATCGGAATAACCACGGCACCAGTACGAGCCATCATGTAGTAAGCATGAGCAAGGAGGCTGCCTTCGAAATAGATCGGCTTGTGTTGAGCGGCAGCGAATCTGGCGCAGGCCTTGAGAAACTCGTCATCTCGCAAGTAAAGCTCTGCCGGACGCACCAAGTATCCTCGCATGCCTCTGCTTGCAACGTTTTGGGAAAGAGAGTCCAAGTCGGACGGAAATCGAACCACTCCCACTTGCGATAATGTGGGCAAAACCTGAAGCGATTCCGAATACTGAGGGACATTCCAATTTGTGTAATGCCAAGGCAAGCAAGCATCTGCCCCTCGCCTGCCACCAATACGCGCGAGGGCCATCAGTTGCACCTCCGAACCGAGAGAGTTGGCGAGGCTTAGTCCCCATTTCCCAAGAGTTGCAGCTTCATCGCTGGATAGCACCGCCGCCCAATCCAAGGGAGGTCCAACATCCGTTTGAATCCAACCGCTTCCCTTCGGCAACAGGCATTGGCTCTTATAGCGGCGATGCTCCGTCACACGCCCATCCGGATAATAGAACCAACTGTCATGGGGAAAATGGAGCAGACCATCGGGGAAACCCCACAGCGCATCGATTCTAATCCTCTGAGCTTTTGGGTGTGCGTGGATCATCGCGCATGCTCTTGCCGGAACGAGATTCGCCAAAAGGAACCCCCAGTCGGAATCTTTCAAGCCCTTTTCTCGAAAGGAGTCCACCTGCTCATCCATGTAGCGGGCGAGTTCCTTGGGGTCCGTTAATGCCGGACTGGTCGGCAAAAAGGTATCCTCAAAAGGGACCTGTTTTGAAATATCGAAGCGAACGACAACTGGATTGGTACACATGGCTGCCAAGTCGTGCAGCAAGGTTTTCCGTCGGGCGGGATTCGGGCTCGTCCATTTGTCGCCGGTTAGGAGAAAAACGTCGGCAACCGGAAAATCGAGCTGGTCAAACTGCTTCGGTCTTTTCAATTTTCTCCACTGGTCGGATGTCACATCGCGAAAATGTTTGATTTCGGATTTTGGGAAAAACGTCGGGGGAGCGTTTTCTGTGCTTTGCAGGTAGTCGTTCGCGGCAGTTATCGGCGTCGGCGAGATCGCCTCGTCGGATTGCACAATCCAAAGTCGTTTGCCATTCCATACCCATTCACAGTGAAACCTGCCGCTTCTAACTTGCCCGAGCTTGCCAGCGACTCTCCGCAGAACATTAGCCACGTCTTTTTCAGTCCTTGCAAACAATGGGTCGGCGCGCCCGGCGCCTCCCGCACGTACGAACTGTTGGTGAATTTCCTCATCAGGAGACAAACCTTCGATCAACCATCGCTTTTTGTTCGGTGTGATCCTTCGTTCGTTTGACATGTGACCGAGCAAGCCGGGCTCAATAGCCGCTTGCAGGATTACACACATCGCCTCAGTCGATGGGGATTCCAACACGAGGGCAATGCCCTCTGCGATTGCCTCGTCAGTTGGTGGCGCGACGTACGACTTATATGCGCCGCGCAACAGAAGATTTTCCATGGTGGAATTGGAGCGGATGAGAATGCGGCGTGGCAATCCACCTTCCGGGGATGCAGTCCTCAGAAATTCTTCGATCAACTCGCGATCCTCATCTGGAAGTTGGTGCAATGTGGTAAGTGCGGTTTTCGTTCGCTTCAAACGCTCTTGAAACGCTTGTGTAAGCACGACGAAACGTGGAACCCATTCCTCTGGAAGCTGAAACAGACCAACGGCTTTGCCCCCAATCCTTTCTGGATCCAAGGGCTGACGCACGGGATACTGTTTCCACGAAGCAATGACGGCCGGCCATAGACTCGGGGATTCCCCTCGATTCATCGGCCGCGCCGTGACGACTTCGTTTTTCCTCTGAGGCCTGGGCATAGCAAATCCACCCGTCCAATTCTTTCCCCGGGTAGCACAATGCCAGTCACTCTACGGAAACACGAAGCCAACGCCAGCGAGATTAACAGCGGCGCGATTGAAGCACCGAGTTTACTGCCATTTCTATGCCGCCGCCTTTGCCGCCGCCAAATTGGTTCGCCGCTGCGCCATGGATTTGAAAAACTCATAGCCTTCGCGCAGGCAGCGGACGCAAACTTCTTTGTCTTCCAGCATCGTTTTGATGATGCGCAAAATCGGTTTCGAGCGCAGGTAGTAGCGGTGATAGAAGCGTTCGACGCTTTCGAAGATTTCGTCTTTGCTCAGGCCGGGATATTCCAAGGAGCTTTGCTGGAAGCCGTCCGTTTCCACGAGGTCGGTCTTGTCTTTCTTCACGAACCAGCCGTTGAGCCTGGCTTGTTCGTAAAGTTCAGTGCCGGGATACGGTGCCGCTAGGGAGACCTGCATGCTGAATACGTCGAGTTCCTGGGCGAACCGGATGGTTTGCTCGATGGTTTCCTTCGTCTCGACGGGCAGGCCGAGGATGAACGTGCCGTGAATCACCACGCTGGCTTTATGGCAATCTTTCGTGAAGCGGCGCATTTCATCGGTGGTCAACGTCGTGCGGCGGGCAATCGAGCAACCTGGAATTGGGCGTGAGTGCGGCGGGTTGCGCGAGCCGGTCGGGTACCAATAGCTGGTGACTTCGCGCCGCGCTTGGTAGCGCACGCCCGCGCCACCGTCGAAACCTTCAAACGAAGGAGCAGACAGGTAAAGGGTTTTGCTCACGGGGAGAATCCTGGTGAGCGAGGGGCTATTCTCCCTTCTTCGCTTCCGCAATCTTCGCCAGCAACTCGTCGCGCTGCGAGGTGTCGCCGGTGCCACAAGCACCATTGCCTTCGTGTGAATGGGATTCTTCCTTGCGGGAGAAGGGGGCTTGCGCCCCATTCATCGCCGCACGCGGCGAGTTGATTGCGGCCTTGGCTTCGGCGAGATGGCCTTTGCCGATGGAGACTCCGTTGTAAGCGCGCTTTACTAGCTCTTCGCTTGCAGGGTATGGCTTCGGCTTGACGCCGAAGTTGTATTTGAAATTCTTCCAGTTGTCCCCGCGCTGGTAATTCGTACCCAACGCGCCGCTGGGATCGTAGCCGCAATGGACCATGCAATTCTCGCAGCGCGGGTCGCGCGCGACACCGTCCACGACGCCGTATTTGTCCCACTGCACCTTGGTGAGCATTTCCTGATAGCCGTCGTAATGGCCGTCGGTCATCAGGTAGCACGGCGCCTTCCAGCCCTTGATGTTGTAGGTGGGAATCGCCCACGCGGTGCAGGTCAATTCGCGTTTGCCGGCGAGGAATTCCTGATAAACCGGCGTGCCGAAGATCGTGAACTTTTCGCCCCACTCCTGTATCTTCGCGAACTTCTGCCGCGTCATCTTTCGCGTGAGAAAGAAATCCTCCGGCTGTTTGCCGAGCCGCTTGACCATGTCTTTCTTGGCCGCGTCGTATTCGTAGCCGGGGGAAATCGTGTGGCCGTCCACGTTGAGCGACGACAGGAAAGCGAACATGTCGTCCAGTTCCTGCACGTCGGTTTCCTTGTAAACGGTCGTGTTGGTCGCGGTCTGGTAGCCGAGAATCTTTGCCATCTTGATGGCCAGAATACATTCCTTGAACACGCCTTCGCGCTCGACGATGAGGTCGTGAGTGAATTCCAGGCCATCCACGTGGACATTCCAATACATCCATTGGCTTGGGCGAATGACTACTTTGCTCTTTGCGGAGGGGTCGGCTTTACGGATGGTTTCGGCTTCTTTGTCCGTTATTAACTGTTCCAGCAGCAGGCGCGTGAGGTAGGACTCATGGGACGGATTCGATGGATCGTAAATGGCGGCGAGATACTCGCGCATTTTCTTCCGCATGAACACGCCGTTGGTGCAGATGTAAATAATGCGCTTTTGTTCCAGCAACCCGGTGACGAGTTCCTCGATCTTCGGATAAATCAACGGCTCGCCACCGCAGATGGAAACCATTGGCGCGTCACAATCGTTCGCCGCCGCAAGACATTTCTCCAGCGGCACCATGTCCTTGAGGCTGGTGGAGTATTCGCGGATGCGGCCACAGCCGGTGCAGGTCAGATTGCACGTATGCAACGGCTCGAGTTGCAGCACCATTGCAAACTTGGGCGTCTTACGGATTTTGTGTTGAATGATGTGGCCGGCGATTTTCGCCGACAGCGCGAAGGGGAATCGCATAGTTTTAGCGGACGAATGCGACTTGGACGGCGGCCTCGGCTTGCCGCGTTGCCGGCGCCAGCGGAACCGGGTGCAAATGCTCGCGAGCCGGAAGGATTTCCGTTGGCGGTACAGGGTTGGCTTTCAGCAAGCCTGGCAGGAAGAATGAGGCCGGCGAAACACCGTGAGTGGAGTTGATTCCGCTGCAACCCGCACCCACCAAACACAAGATGGCGCCGGCAGCCAAGCGGCAAAATTTCCAATGCAATATCACTGAATGGGCAGTATAAGTCGGTTGGCCATGATGGCAACACGTAATTGCGGGATTGGGGCGGGGCGGTTGCTCAAGCGCCGGTAGATTTCTCCGCTGCTGGAGCGGCCGGTTTCCATTTAACCGGCACGGACCAGGCTTGTGTTTCAAAATAGAAAACCAGTCGGCGCCGTTTTACGCCGTAGCCTGGCTGGCGCGGAACGCGATAGTAATCCGGTGGCGGGAGAGGCAGTCGTAACGAAGCCTGGAGCGGAGCGGAAGGATTGGTGGAGGAGGGTGGTTGCATCATCTCAGCTTTTGTCTTTCTCCGGGTGCAAACAGCGGTTGACCGCCTCGCACAAGGTTTGAGCATCGTAAGGTTTGGGCAGGAACTGAAGACCTTTGCGCAGCCGGAAACTGGTATCGTGCAATTCCGAACTATAGCCACTGGTATAAAGCACCTTCAGACCCGGGCGTTGTTTATCCAATTGCTCGGCCAGTTGCCGTCCGCTCATGCCATCGGGCATGACCATGTCGGTAAGGAGCAGGTCAATGTGAGGCATGTTATCCGCCACCAACTTCAGAGCTTCCGGCCCGGAACCCGCCGTGATGACGGTGTAACCCGCCCGGCGCAGGATGACGCTGGCCACCGTGCGAAGCCCGGTTTCATCCTCGACCAGCAGGATAGTGCCGCTACCGCTCTTGGCCAGCCAGGAGCTTCGGGGCGTGGCGGGCTCCCGGCGGACTCCCGCAACAATCGGCAGATAAATCTTGAAGGTCGTTCCGCGTCCCAATGCCGTGTCCACCTCGATCCAGCCCCGGTGTTGTTTGACGATGCCGTAAACCGTCGCCAAACCCAGACCAGTGCCCCGGCCAACTTCCTTGGTGGTAAAGAATGGTTCAAAAATACGCGGCAGGATTTCCGGCGGAATACCTCCGCCGCTGTCGGCGACGCTGAGACAAAGGTGCGGACCGATTCGTGATTCTGGATGCTGCTTCCAGTAGTTGGTGTCAATCTCCAGCAGGCGGGTGGCAATGTTAAGCTTTCCTCCGTGAGACATGGCGTCGCGGGCATTGACGGAAAGGTTCATGACGGTCTGCTCCATCATGCCCACGTCCGCCTCCACCTGTGCGTGTGGAACCTGGCAATCGAAACTCAGCGCAATGTGTTCGCCCAGGATGCGCCTGAGCATTTTGGCCATCTGATTGATCACGCTGTCCAGCACAACGGCCTCCGCGCGCATCGCCTGTTTGCGGCTGAACATGAGCAACTGGCGGGTGAGGTTGGCGGCCCGCTTGGCGGCCAGGGCAATCTGCCTTAGCGAATCCGCGCCGGCCGAATCCTCCGGACTGTCCATCAACAGGAGGTCCGCATGACCCTGCACCACGGCCAGAATGTTGTTGAAGTCATGCGCCACACCGGCGGTGAGTTGCCCGATGGATTCGAGCTTCTGCGCCTGCCGAAGCTGGTTTTCCAACTCGCGCTGTTCGGTGATGTCTTGCGCCACGCCCACCACGCGGCGAACTTTGCCCTGCGCATCGCGGACCTCGAAGGCCCGCGCTCGAATCCACCGGATGCCGCCATCCGGCCGGACAATGCGGCAAACCTCCGCCTCCTCCCGGGCGAATCGCTGTTCGCGGATGGCGTTCGTAACCCGGTCGCGGTCCTCGGGATGCACGGCGTCCAGCCAGGCACTGGGTGAAGCCAGGAGGCTTTCACGCGACCGCCCCCAAATCTTCTCGTAAGCCGGGCTGACGTAAGTGGGATGTGTGCTGCCAGGCTCGGCCTGCCAGAATACGGCCTCAATATTTTCCGCAAATTCACGGAAGCGCTGTTCGCTCTCGCGCAAGGCATCCTCCATCTGTCGGCGCTCGGTGACATCCCGCGCATTGACGATCACCCGGGCTCCGTTTTCATCCGTATGCGACTGGCCCGTGGCTTCCAACATGCGCCAGGAACCATTCGCGTGCCGGATGCGAAAGGTGTTGAACGGTGACCGGTTTTTGGTTTGAACCACTTTGGTCAGTGACTCCCGGGCGGCCGGCACATCGTTGGGATGAATGAATTCCAGCGCGTTCTGACCCGCAAGCGCCAAGGGGTCGTAGCCCAACAAACGCTCGGCTGACGGACTGGCGTAGAGCAACCTGGCGGCGGGATCCACCACAATGATGAGATCCGCCGCGTTTTCGATGAGCGACCGGAAATGCTCCTCGCTATGTTGTAGCGACAGTTCGGCCAGCTTGCGCTCGGTGATGTTCTCGTGCGCCACGACCACCCGCGTGGCCTCGCCGCGATGGAAGCGGGTCACGCGACCCAGGAACCAACGCGGTTCGGTGGGGGAAGGACACGAGTAATCGGCCCGGAACTCCTCGCGTTCCCCACGCAGCACCGCACGGATGCCATCCGCAAATTCCCGCGCGCCGCTGGCGGACGCCCCCGTCGCGCAATCGCATATCTCCAGATAGTTTGCCCCCTCAAACGCCTGGGCCGGGGCCGGAGGATTGTCCTGCGCGAACCGGCGCCAGGCCCGGTTCACGGCGATGACCACCCCGCGTTCGTCCAGCACGCAAACATGCGCCGAGAGGGCATCCAGCGTGGCCCGCACAAATTGCGCCGAACTGCGCAACGCCTCCTCGGCGCGCTGCCGCTCACCACTCAGCAACTCCTGCGCGTGTATGCGCTGCAACGCCCCGGCGCAGAAAACTGCCAACGCTTGCAGCGTGTCCAGGCCAGCGGCGTCATAAGCCTTCGTCCGGTAACTCTGAATGGACAACACGCCCAGAACTTTTTGATCTTGCCGGATGGGCACCAGCAGAAGCGACGCTGAAAGTCGCTTTGTGTCCCCAAAACGGGTGGTGTCGCGCGGCTCAGCATCCTCCGGTTGACGCAACACCAGCAGTTTGCCTCGCTCCAGCACCCGGCGAAACATTCCGCCGGGTTTGGTGTCGTCCGGCAGGCGCTCCGTGTGGCATTTCTTCCCCTCCACGGTATCCATGCGGAGAACATGCCGCAGGGTGTCCCGCGTCTCGTCGTAGAGATGGAGGTAGCAGGCATCCCACCCGAGCAACTCGTCAGCGGCATCCACAATCACTTGCGCCGCTGCCTCGGCGGTGGTCACGGCGCTGAGTTGTTTCGCCAGTTCGGCAAAAACCCGGGAGCGGCGCTCGGCGCGGGTGCGCTCCGTAACGTCGCGGATGACGGTCAATAATAACGTGGGTTCGCCGGGAATCTTCAGAAAGGCCTCGGAGGTTTCCACCGACGCCTGTTTGCCACCCGAAAAGACTACATCGGCAGGACGGTAATCGGTATCGTTGCCGCGTTCAAACCGGCGGGCGTAATCGCGCAGGATGGACTCGTGCTGGGAAGTCTCGAATACCGTGGAAAAGCACTTTCCCTCGAGCTCTTCCCGTGTTTTGCCCACCAACTGGCAGTAGGCCTGGTTCACCAACACCAAGCGGCCCGCCGCATCCGTCAAGCGCATTCCTACCAACGCGTGTTCCCAGACATGCCGCAGGCGCAGTTCGGACTGGGCCACCACCATCTGGGCGTGTTTGCGTTCGGTTACGTCGCGGAAGATGACAAAGGCGGACAGCGGTTCACCCTGGTCATTCGGTTGCGGCTTGACGGTAACCAGGAGCACCCGGCGCTCGCCACCTAGCCGGGTAATCTCGAGCTCGAAGGCGCTTGACTCTCCATCCGGCCGCAGCCTCGGCAGCGCGTGTAATTCCGCCAACTGGTCGGGCGCCAGAAAATCCCTCAGACTCCGACCCACCAGTTCGCCCCGGCTCACGCCAAAAATGGTTTCCGCCGCTGGATTGGCGAAATCGAAGCGGTCTTCAAGATCCAAAATCCCCAACCCCTCACTTTGCTGCTCCACCAGCAATCGGTAGCGTTCCTCACTTTCGCGCAACGCCTCCGCCGCCGCCCGGCGCGCGGTGACATCCTCCTTCACTGCCACAAAATGACGGATTTGCCCGTCGCCATTTCGCACGGGCGCGATGGTCATTTCCTCGATGTAGAACCCACCATCCTTGCGGCGATTGACAACTTCGCCCTTCCACGATCCGCCCGCCAGGATCGTCTTCCACATCTCCGCGTAGAACTCGGCCGGCTGATGGCCGGACTTGAGCAGGCGCGGGTTCTGGCCAAGGGCCTCCTCGCGGGTGTATCCCGTCAGGCGGGTGAACGCGGGATTGACCCACTCAATGGCGCCATCCGCGTCGGTGATGATGATGGCGTTGGCTGAGGCCTGTAGCGCCTTGTCCTGCAAATGAAGCTGGTGGTCCAGAAGTTTTTGTTGCTCGCGTAATTGCCGTTCGGTCAGCGCTTTTGCCACCGCCGTACCCAACCGGCCAAGGCGGTTTTTGTTCAGGCAATCCGCCACCCCGCGATGAATGGCATTCACGACCACGTCCTGGCTGAGACTGCCGGACACCAATAGAAAAGGAATATCCCGCCCATGCCGCTGCACCAGTTCCAGCGCCCGCAAGCCGTCGAACCGGGGCAGACGGTAATCGGCGATCACCAGATCGGGCACCGCCTCCAGCGCGGCGAGAAAATCCGTCTCTGTTTCTACTCGCTGAATTTCAAAAATGAAGCCGGCCCGTTCGAGTTCGTGCTGAATAATCTCCGCGTCTTGGACACAGTCTTCCAGCAAGAGGACGCGCACCGGATCGGTGTCCGGCTTGAGAATAGCTACAGATTCACTCAAGCATTGGTTTTCGGGGCCGATCATCGTTGACATACCTCCTCCCAAGCTGCTTGGGGGAAAAAGCGGGCCATGATTCCGGCCAGTTCGGCAGGTAGTCGGCTTTTGGGAATAAACGCATCTCCCCCGTGCGCCGCCACCAAGCGTTGCCAGCCATCACCTTCGTGGGAGGATGTGACAACCAGGCGCATCGCCGGAAACTGCTTGTGCAGCAGTTCCGTCAAGGTCAGTCCGTCCATACCTGGTAATTCCATGTCCATCAAAACAAGGTCCGGTTGAAACTTCGCGGTGAGTTGCAACCCTTCATCTCCATTCCCAGCCATGCCCACGAGCTGGACCGCAGGAAATAACTCCAGCAAGTTCGCTACCGCCCGCATGGCGGTGGGCGAATCTTCCACGACGAGCGTTCGGATGGGCGTCTTTGTCGCCGGCTTGTTTGCTTTGCTCTGTTTGCGCTTCACGCTCTTCACGCTCAGGCCACTATGCAACGCCCGACGCATGGTTGGAATCGGGTGAAGTCTGTAGCCAACAAGGGTCAATCGCCGCAATCTAAGAGGGTAACATCGTCACAATTACAGCAAGATGTTGGGGTGTCAGCCAACGCGACACAACAGGGTGGAGGCAATCGGATGGGAATTGGCAAATCCTGAGTTCACCCGCGCTTCCGTGAAACAACGAAACCCAGGGACTGATGGTGCATTTTCCTGTAGCTGGCGGCTCTTGGCACAAATTTGCTTTGACAGCCCGCCGGTTTGCGGGTGCGATGATTGCCGTCCGGAGTTCCGGGCTGAAACGGTGCAATAACATACCAACACAGGATTCGATTATGATCTCGACCTTTAGAATGTTTCACGGCGCGCTCGCAGTCGCCGCCACGATGCTCGCCCCTACGCAGTTCCATGCCGCGCCGATTCCCGAAGAAAACAAGATCGGCGGCATTGCGATCGGTTGTCAGGCTTACACCTTCAATCGTTTCAGCGCGTTCGAAGCGATTGAGAAGACCGCTCAGGCCGGGGGGAAGGTGATTGAGTTCTATCCGGGCCAGAAACTTAGCTTGGAGCAACCGGACGTGCGGTGGGGCCATGAGTCGCCTGACGAAGCGGTGAATGCCATTAAAGCCAAGCTGGCCAAACACGGCGTCCGCGCCGTTAATTACGGCGTCGTGGGCGGCCGGGACGAAGCCGAGTGGCGCAAGATATTTGAATTCGCCAAGAAGCTGGATCTCTATGCGGTAACGACCGAGAACGTCCACCAACTCGACATTCTGGAAAAGCTGGTCAAGGAATTCGACATCCGTCTGGCCATTCACAATCATCCCCGCCGTCCCAACGATCCCAGTTACAAGGTCTGGGATCCCAACTACGTGCTATCGGTGGTCAAGAACCGTGATGCCCGCATCGGCGCCTCGGCCGACACCGGCCATTGGGTTCGATCCGGTTTGGTGCCGGTGGAATGTCTGAAAATCCTCGAAGGCCGCATTATCAGCAGCCACATGAAGGACCTGAATGAGAAAAGCCCCGGCGCGCACGATGTTCCGTTTGGCACCGGTGTGTCCGACATTACGGCGGTGCTGAATGAGTTGAAGCGTCAGGGATTCGTTGGCAACATTTCCATCGAGTACGAATACAACTGGGACAACTCATTGCCAGAAGTGGCCCAGTGCATCGGCTTCGTGCGGGGCTACGTGTCGAAGCGCTGATTCGTGTCCGACGCGCGGTAATTCAGTCCCAGATCCGAAACGGGAGCGCATTGCATTCCACCAAAATTCCGCACTTGGGGCATTTGCCCGGCTGTTTCCAGTCCCGGACGCGGTGGCGGGCGGAGATTGGACAAACTGCTTTGAACCGCAGCCAGCGAAACCGTTTGACGCCAGTAAAGGCGAGGCGGTTAAGCGCAGCCTGGAAAGTTGGCGGTGCAACGGGCGCTTTGACGGAATCCAACCGGCTGGTCTTTAGTTTCCAACGGGAGAGGGCCGGCGCGAAGGGCACTTTGAGTTCGGTGACCGCGTCGTAGAGTTCCTTGCACTCGAGACAGAGGATCGTCTGGACGGCAAAGTGAAAGCCGCGGTCCGCGCCGCCAGCGACCTTGGCGCGATACCCGCAACGGGGACACTCGAAAAGATAGGTGCGACCCATGCCAAGCTTCTCGTCCACCGATGGTTTGCGAAAAAAACTGGTGCGCCTCTACGACACCGCTCGAACATTCTTTCAGAGTGAGCACTCCGTGTAAAGGGTCTCTCATGCTGGTCGAACATGCGCTGGCCATTTATCGCAGGCACACGAATTCTCCAGCGGACAGTTACAAATTGGCGGCGGACTACTGCCAGCATTGCGACCCGCCATACGGAAACGGTTTGAACGGCCCGAGCCGGACGAAAATCGAGGAAATTATCCGGTTCATGTTCAGCATTGAAGCTCTCGAGAACCAGGCATGCGTCCGTGCTCGTGTTGGCAAGGTATGAATCCTCCATCGTTGGTTTCGGTCCCTCGCCTGGTCATTAGTTTGCTCGAGAATCGGGAGGATTCTTCGTTCGCGTGAACGAAGTGCCAGCAAAACTGCCGGCAGGCATCGAGATTGCCGCGCGTCCGTTTGCATCAAGCAATTCGGATATTTGTATTGAAGACAGCAGAACTCCGCGAAGTATAAGTGGACTGTAACCCCGTTCGTGTGTTACACGTCTTGCACGTTCGATGAGATACTGCATGAACATATCAGCCACGATTTGGCCGACCATGTCGGTCGCTAAAGCGACACGTCATAGTCGGTTGAACCCCGGCTGTGCGTTTAGCCTTGGACTATCCAGGTCGTATCGTGGGCAACGCCCCGAAGCAGGCTTGGATAATCTGGAGGTGAGCAGGTAACGAATCGAACCACGATCTCTCCACCCTGCTTACCTCGTATAGGCAGGGTTTTTTGTTTCCCTGAAACTGATGGTGAATGACGGCAACGAAAGGTGAACAGTCTGTGAACGATAACCAAGCGACGTCTCGATGATGTCAGCCGTAGCAAAACTGGAAATGGCGCAGGAGAGCCGAGGCTTTCCACCGGTGGGTTTTGCCCATCGCGAGCGAAGACGCGCGCCGAGATGGTTTGAAACGCTTTTACATTTTAAGGGCTTCGGAGGAGGTGTGCCCCTAACCACCGAAACAGCCGCCGTGAATCCGCGAGCTGGGATCAAGTAGATCACCAGGAGGTGTTTATTCTTTATTGAAATGGCATGGGCCGGGAACGTGAATGTTCCCGGCCCTTTTAATTTCTTCGTAGCAGCCGAGGTAACGAGGCTCTGAGCGTGTTGCCGGTGAAGGTGGGAAAGTGGGTGAGTGAGAAAGTGGGCAGACTCG
>JACZKP010000089.1 GCA_014860005.1 Verrucomicrobiota bacterium | reverse complement strand
GATTAAACAGCGTCTTCAGCGCGACCAAACGCAAGGCTCGCGGCTACCGTTCGACGACGCATCTGATCACCATGCTCTACTTCGTCGCCGGAAAACTCCGCTTCCCCCAATTTTAATTCCACCGAAAACAGCGAAGAACCTATTCATTGAGTGCAAGCCCGTGGATCGCAAGCACCCGGCAGGTTCGGCATACTGTGACGAAGGACTCATCCGCTTTGTCCGCGGCGATTACGCGTGGGCGATGCAGAGCGCGATGATGGTTGGCTATGCGCGGGAGGGCTATTCCCTTGTCCCAAAACTTTCCGAAGCCCTCGCATCGAAACGCAAAGAACCAATACCGACTTCCTTTGGCCCGGAGTCTTGTTCGCAGACGAGCGCGACGGTGTTTGCCGAGCAAGTCGCAATTTCCAAGCACCAGCGCACGTCCAACTACGTTGAGAATAACTTGCCAGCAGGAATCATTGTCATCCGCCATCTGTGGCTAAAACGTGGATGACCATGACCATTGATCCATGCCTTCATCGCATTGTCGTGGCCCAACCTTACCGTTGTTGTTCGCCGCGATCAGCGGGGAACACCTCTACGACTTTCCGTCTCCGGATTCGGATTTTGACCTGCGCGGGGCGCATGTGGTGCCGCTGGAAAAGGTCGTCGGCCTGAAGGTCCGCGATGAAATGGTGGAGAAGTCAACGGTCGTTCCCCTTCATCCAAGCAGTGAACTGACATAGACTACCGGTTCGGAATGGCGGCTTGGCTTTCCACCGCAAAGCCGATCCCCAATCATCGCTCCGCACCGACTTGTTGAAGCTCTGCCCATTGAATCGAGTTGCTTCCGTGGCCCGATTCGGCTTTCGTTCACGCGTGAAACTAAAGTTTTGGCGCCAGGATTTGCGCCTCGCCCATACGTGGACCATCGCCCGCGGCAGCGTCAACGAAGGCCAGGTGGTCATGGTTGAATTGACTGACGCCGCCGGCAGCTCCGGCCTCGGCGAATCCGCGCCCATCGAGCGCTATCATGAATCGGTGGACACCGTCGAGGCATTCTGCCGCCAGGTGGACGCCGCGCGGCTTTCGTTTGCGGACGTGCCCGGCAGCATGGCGTACCTCGACACGGTTGCTCCCGGCAACATGGCCGCCAAATGCGCCATCAACATCGCGTTGCTGGACGGTGCCGCGAAAGTCGCCGGCAAACCAATCTACGACTTTCTCGGACTCGGCTTCCGCGAGCAGCATCACGTGACGTCTTTCAGCATCGGGATTGATAAACCCGAAGTCATTCGCCAGAAAGTTCTGGCAGCGGAGAAGTATCCGGTCCTGAAGCTCAAGATTGGCGTACCCGATGAAAAAGCCATCCTCGCCGCCTTACGCGAGGTCGCACCGGACAAGCCGGTGCGCGTGGATGCGAACGAAGGTTGGACGACCAAGGAAGAGGCGCTGGATCGGCTGGAGTGGCTGGCGGCCGATGGGCACATCCAGTTTATCGAGCAGCCCATGCCTTCGAGCACCGATCCAAAAGACCTGGTCTGGCTCAAGGAGCGTTCGCCTCTGCAATTGTTTGCGGATGAGTCGTATCACGTCGCCAAGGACGTGGCGCACTGCGCGGAATGTTATCACGGTGTGAACGTGAAGCTCGCCAAGACCGGCGGCATCAGCGGCGGCTTCGACGCCTTGAGTGCCGCGCGCAAGCTCGGCCTGAAAACGATGATCGGTTGCATGTTGGAAACCAGCGTGCTCATCAGCGCCGCCGCGCATCTCGCTGAACTCTGCGATCACCTGGACATTGATGGGAATCTTCTGATCACCAACGATCCCTATCTGGGGGTCACGGCGGAAAAGGGAATTCTTACCTTTGCCAGCGCACCGGAGAAAACCGGCTTGCGCGTGCGGTTGAGAAACTGAAGTCCACCCCACAAGCCGGAGCGCCGATCTCCGATCCGGCGCGTTGGAATGGGGAGTCGAGCCGGGTCGGAGACCGGCGCTCCAGGCATCAATGGTTTTCGCACTGCGAAACCTCCACCGCTCAAGCAACTTCGGTTTCGAGCAAACTCCGCGGAGGTACAAAATTGACCTGAAGCGAACCCCTCCTGTATTTACTGGCTCATGAACCGTCGTGAATTTCTCCAACTCAGCCCGGCCCTGCTTGCCGCGCTTACTGCTCCAATTTCTGCATGGCGAAGCGCCGCGCAAACGCCCACCGAACCGCCAGAGATCGGACGCTCCACCCGCCCGTCAACCGATGCGTCCGTTGCAACGCTCGACGTTGGGAAGCGGCAGTCCCTGCGGCTCCTGCAGTTTACCGACAACCACTTTTTTTGCGGCGTAAAGGAAGGTCTTACAACCACCGACGATGACCGCAAGACCGAGCGCGACTGGCAGGAATTTGTGCGCATTTTCAAACCGGACCTGGTTTTGCTGACCGGTGATAGCTGGCACGACAATCCCGGCGGTCGCGGCTTGGAAAGTCTTCTGCACGTCTTGCGTCGTGTCGAGCCGCTGGGCGTGCCGTGGGCCTTCTGCTGGGGCAACCACGACATGATGGACGATTATCAGGCCGGCCACGACGCGCTCGAAGCCGCCCGTCATTCGCTCTATCGGGGCGGAGCGAGCCACGGTGATTACCGCATCGAAGTCCGCACGCGCTCGGCCAGCGAACCTGCACCCGCGGCTCATTTGTGGTTGCTCAACAGTAATCGCTACGGACTCACCACCTGGCAACTGGACTGGCTTCGCCGCACTCGTGCCGCCTTGGCTGAAGCCGGCACGCCTCCCTTGCCCTCGCTGGCGTTCTACCACATCCCGCTCTTGGAGCAGAAGACGCTCTACGAGGCGGGCCGCACACCGGGCGTTTTTCAGGAGGAAGTGTGTCACGAACAGGAGTCCGGCGTTGCCGCCCCGGAGTTGTCCGCCGATACACGCTTGCTTGCCACCTTTTGCGGACACGACCACGTCAACGATTACGCAGTCCGCACGCGCTCTCTCGATTTGGTTTATGGGCGAGCCACCGGTCATGCTGGCTACGGCGGCAACAAACTCCGCAAAGGCGCCAAACTCATTGAGCTCGATCTCCGCACCGGGACTTATCAGCAAGTGACTGTCTTCGCGGACGGCACCCGTTGGCGACCAGCCTGACTTGTCGGACCACCGACGCAGAGTGCTTCTGTGATTCCATCCTCCCCGTCTGACGAGGCGCCGCGATTAACACGATGGCTCGACACCCGCTTCGGGTTGCGTTATTCTCCGCGACAAATCTTAGATCAGCTTTTGACTATGCCGACTTACGAATATGTTTGTTCGAAATGTGGAAAGGAATTTGAGCAAATCCAATCCATCAAGGCCAAGCCGTTGACGACTTGTCCCCAAGACCTGTGCGCGCAGACCCGCTGGGGGCGCGGGCGCGTGAAACGCAAATTGAGTGCCGGTGCCGGACTGATTTTCAAAGGGAGCGGCTTTTACATCACCGATTACCGCAGCGAAGGTTACAAACAGTCGGCCAAGAAGGAATCTGAAGCCGCCAAACCCGCCACAACGGGAGACACCAAGAGTCCTGCCAAGACGGAGTCGAAGCCGGCCAAGGCAACCCCGGGCAAGAAGGCCGACTGAGGATTGGAGAATCTGGAGGCGCAAATGCGAACACGCGAAGCCAGTTCCGTCGCCCGGCGACTTGGTTTCGCTTCCATGCTGGCACTGGCAATGGCCGCGCTGGGCAATGCCGCGCACGCCCAGTCAGGATTGCCTGACACTGTTTCCGCGCGCAGCCTCTCGGGCCAGTTCGTCGTTCATGGATTGCAGCAGGGGACGCCTCCGCGGTTGGCCGCCGACTTGGCGACAAACGCGGCTTGCGTGGAATTGCGGCCGGCGCTTCTCGCCGTATCCAGCGAACGCGTCAAACAGGCGATCGGTCGGGAACTGGGGGATAACTCACCTTGGCGCGGTAAAATTCACCTGGTCCTGAAGCCAGCCACGGGTGCGGAAGATCCGGTCACCATCGTTTCCCAGCGTTTCCGGGATGGCTGGAACTATCGCGTGGAATTGCCGCAGTACGTGGAGCGCGTGCGCTTCGTGCGGGCGCTGGTTCAGACCATCCTGGCCGAGATGGCAAATCGCCAGGCGGGCAACCAGCCCGCGGACATACCGGTCTGGCTTCTGGAAGGCCTGACGCAGCAGTTGCTCGCTTCGAGTGAGATGCAATTGATTCTGCCGCCGCCGCGCCTGGCGATGCATGGTCTTAACATCAATCCGGTGATGGTCGAGACACGTCGAAATGAAGCCCTCGAGGCAAACCGGAACACCTTGCGGCACGGGCAGCCACACACCATCGAGGAATTGAGCTGGCCCACGGAGGAACACCTCTCCGGCGACGCCGGCGACGCCTATCGGAGCAGTGCGCAATTGCTGGTGACCGAATTGTTGCGGCTCAATCGTGGTCGCGAGTGTTTGCGCGCCATGCTGGATGAGTTGGCCGGCTGTTACAACTGGCAGACGGCCTTCTTCCGCGCCTTTCAATCGCATTTCCGCGGCCCGCTTGATTTGGAGAAGTGGTGGTCGCTGCAACTGGTTCATTTCACCGGTCAAAACACGGATCGGTTGTTGACGCTGGCGGACGGCTGGCGGCAACTCGACGACCTGCTGCGCGTGCCGGTCGAAGTGCGCCGCGCCGCGAATGAGCTGCCCGCCTCCGGCGAGGTGACGCTGCAAACAGCCATTCGCGAATGGAATCAGGTCCGCCAGACACCGCCGTTGCAGCAGAAGTTGCGCGCGCTCGAACTGGCGCGGTTGCGGGCGTCCCCGGAACTTGCCCCGTTGGTGGAAGATTACCGCCAGGTGTTGGGCAGCTACCTGCGGCGGCGCGACCAGGTGGGTTTGATTCTGACCTCCACCACGCGCGACACCAACGCCAAACTCCGCAACCTCATCCGCGATACCGTGCGACAACTCGATACGCTGGACGCCCGGCGCATGGCTTTGAAGCCGGAGCCGCCGCTGCCTACGGACGCTGTTGAAGCGGGGGCGGCGCCTTGACACGGCTGCTCCCGGAGCGGCGTTTTCCGTGAAAATGGCTCTGTTTTTTAGCTGCGCGCCCGCCGCCAACTTGACAGCCCGCGGTTCAAAACTATAGTGCGCCAACCAAATGCATAGTGACACTACATCCGCCGACGGCGAGGAGCCGCCCTCAGGCCAGCGACTTTCTTTGCTCAAACAATTTCACTCCGCCGGGCGCGGCTTCTGGCACGACGTTCCCGATTCAGACTGGAACGACTGGCGCTGGCAGCTCAAACACCGCATCACCACGCTGGAACAACTTCTGCGCCTGATGCCCACGCTCACGCCCGAGGAATATGCCGGCACGCAGCTCGCCAATCACAAGCTCGCGCTCGCCATCACGCCGTATTTCTTCAACCTCATTGATCCAGCCGACGAGTCCTGCCCCATCCGCTGGCAGGTCATCCCGCGCGTCGAAGAAACGCACACCGCCGCCTGGGAAATGACCGATCCGTGCGGCGAGGATTCCCACTCGCCCGTGCCTGGACTGGTGCATCGTTATCCCGACCGCGTGCTCTTTCTGGTCACCGACCGCTGTGCCGCGTATTGCCGGTATTGCACGCGCTCGCGGCTGGTCAGCAACGCGACGGGCTACGACTTCCACCCGCGCTTCGACGAGCAGATTGATTACATTCGACGGCATCCCGAAGTGCGCGACGTCTTGCTGAGCGGTGGCGATCCGCTGCTGTTCAGCGACGAAAAACTGGAGCACCTGCTGTCGCAATTGCGCGCCATCCCGCATGTCGAGTTTCTCCGCATCGGCACGCGCATCCCGGTGTTCCTGCCGCAACGCATCACGCCGGAACTCTGCGCCATGCTGCGGAAATATCATCCGATGTTCATCAGCATCCACTCGAATCATCCGCGTGAACTCACGAAGGAAGTCCGCGATGCTCTGGGTCGCCTGGCCGACGCCGGCATTCCACTGGGCAACCAATCCGTCCTGCTGCGACACGTGAACGATGATCCCACGGTGATGACCGCCCACGTGCAGAAGCTCCTGATGTGCCGCGTCAAACCCTACTACGTTTATCAGTGCGACCTCATCTCGGGTTCGGCGCACCTGCGCACCAGCGTGCGCCGCGGATTGGAAGTCATGGAGCAACTGCGCGGCCACACCACCGGTTACGCTGTGCCCACCTACGTGATTGACGCTCCCGGTGGCGGCGGCAAAGTGCCGGTCAGTCCCGAATACGTTCTGAGCCGCAACGCCGACCGCGTGGTGCTGCGCAATTACGAGGGCAAAATCTTCGAGTATCCCGAAGCTCCCGACGGCACGCCCAAGTGTGCGCCACCGCGGGAGATCGAGGAACCGGAATTGGTGTAGTGTTCGCCCTCAATCCCCCAGCCGCACGCCATCATTGAACCGCGTGTAAAGCAAAGCCGCTTCCGTGCGGGTGTGGACGTTCAACTTCGTGAAAACGCGGTCCAGATAGTTCCGCGCCGTCTTGGTCGTTAATCACATCGCCACCGCGGCTTCCTTGTCAGTCTTGCCCTTGGCCACTTCCGCCAGCAACCTCCGCTCCTGGACTGTCAACGGCGTGAGCGGATTCATTCCCGGATCGCTTTTCCCATCGCGCGACGCGCCGGTGCTCACAATGGGATCAAAGACCGTGCCGCCGTGCATAATCGTGCGGACAGCATCCACGATCCGTTGTGTGTCGCTTTCCTTCAGCAAATAACCGTCACCACCGGCTTCCATCGCGGCCAGCACAAAACGATTGTCGGCGTAGGAGGTCAGAAACAGCACGTGGGTCGCGGGCAACAGCGCCTTGATCCGCCGGCAGGCTTCGATGCCGTCGCCGTCCGGCAAGCGCACGTCCATCAACACAATGTCCGGCTCCAACTCGCGGGCGGCGGCCACCGCGGAGTGCATGGTCGCCGCCTCGCCCACAACCTGAATGTGGGGTGTCAATTCCTGCACGCGGCGTAATCCGTTGCGCACGACCGGATGATCGTCCACCAGCAGCAGGGTGATGCGCTTTTCAGGGTTCATGGATCATCTACTTCGTCGGTATTCTCCAGCGCACCATTACGTTCCAGCGGCGCAACCGGCGTGCGGACCCCAACGCGCGTGCCCTGTCCTGGCGCGGTTTGCAGGTCCAGTGTTCCACCGATCTCCCGCGCCCGGGCCGCCATGCTGCTCAGTCCCACCCCTGGCCGCACGGGTGCATTCGGATCAAAACCTGTTCCGTTGTCGGCTACCTCCAACCACACGGCTTCGTGTCCGGAACGAAGCGAAACCTCCACTCGCCGGGCTTGCGCGTGCCGAAGACTATTGCTCAGGGCCTCGCGGGCGATATTCGCCAGTTGCACCGCCTGCGCGCCCGTCAAGCGGTCGGATGCGTGCTCGTCAAGCGGTCGGATGCGTGCTCGTCACACCTCAAGCAAACCTTCGTTGCTACGCCCGCGCGTGCCCGTTGCACCAAGGCCAGCAAAACCGCGGGCAAATCCACCGTTTGCTCGGCGCGCTCTTCGGCCGTGATGAACCGCCGCATCTCGGCAATGACCGCATCCAGTTCCGTCTGCACGCCGGCCAATTCGCTCCGAACGGTGGCGGTCGCTTGCGACAGCTTTTGCGCAGTGCGGCTCAGGCCAAGCTGGACCGCGTAGAGCGATTGAATGGTGTTGTCGTGCAAATCATGGCTGAGTTTCTCACGCTCCTTTTGCCCGGAGGCCAGGGCATCGCGCGCCTCGCGAATTTGCTGGGTCAGGAGTTTCTGGCGATTCTGTGCGCGCAGCCCCAAGCCGACCATGGCGGTGGCGAGCAGGGTCATGGCCGCCCCGGCAACAAACGTAAGGCGCGCCATGTAGCGAGGTGAACCGGCTTCAAATGCCGGCAACGTGTAAACAAACAAACTCCAGCGCCCGTTGTACAAACTCCAGGGGACGCTGGCCGTCAGGTAAGGTTTGAACGCCGAATCCAGGGCCCGCGGTGGATGGCCTGACGGATTGAGCCAGGCCTCCAGTTGTGGCTGATTCGACGAATAGATTTCCACCCCGATCTCCCTTGGTTCGTCACCCCAGATCAGGGACTCCAGCGTGATGTAGTCCAAGGGGGCCACGAGCAAGCCGCGGCCCAGGTTCCAGTTGAAGAGGTGGCCATGCACCTTGGGAGGCGGGCCGGCGATCAGATCACGAAGCTCGTCGCGGCTCGCCTCATAGACCGGCACGGCGACAGTTGCACCGTATTCGGTTTTCCCTCCGTCACGCTCGATGACGATCTGGCGATCGGTTGTTCGGGGCGTATTGGCGGGAATGGCCGCACCGAAACCCTGATAGGTGCCGGCGAATCGCATCTGCGTGGCGTAACTGGCTGGCCAACGCTTCGTGGTGTCGTGGGAATAGCTGAAAGCGAGTTGCAATTTCACCGGCGTCTCCCTCGCGAACTCGGCGAACCTGTGAAAGTCCGGTTCTGTCCAACCGGCCGGGTCGGGTGGCACTTCGGCCCGCCAAAGACCCGCATTCAGGTTGGTGTATAGCGCCAGGCCATGCATCCAGGGAGCGGTGGCGGACCAGCCGTACTTTCGACACCACTCTCGGAACATGCCGTCGGTGATGATGCCCTGCGATCCGAAATAATCCTGCGCCTGCCGCAGAATCAGGTCAGTCGTTTGCACTTTGGTATGTAACCGATCCAGAACCACATTGGCAATGCGCTGGAGCCGCGACTGATCCAATTCGACGGCCTGGCGATGCAGCTTCCAGCCCAACCCGGCGGAAGCAGTTAATCCCAGCACCAGGGTTGCCCACGCCGGCCAATAGCGACGGCGGAAAAGGCGATGGCTCCCGATGGGCATGGCTACACTTCTACGCGCAGCACCCCGCGCAAGTCCATGCGAAACCGCACCTCATTCCGTAATCGTACTGAGGGTATTTGCCAGAGGCAAATGCCTCTAGCGAACGCAGCCTTGTTTGTGCGAAAACCTTCCCATGCCCATGAAACGCCTGTCACGCAGCCTTGCCGCGCAAAACCCGAGCCTGCTCATGGCCGCCATGTTGGGCCTCATCATTGTGGCGACCGGCGATCCGGCGCAGGAACTCCTGATGACTGAGGTTGGCCAGAATGCTCAAGGCCATTCGGTAAGGCCCACCAAGCCAACTTCTGGTCACCTGCGATAACCTGGATCAACCATGTCCATGTCGAATTTGGCAGAGTCGGATGATGCCCGGTATAAACTACGCCGGTTGACGAAGCCCGGTCATTTCGGGGGTCTGCTCTTATTGACCGTGGCAATGGCGGCCCGGCTCACTGCCCAGCCGGTCAGCCTGACCATACAGCCCAGCAACATTTCAGTCGTCGTTTCGTGGCCGGCGGGCCTGGATTTGGTGCAACCGCAGAAGCGAACCAACCTGGCGGCCGGCGCGTGGCAGGATTTGGGTACGGCCACCACGGCCAGCGCCCTGACGGAAAGCGCCAGCCCGGCGCAGGGTTATTATCGGTTGCGGTTTCTGTCACCGGAGATCATCACTCATCCGCAGGGGATGACGAACGCGACTGGCAGCAATGTCACATTCAGCGTCAACGCCACGGGCACCGCGCCGCTGGCGTATCAGTGGCGCAAAGACAACATCCCGCTGGTCGGGAAAACGGACGCGGTGCTGGGCTTGACCAATCTCGCCCTTGGCGATGCGGGCAATTACACGGTCGTCGTCACCAACCGCGTCGGCAGCATCACCAGCATCGTCGCGTTCTTGAGCGTGACCAATCCGCTCGAGCGGCCCGCGGGCATTTACATGGGCAATTTCGCTGGACAGGTGGACAACGGCGGATTTGCGGCCATGGTGCGCTCAAATGGCAGCGCCGTGGCGGTCGGATACAACACCCCCCAGGAGGAAGGTTTGTTCATCAGCAGTTTCACCGTGGCGGACAACGGCGGTTTCAGCGCGGCCACCGCTCAGAGTGGAAACGCCGCGGGCACATTCACGAGCAGCAACGTCAACGGAACCTTCGTCAATTCGACTGGTGGCACGGGCGGCTTCAGCGGCAATCGTAAGTCCGACACGGGCACGCACGCGAACAACGCGGGTTACTACACCGGCACGTACTCGGGACAATTTCAAGGCAGCGCCTTCGCCGTCCTCGCCGCTGATGGCAGCATCTTTTTCTACACCATTGACAACCCGACCTCGCCCACCGCGGAAGGCGATGGCGGCGGCTTTGGTACGATCAACGCCGCGAACAGCTTCTCCGGCACGACTGTCCCGCTCGGCCTGACCGTCAGCGGCACGCTCAACACGCCCACCAAGGTCATCTCGGGTTCCTACCGCATGGGAAGCACGACGCTGGGCACGTTCAGTCTGACTCGCAGTTCAACACCGTGATCACTTCGATGAAGCTTTTTCACAACATTCAGGTGAATCTGCTCGGCGTTCCGTAGGCGCCAGTAAAATCAGTCACAAAGTCAGAATTCAAAAATGGAAAAAATGGAATTAACCAATCGGTTCATTCACCGGGTTGGGACGGCGA
Source organism: Verrucomicrobiota bacterium (assembly GCA_014860005.1). The sequence goes on along the minus strand of JACZKP010000089.1, from coordinate 63,436 downwards.
TGCTCGGCGCTCTGCTGCTATCCGGGTGCAACCGGGAAAGCGCCACCACCCCGCCCGAACCCGCCTCCCCGACATCTCCGCCCGCCGCCCTTTCGGACCTTTCGCCAGTCGAAGAGAATGAGGACGCGTTGGCACCTCTCATCCGGCGACTCGCCTCAACCGATGCCGATCAAAGGGCGCAGGCGTTAACCGCCTTGGGCGCGGCCGGCGCGGAGGCCAAGAGACACCTGGCGCAGGTGGAATCGTGCATTTCCGACGCCGCGTGGCCGGTTCGATTTGCGGCGATCCGGGCGTACGTGGAAATTGCCGGCCCGGAAAAAGCCGCCAACACGTTTCTGAAAATTGTCACCGATCCTTCGAATCCCACGGCACAGAACGCCGCTCTCATCGGGCTGGAGAAGTGCAGCCGTCATACGCTGCCGGCGGTGTCGGTTGGCCTCGGTGAAGCCGCGCTGAAATATCAGGCCGTGAGTACCGCGGCGCATGTTGATGTGGAGGGCAAGTTCCTTGACCGGATTCAGCCGCTGCTTCAAGGCCAGTCGCAGAACATCACGCTCGCAGCGAGAAAATACCTGCTGGCCGTCGCCCTGCGCCGCTTCCATGCCAGTCACCAACGCTGGCCGCGCGACTTTGCGGAAACCCAGCAATTCATTAGCACGAACCTGCCGGGGGTGGACTTGCGGCCGTTGGCGGAGCGAAAGACCATCACGCTCGAAGTGCAACCCGGCGGCAGTGTTTTGGTCGCCGGAGGTTATTACCAACTGGCCATCCCGGACTAACTGCCGGCTCGGAAGGCATCGAGCATGAACTGCGGAAGAAACCGAAAAACCTATGACCGCGTATGCTCACCAAAAGCTTCGACAAACTGAACGGAGCGCCGACTTGCAGCCGGCTTTGTGCTTTGCTTCGTTCTGCCGTGTCGTTTTTCAGGTGTTTCCCGGTCAATCCCGACTTAAGCCGGTTTGGAAACCGGCGCTCCGGCCCCGGCTCCGGGAGAATGATTCAACTCATGGCTGCTGCCGCCTGACACCGTAAACCCGATTACGAACGCATTACTCAAACGCTCCATGAATCTCCCGTGGCTGCGACGCCTCGTCGCCTTGCTTCCAATGTTTCCCGCAGCGGGGGCGCTGCGGCTACCTCCTGCGACGAGGCGTCGCAGCCACGGTTCAGGGTTTCGAGGCGCGCTCTTGAAATCGGGGCGGCGGCTGGCACTTCTCGTTTGTCTCGCGACGCTGCCGACCGGCGCGGCGCTCGAAACCGCGGCGGCTTCTTCCGCGCCTGCGGTGACCAATCAGGCAACGGTTCCCGGCCCCACGTTGCCCATGGCGGTGAAGCCGGCGCCGGGCAAAAAGATTTACTTCGTCACCATGAAAGAGGGGCGGACGCGGGCGGATGTGGCGGCGAAGCTTTCCGCCAAGGCACGACGGGAAAGTGCGCGGGTCAATGTGTTCATTCAGGACATGAGCGAACAGGAGGCGGCGGAACTGCGGCGCGATGAAAACGTGCTCGCGGTAGAGGAAGACTCGCCGATGGATATCGATCCCTTGCGATTTCGAGATTCAAAGCCGTTGACGCCCGCGGCGCTGGAAAAGCTACGCGCGCTGGCCCGGAAAAAGTCTGGCCCGAGTCTCTCCGGTGATGGCTCCTACACGCCGGACCCAAATCTCCCGCCGCTCAATGGGTTTTTGCGCATGGGAATCCCGGCCTTTCCCGTGGCCCGCATCAATGACTTCGATGAAGAACCTGATATTGATATTGCGATTCTGGATTCAGGGATCAACCCGCATGTGGATCTGAACATTGTTCACTCGTATTCCTTAATTTCACTGGATCATCGCGATGACGTCGGCCATGGAACGCGAGTAGCGGGAGTATTGGCTGCGCGAGATAATGGCGTCGGAGTTACTGGAGTAATTCCCGGTGCTCGGTTGTGGAATATTAAATTTTCAAATTCTTTTGGGTCGGACTGGTCGTTCTTCCTCGATGGACTACTCCATATTCTCGACAATGCCGATAAAATTTCCGTCGTAAACATCAGCTATGGAAACGTAACCAACACAGCCCCTGTTGCCACAATTCGTGCCACGATTCAGCAGTTGGTGCGCGCGGGAGTAGTCGTGGTTGCTGCGGCAGGAAACAGCGATGCTGATCTTGCAGGGACGGACGGAATTTACGGCACCCGCGATGACTATCTGCCGGCTTCCTTTCCAGAGGCGATGGCCGTGAGTGCCGTCGATACGACTTTCGAGGAGGGAACGACTACTCCCAAAGATCGTTTCTGGTATCGCGAACCGGGACGGGCGTCAAATTTCAGCGAGATACCGCAGCCAGTGCCGACGAATAATCCGGCCCCGACGGTCGTTTACCCGGTCTCACCCGGTAACGGCATAGACGTTGCCGCTCCGGGTGTAGATATTCCAACGACGGATTATGTCCTGGACGAAGACGGCATTGCTCGTGGCTACATAGTCGGAACGGGAACGAGTGGGGCAGCCCCTCACGTCGCGGGACTGGTCGGGCTTTACATTCTCGCCAATGGCCGCGCCCACGATGAAAAGGGCGTTTACAAGATTCGCCAGGCGATCATTGACGCGAGCCAGCCGCAATCGCAATGGAACTCGGCTGACACGGGCGATCCGGACAGCAATCCCGAACCGATGGCCATCGCTTCGGAAGTCTGGATTCCCCAACCCGTCATCACCAATGTCAGCGGAGGGCCGGGCAACTTTCAATTCAGCTTCAACACCATTCCCGGCTACGAGTACACCGCTCAATCCGCGACCAACCTGACGCCGCCCGTCGCCTGGACGAACCTCGTCACCGTCGGCACCAGCGCCAACAGCAACGTCGTCCCGGTTTTCGTTACGGACACGAACGCCGCCAGCCAAAGTTTTTATCGGGTTGCCCGCCAATCCCTGGTCGGTCGGGTTCTCATTCTCGCTCAACCGCAAAGCCGCACGAATCTCGTCGGCACCCTCGCGACTCTGAGTGTGACGGCCATCGGTGAGGCACCGAGCTATCACTGGCACAAGGATGGTTTGCCGTTGACGGACGATGGGAATATTTCCGGCGCAACCGCAGCCACGCTGACTTTGACGGGCGTCCAACTCACCAATGCCGGAGATTACACGGTGGTTATCAGCAACGTCCATGGAAGCGTGACGAGCGCCGTGGCGACGCTGACGGTGATCCCAAATACTCTGACCGAGGATTTGCTGCTCTGGCTGCGGTTTGATGGGGATGCGTTGGACGCCAGCGGCAATGAGCGACACGGAGTCGTTCAGGGCGCGGTGGCGAGCACCAACCGGTTCGGCCAGCCGGATTCGGCTTTTGGTTTCAATGGTAGCGCGGTGGTTTCGGTCGCCAATCTTGATCCTGACGATTACGCGAACGGGTTCTCGTTTGGCGCGTGGATTCAGCCGGCTGGCAGTGGCGGGTCGCCTGCTTATTGGGTTCATGATGGCGATTGGGGTTCGACTTACATCATCCTTGCGGCGCCCAGCGGACTCAGTTTTCGCTTGGGCAGCGGAAGTTCCAGCACGGCCTACGGAGTCAGCGGCCTCAATCTGACTCTTGGCCAATGGCATCATCTGGTGGTGACGCACGATGCGAACTGGAATCGCCTGTATGTGAACGGGGTGCTGGCGTTTGAGGCACCGTCGCTGCCGTTGCAAGGGAACGTGGCGACGTTGGCCGTGGGGGCTGACGGTTACGTGGGGAACATTGACGAGCTGGTGGTGTATGGACGCGGACTCATGGCGCATGAGGTGATGGTGTTGTACGACATGGGTCTCCCGGCAGACGCAGATTAGGCCGGGCGTTTCGCCCCCCGTCCAGACCGAGCCGAATGAGTTCCCGATTATCGAGATTTCGGATGACTTAATCACCTGGCCGGTCATTTCGCTCCCGCACACTCCGCCAGACGAGACGGGTCTGGTCACGTTCACCGAATCCGACATGGACGCCCATGCCTTGCGCTTTTATCGCGCGCGTTTGCCCTGACCACCGACGCCTTGCTACCGGCCTTCCGATGCCCGGTTTGCGTAAGAATAAGGATTTGATTTGGTGCCCGATCCAGCTAATCCCGCTCAGGCTGCGTCCGTCCAGCCGTGAGGTCTTCGTGCGCAGCAGTTGCTTCAACTTCTCAAGGCTCTTCTGGCGCGGCCATCTCATGCCGTGTTCGAAGTGATACCCAAGGAAGTCAAAGCCCCCGGGCGCTCGCACGTGGACGATTCGTGTCTTTTCAGCATGCATGGTCGGTCCAGCTTCGTTCACCCACTGTCGCACTGCGGCCAAGGATCTGCGCCTCGGCCTGACTGCGCCAGAGGATCACGAAGTCGTGTGCGTAACGCACCATCTCCCAAGGCAGAGGCAGCCCACGAAAACAAGATTGCGCAGCTTACACGTTGAACTTGAACAGCAGCACGTCGCCGTCCTGCACCACGTATTCCTTGCCTTCCATCCGGTAAAGTCCCTGCTCGCGCGCAACGGCGATTGAGCCGCACCGGACCAGATCTTCGTAAGCCACGGTTTCGGCTTTTATGAACCCGCGTTCGAAGTCGGTATGAATCACCCCCGCTGCGGTCGGCGCCGTGTGGCCCGCATGAATCGTCCAGGCCCGCACCTCCTTCTCGCCAGCGGTGAAATACGTCCGCAATCCCAGTAGATGATAGGTGGCGCGGATCAATGCGCCGACGCCGCTTTCCGTCACCCCGAGTTCCTTGAGAAAGGCCGTCGCTTCGTCGGGTGCCAAATCAATCAAGTCGCTTTCGATCTGCGCACTGATGACGACGGCTTCGCAGGCGAGATGCGTCCGCACGTACTCCTGAACTTTTTGGACGTGAGGATGCTGGTCGCCTTGAGCCAACTCACTTTCTTTGACGTTGCACGCGAAGATCGTGGGCTTGTCGGTGAGCAGGAAAAACCCTTTGGCCACGGCTTTTTCTTCCGGGGTGAGGGTCACGGTAAGTGCGGGGTTGCCGGCGTCCAGCTTTGGCTCCAGTTTTTTCAAGACCGCTTCCTCCGCCAGCGCCAGCTTGTCACCACGCTTGGCGTCCTTGGCGATTTTCTCCCGCCGTTTCTTCACCGTCTCAAGATCGGCAAGCACGAGTTCCGTGTTGATGACCTCGATGTCGCGCACCGGATCAACGCTGCCGGTCACGTGATGAACGTCCGCGTCCTCGAAGCAGCGGACAACCTGCACGATCGCGTCCACTTCGCGGATGTGCGTGAGGAACTTGTTGCCCAGCCCTTCACCCTGTGACGCCCCTTTCACCAGGCCGGCGATGTCCACGAATTCGATGGCGGCCGGGATAATTGTCGGCGTTTTGGCGATCCTGGACAGCGGTTCGAGTCGTGTGTCCGGCACGGTGACGATGCCGATATTGGGATCAATCGTGCAAAAGGGATAATTGGCCGCCTCCGCCTTGCGGGTGCGGGTAACGGCGTTGAACAAAGTGGACTTGCCCACATTGGGCAACCCGACGATTCCGGCTCTCAGCATAGAAACATCCCTTACCCTTGGACTTCCTCCACCGCCTCGCGAATCAATTGCTTGAATTGGTCCATGCCCTCGTCAAAGGCGGCGGCGATGGGCAGCACAGATGTTTTTCTGATACGACGTTTGAACTTTTTCAAGTTCTCCGCCGCCGCCGGTTCGTCCATTTTGTTCGCGACGACCAACCGGGGTCTTTCGAGCAGCGCCGGATCGTACAACTCCAACTCTTTCAGCAATTGCCGGTAATCGTCCCAGGGTGCGCGGTTGTCCGTGCCGGCCATGTCCAACAACAGCACGAGAATCTTGCAGCGCCGGATGTGACGCAGAAACGCGTAACCGAGGCCAACGTTTTGGTGCGCCCCCTCAATCAGTCCCGGCACGTCGCAAACGGTGAGCCTTCGCCAGTCCGGATACTCGACGATGCCAATCTGCGGATGCAGCGTGGTGAAAGGATAGGGTGCGATTTTTGGGCGCGCACGCGAAATAGCCGTCAGCAGCGTGGATTTGCCGGCGTTCGGATAACCCACCAGGCCCACCTCGGCCATGATGCGCAGTTCGAGCAGGAATTCTCCCTCATCACCCGGCTCGCCCGGCTGGGCGAAGCGCGGGGTCTGGCGGGTGGCGGTGGCGAAATTACGATTCCCCAGTCCCCCGCGTCCGCCCTTGCACAAAACAAACTGCTGCCCATGTTGGGTCAGGTCGGCGACCAGTTCACCTTTGGTCGCATGGGCCGTCACCGCGGCACTTTCCCCCTCATCGCTCAAGTCAATCTCCCGCGCTGCGGTTCTCCCGGCGCCCCGAATCAACGGGCGCTGGCTGGTGCTGGCTTTGAAAATCGGAGCGTCATCTTCGGTTTCCCCGGATTCATGCCCCTCCAATTCAGTTGTCGTGGGCTGTCGCCACACCAGTGTGCCGCACGGCACTTTGACGATGAGGTCCTTGCCGGCGCGGCCATCCATGCCTTTGCCCAGGCCGCCGCCGCCTTTCTCGGCAATCAGGCGCGGCACGTAATACTGGGCGAGCAAATTGTTCAGATCATGATCCGCCTGGAGAATGACGCTGCCGCCGCGCCCGCCATTGCCGCCGCTGGGGCCGCCTTTGGGAACATAAGCTTCGCGATGAAACGCCACGCAGCCTTTGCCGCCATGGCCTGCCCGGGCGAAGATTTTGATTTCGTCAATGAACATCTGCTTGGGGTCTGCTTGCGCTTAATCTTTATCCTAATCGTAATCTCTCCACCGCAGCCCTGTTTGGGTGTGAGATCGGGATCAGGCTTAAGAGAATAAAAAAGGCGAGGCGTTTGGCCTCGCCATGAAATTGTTTGCCGATGATCAGTTGGTCGCGGCGGCTGCGGCGGCTTCGGCCACGATGTTTACGCGCCGACCGTCCTTGTCAAAACGCACCTTGCCGGCTTTGAGCGCAAAAAGCGTCCAATCACGACCGGTGCCGACATTTTGGCCGGCTACGAACTTGGTGCCGCGCTGGCGCACAATGATGCTGCCGGCAGTGACCTGCTCTCCGCCATACGCCTTGACGCCCAGCCGCTTGCTGGCGCTGTCGCGCCCGTTGCGGACGCTGCCTTGACCTTTCTTATGTGCCATAAATTGTTCTCCTATCCGTTGATTTCCTTGATCTTCACCACCGTGAGTTCCTGCCGGTGGCCGATGGTCTTGTGATAGCCCTTGCGGCGCTTCATCTTGAACGTGAGCTTTTTCTCGCCGCGCTTGTGTGAAATCACGTCCGCCACCACGGTGGCCCCGGTGACGGTGGGGGCGCCGACCGCGACTTTGCCTTCAGTGTTGACCAACAACACGCGGTCAAAAGTGACAGATTGCCCGGCTTCCGTGGTCAGGCGTTCAATTTCCAGGGTATCGCCAGGGGCGACCCGGTATTGTTTGCTTCCGGTCTCTATGATTGAATAGGTCACAGTAAAATCCCGTTCTTTTCCATTCTTTAAGGGACGCCAAGGCTATGGAAGAACCGAAGGAATGCAACTGAAAAAACCGGAAAAAACAGGGTCTGTCAACCCCGCCTTCGGTAATGCCTGTGCGTGAGTCAACTCCGGGCAGTGGTCAGCCTGCCTTTCGGGTTGCGACATGGAGACGCACAGTCCACCATCCGTCGCGGAAGAGAACCGGCTTATGGCATATCAGGAAAAACAACTTCAGGAAATCTCCAAACAGTTCCAGATCTACGGCGAGATTCTTCACGCCGAAACCTTCAAGATCGGCCACATCAACGAAACCTACTCCGCCACCTACGACCAGGGCGGCATGCGGGTGCGCTACATCCATCAGAAAATCAACAAGGGCGTGTTCAAGAATCCGGTCGCCGTGATGAAGAATGTCATGCGCGTCACCACGCACGTCCGCCGCCGGCTCGAAGCCCTGGACGCCCGCGACATCACGCGCCGCTCGTTGATCGTCATTCCCACGCGCGACGGCCAGCCGATTTACCGCAGTCAGGATGGCGAGTTCTGGCGCACGTTTGTCTTTGTGGAGGGCGTGCAGACTTACGAAGCCGTCCAATCACCGGAGCAGGCCTTTCAGGCGGGCCGCGCGTTTGGCGAGTTTCAAAGCATGCTGGTGGACCTGCCCGGCGAGCGGCTGAACGAAACCATTCCCGATTTTCACAACACCCGCAAACGTTTCACCGCCCTGCAACAGGCCATTCAGAAAAACCGCTTCAACCGCGCCAAGGATGCGCAACCAGAGATTGAATTCGCCCTCCGGCACGAACCCATTGTGGATGTCATTCTCAAAGCGATGGCCAAAGGCAGCATCCCCGAGCGCGTCACTCACAATGATACCAAGTTCAACAACGTGATGCTCGATGCCGTGACGGGTGAAGCCAAGTGTGTGGTGGACCTCGACACCGTGATGCCCGGCTGTGCCCTTTACGATTTTGGCGACATGGTGCGCACCACCACCAGTCCCACGCTCGAAGACGAGCCGGACTTGTCCAAGGTCAAGATGCTCATGCCGATTTTCCAGGAACTGGCCAAGGGCTACCTCTCGACTGCCGGCGCATTTCTGACCCGGGCGGAGAAATCCCTCATGGCCTTTTCCGGCAAATTGATCACCTTCGAGATCGGCATCCGTTTCCTCACGGATTTTCTCAGCGGTGATACCTACTTCCGCATTCACCGCCCTGATCACAATTTGGACCGCTGCCGCACGCAGTTCAAACTTGTGGAATCCATCGAGCACCAGGAAGCCGCAATGCAGAAATTCGTGGATCAACTCGACGGCGGCAACCCCCGGAGTTCGGGCGGCAGAAAATCCCGACGCCCGAAGTCGCGGTAGCCGAAGACAGGCCCAGTTGAACCTCAGCCACACCCCAGGCAGGCGTCACGCTGCCCCCATTCTTCCTGTTTGAAACTGACTGGAAGCACTGTCCTACTTCTGCCCCTCGAACTGTTGCCTCAGTTTTTCGTAGAGCAATCGTTGGTCCGCCTCGCTCAAGTCTTCGAGGTATTCCTTGATCAATTCGTTGGCCCGGAAAACTTGGGCCCGGTTCACCGCGGCTTCAAACTCCCCCTCGCTGTCCCAGAAAGCCTTGCCCGACTCGAACATCGCCCATGACTTGGGCCGCATGTTGCCGTCCTTCTTGCGATACTTCACCCCGTCCACCAGCGTGGACTTGCCCACGAAACGCCATGTCCGGTCAAAAAACACGCGCTCACACTCTATATCTTCGCCGGACTGCTCGTAGCGCACCCAGAGCGTGAACGCCGCCGCAAAGAAGGCCTTGCGATTGGGATGATCGCGAAACGTCCCCATGTCGTTTTCCGGATTCGCGCCACGCCGGGCGGACTTGATGGAAATTTCAATGTGCTCATCACCCAGCACGAGCGCCAGATCGGCCACGCGATTCTTCTCGCGACCGGTTTTGCCGCGGTCAAAATGTTCCTCACCCAATTCTGCGATGTGCTTGGGCAACACCTGACAAAGCGCATCAATTCCCGCTTCTTCAAACTGCCGCCATACTGTCGTGTAGCTGCCCGTGACCGGATTCGTTTTGAGGCGCGTGGTGACTTCGGCCGCGATGGTTGCCTTGAGGGCATCCAGCCGCGCGGCAACTTCCCTTGCGCCGAGGCTGCTTGCGGGCTGCGCGCTGGTGTGCCCACCCACGACCAGCAGTACGAACAACACAGCCAGTTGCACGCTGCGTTGAGTGAGGAGTCGTCGAAACATAACGCTCAGGGATCCGCTGATGGCAGGCGCAGCGTCGTGTCCAGGGGTTGCAGGTCCGCCAGTTCCTTTTCGCCGGCACCGGCACGGAGTTTTTGCAGTCGCTCACCGCTGGGGCGCACCATCCGTTCGTAACTGCCCACGGCATCGTTGAAGGCGCTGTTCGCGCGCTCCAGGCTGGCGCGGATTTTTTCAAAATGCTCGGTGAATTTCACCACGCGCGCGTACAGCTCCTGTGCTGCTTCCGCAATCTTCTGCGCGTTTTCCGTCTGCGCGTGTTGCTGCCAGCTCACGCTCACGGAGCGCAACAACGCAATTAGCGAGGCCGGCGTGGCCAGCAGAATCCGTTTTCCCGCCGCCCACACGATCAAATCCTGGTCGCCCTCCAGCGCCGCGCTGAACAATGACTCCGCCGGCAGGAACAACACCACGTAATCCAGTGCGTTCGGAAACTGGCGGGGATAATCGCGGTCGGCCAGCGCCCGGATCGTGGTCTTGAGCTTGGCGGCGTGGGCCGCAAGCGCCTCGGAGCGCTTCGCCGGCTCGGCGGCGTCCATGGCGCTCAGGAAATCCAGGTCGGGAACTTTCGCGTCCACGATGATGACGCGCTCGCCGGGCAGACGAACAACCAAGTCCGGCTTGCTGTCGCCTTCCTTTGTTTGCTCGCTGAAATCGCAATGCGCGCTCATGCCGGCGGCTTCCACCACGCGGCGCAAGGTTTCCTCGCCCCAGCGCCCGCGCGCCTGATTGGACTTGAGCACCATGCGGAACTGCTGCGTCTCCACAGCCAGGGATTGGCTGTGTTGCGCCAGGGTTTCGAGTTGCTTCTTCACTTCGCCGAGCGCGCCCGCCTGCGAAGTTTCGCTCTGCTGCAATCGCTTTTGATACGTCTCCAATTGTTGCTTGAGCGGTTCGACCAACGTCTTGATGGCCTCCTGCCGTTGCGCCAGATCGCCTTTGGCGGTTTCTTGAAGTTTTCCAAAACTCTGTTCCGCCAACCGCAGGAATTCCGGCGCGGTTTGCTTCAACGCCTCCGCGCTCAACGCGCGAAACGCCTCGCGCAGATCGGCCAGCGCCTTGGCTTGGGATTCTTTTGCCTCCACCAAGGCGCGATCGTGCAAGGCCCGTTGCTCGGTCAGCAGCTTCTCGGCGCCCGCCTGGTTTGCCTGCGCCGTGGCGAGGGAACTCTTGATGGTTACGATCTCGCTGCGGGTCTGGTGCAACTCGCTCTCCCGCTGTGCGAGCTGTTGACGCAATTCATTCTCCAGTCGCTGATCCAACGGGGCGACCACAGTTTTTCGGCGCGCCACCAGCCAGCCCAGCAGCCAGCCAAGTCCGGCACCAAAGATGAACGCGAGCAGTAGTTGGACACCCAGTGGCATGGTATTCAGGACTCCTTAAAACAAACCAATCCGGTGGAACCCGCAAACCGTAGCCGCCGACGTAAGGAGGCGGACCCGCTTGCGTGCGCAGAAATCCGCCTCCCCACGCCGGCGGCGACAGTCAGAACCATCATCGAAGTGTGTCGCGCCTTGCTCATGTCAGTGGAGTCCGTGGAACAGCTTTTTCTCGTAATCCGCGACGATCAGGCGTTTCCCCTTGGCAACCAATTTGTGTCCCTCCGCGCGCAAGTGCCGCGCCACTGCGGCAGCGCCGCCGGGGTATTTCGGATTCACTTCCCCGCCGGTCTTGAGCGTGCGCCAGTAAGGCGTGATGCGCTTGGCGCCCTCAGCTTCAGCCTCGGCGGCGGCGTGCGCAGCGATCCAGGAAAAAATCCCGGTGGTAATCGGGCAGGCAAAATCAGCCTGATGCTGCTGCACCAGCGCGGCGCGAAGTTCATTGATGGTCACCACGCGTCCCTTTGGCACCCGCTTCATCAACTCATCAACCTCGCGTGGCGCGGGAATGACCATTCTCCCCGTGCCCCAGCGCGTTGACATCCGGCCAGTCACCGGCCCGACCTTGGGCAGGCCCTTGTCGTCCGCCAGCTTCTCGCGCCAGGACTTTTTCCGTTTCATGTTTGATTTGTAGGAGACGAGGTAACGAGTCGCCACAGTCTCGAATTCCAGTCAAAGACTCCTCACGTCGTCTCCTACCGCGGTTAACTCGCAAATTCAAAAATGCGCCACCACTTCGATCTCCACGTTCGCGCCCTTGGGCAGCGCCGCGACTTGAATGGTCGAACGCGCCGGGAAATCGTTCGTGAAGTACGTCGCATACACCTCGTTCATTGCAGCGAAGTCTCCGAGGTTTGTCATGAACACCGTGCTTTTCACCACGTTGGCAAAGGTCAACTTCTGATCGTCGAGAATCGCCTTTACGTTTTGAAGCACGCGCTCGGTTTGCGCCTTGATGTCGCCGGTGATCAAATTCCCCGTGGCCGGCTCAATTGGAATTTGACCGGCACAGAACAGCAAGTCGCCAAGACGCACGGCATGATTGTACGGGCCGACGGCGGCGGGTGAGTTCGCAGGTTTGATGATTTGTTTGGTAGCCATAACTTCTGCGCAACGTCTAGCCGCTTTGCCCCAGCGGGTCAAGGAATCGCCGCCGGCAATCCCGTGTAGGACAGCGCGACAGCCTGGCCATTCAGCTCTGATGGAATCGAAAAGGATGTTGCGAACGCATCGGGTCGAAATGGAAACGACGTGACTGGCCGCGGCGATGCTCGGCGCTCCCATCCCGCATCATCCCAACGAGCCGGGTCGGAGACCGGCGCTCCGGTCTTGCACGAAGACGCTCCGCCGTATCGCGCGAGTTCAAGCCCTTCACCCGGCTGCGTCACCCTCTCCCCGACGGACGGGGAGAGGGACAGGGAGAGGGGCGCGTTCAAATTCATTGACCTGTTCTGCGGCATTGGCAGCTTCCGCCTTGCCTTCGAGCGCGTGGGCGGCGTGTGCGTCTTCGTCCTCCGACTGGAACGAGCAGGCCCAACCCTGTTTTTTCAACCCCGGATAAGCACGGATGGACACGAATGACATTGCCGCAAAAGAACGCACAGAACGCACAGAACGCCAAACCAGCCGTGGCAAGCCGGCGGAAACACTGCGAACAACTTCCAACATAATAATTCTTGCCTTACTTTAGTAAGGCAGTAGAATTGTCGCATGACTGTAGCCACAAAAGCCGAATCAGTTTACTTCTCGGTCAAAGGCCAGGTGGTCATCCCCCGGCGCTTGCGGAAGGAATTTGAGATTGAGGAGGGCACCCGGGCTTACGTAGAAGCCACGCCTGAGGGCATCCTCATCAAACCCGTCACCACCAAGTTCATTCACGGCCTGCGCGGTTCGCTCAAGGGCAAGGGCGTGATGAAAGCCATGATGGAAGATCGCAAAGCGGAACGGGAACTCTGACTTATTTCCCCTCCCTCTCCGCCTCGAACGGGGAGAGGGCCGGGGTGAGGTGTCGAACTTTGATTTGAACTGATACGGCCACGAAAGAACACAAAGGGCGCAAAGCCTGCCCCTCACCCGTCCTGACGGACACCCTCTCCCCATCGGGTGGGGAGCGGAGGGGATAACGGATGAACTCTGATTTGAACTGAATATGGCCACAAAAGTCTTGGATAGCTGGGCGCTTATTGCGTTCCTGGAGGACGAGCCGGCGGCGGAGGCCGTGGAGAAGCTGCTGGCGCAGGCGGCGGCGGAAAAGCACAAGCTCCTGTTGAGCGTCGTGAACTGGGGCGAGATTTACTACAACACCATGCGCGAAGTGTCGCAGGAAGCCGCCGAGCAACAAGCCCGCGCCATTGCCACGCTGCCGATTGACATTGTGGGCGTGGGCGATGACCTCACGATTGCCCGGCAGGCCGCCATCTACAAAGCCACGCACAAAATGTCCTACACCGACTGTTTCGCCGCCGCGCTGGCCAAGCTCAGGAACTGCGAACTCCTCACCGGCGACCCGGAGTTCAAGGCAGTGGAAAAGGAAATCAAGATTGCCTGGCTGAAATAGCCTGCCTGTCAGTTTCTCTCAACCTGGCTGATCGTCCATAGACCTTTCCGCCCGTTTCGCATGGACTATCAGTCATGTCGAAACGCAATGGAATCCTCGCCGCGCTGGGACTGAACGTCCGTTGCCAGCGCGAAGCGAAACAGTTTACGCAGGAGAAACTGGCGGAGAAAGCCGGACTCGATCCCACCTACATCAGCGGCATCGAACGCGGCCTGCGCAATCCCGGGATCAAGAATGTCGCCAAGCTCGCCAAAGCGCTGGGCCTCACTACGGCGGAACTCTGCCAAGGGGTGGACGCGTGAGGGGGAAATCGAAAACGCCCCGTAGCAGCCGACGTAAGGAGGCTCAAATTAAAACCGGCAAAAGTCAGAGCCTCGTCACCTCGGCTGCTACGATCAAGGAAGACGCGCCGCCGTATCACGTGGCTGCGGACGTGAGTCCGCGGCAAACCTCCGTAGGGGAGAAGTCAGCCGCGTTGTCACCAACGCAGCCACGTTTCATTGACCTCTTTTGCGGCATTGGTGGCTTCCGCATTGCGTTTGAGAAGGCGGGTTGCGAATGCGTCTTCTCCTCCGACTGGAACGAGATAGCGCAGATCACCTACGAAGCCAACTTCCACGAGCGACCGCACGGCGACATCTATTCCGTGCCGGACAACGCCATCCCGCCGCACCACATCCTCTGCGCCGGCTTTCCCTGCCAGCCCTTCAGCATCGCGGGCGTCTCCAAGAAACTGAGTCTCGGCAAAAAGCACGGCTTCGAGGACAAGGAACAGGGCAACCTTTTCTTCACGCTGACCGACATCATTGATTACCACCGGCCCACGGCGTTCGTGCTGGAGAACGTGAAAAACCTTCGCAGCCACGACCAGGGCCGCACGTTTCAGGTCATCCATGACACGCTGACCAAGGCGCTTGGATACACCGTTTATTATCAGGTCATAGATGCGCGGAGCGTCGTGCCGCAACACCGCGAGCGCATCTTCCTCGTCGGCTTCAAGGAACGGCGCGGGTTTGAATTCCCGGAATTCCCGGCGGAAGGGCCGAAGCTCGCTTCCATTTCCACAGACGAACTGTTAGCGTCTGCGGCGTGAAGAAGCCCGGCGATTCAAATCGAAACCGTCAACAACTCCTACGGTTGACTGGTGAACATGGCACTGACCACAACGCTCGAATCTGGATTCTGAAATGCGGCCACTGTTTGAACATCTACGGCATCAACAGCACCGATGCCTTTGAGCGCAAATGTCCGAAATGCCAGAAAGGAGCAGCTGGTTTTGCTATTCCTACTGAACGCGACGGCGAAAAATGGACGCACGAAGAGCATATTCTGGCCTTCAATCTCTACAATGACATCCCATTTGGTGCGATTCATATTCGGAATCCGCGACTTCACGAACTGGCAGCTTTGCTCGGCAGAAACGTCAACTCGGTTTCACTCAAGCTCGCGAATATCGCTCGCCTTGATCCGGTTCATCAGGCCCGTGGCGTCAAAGGAATGCCGCACGGAGCTAAGGGTGAAGCCGCAGTGTGGAAGGAGTTCAGTCGTGATCCCGAAGCACTTGCTCTCGAAAGCGAACGATTGCTCGCGATGCGTCTCGGCAAAAGCTTGGAGGAAGTTGCCGAAATAGAGACAGACGATTTGCCAAAGGAGGGTGTCGAACGCGAGGCATTGATCAAGATTCGCGTGAACCAAAGTTTTTTCCGCCGCCGAATTCTCTCGGCCTACAACTTCCGTTGCTGCGTCACCGGACTCACCGCCAAACCCCTGCTTACGGCCAGTCACATTTTGCCTTGGGCGGAAGACAAACAAAACCGTCTCAACCCTAAAAACGGTCTTTGCCTAAACGCGGTGCATGATCGCGCCTTTGATCGGCACCTGATGTGGATAGAAGATGGTTTCGTAATCCGGTTTGCGCCACACCTCTACAAAACAGCCGCAGAACTAACTGAGTCTGCGGAATGGCTCACTCGTTTTGAGGGACGGAAACTTGTTTTGCCGGAGAAGTTTGCTCCTGCGCCTGAATTTTTGAAGCGGCATGCTGCGAAGTGCAAGGCCAAGGCCACTTAACACGAATCATCAAGGATGAATCATTCATTCGCCGCGACGATTCTGTAATGGTTGCGGTTCTCCTCAGTGTCCATATTGCCGGCAGCCACTGCAGCCTTCACGTTTGCGAAAAACTCTTCGAGGTCTGTCTGTGCGTGACTGACGGTTTCAAAACGCATCGGCTTCGTTACGCCATCCGTTTCTTCAGTCCACTCAGCATCATCCCAGCCAGGGTGTAGAGGACCTCGATTTTGTATTGCATGATGTATTCAAAACATACACGGGCGGTTCAGGCAAGCTGGCAATATTCCAAACCGTTTCCAAAGTGCCGGTCGTGAATTGCGGCTGGCGTTGAAACAACCACTAACAGGACTCCCGAACGAAACATTCGTGCGGGCATGGTGCTCCGTTGCGTATCTTTTCCCCGGCCTGCACCCTGACGGATTTGAAGACGCGGACAGCGGCTGGCCGCGTGTCTTGAAACGTTTCGCTGCGGAAGCGTGGCGTCGCGCTGATGCGGGCGAACTGGCGGACGAGGAACTATATCCGAGTGACGCGCAATGGTGCGGGCTTTACGACCAGATGCACACGCACGAGCCGGATGAAATGGAACGGCGGTTAGAGTTGGCTGTTGAATATGGCGATGGATTCGCGGAATGAATGGCCGCGAGAGAACGCAAGGAACACAGAGATGAAGACGCCGATTGAGGGTAGGGCGCGTCACTCCGTGCGCGCCGTTGTTGGTCGGTCCAGCGGCGCGCAGAGGACTGACGCGCCCTACCTTTGTGCTCTTTGTGTTCTATTGCGGCAAATGAATCTGTGTTCATCTGTGTTCATCTGTGGTTGAATTGAAATGGCTGACGTTTTCACCAAGGCGAGGCTTGCATTTGGGGCGAATTCAGGCGAAATGACAACGATGAGCTTTACCGGAACAGTCAAAGATGGCGTGGTGATTCTGCCGCCGGGATTGAAGCTGCCCGAGGGATTGGAAGTGCAGTTGACCGTACCTGATTCCGCATCGTTCGCCGAACGCTACGCGGCTTACATCGGCGCGGCGGATGATCTGCCGTCCGACCTCGCGACCAATCTCGATCATTACGTTCACGGACACCGCAAGCCATGAAGGTGGTGTTCGCGGATGCGTTCTATTTTGTCGGCCTGCTCAATCGTGAGGATCAATACCATGCCCGGGTGGTTGCCGCCGCCGGTCAGTTGCATGGCGAACTCGTCACGACGGAATGGATCCTGGCGGAGTTTGCCGACGCGCTGGCGGGATCTGCCAGTCGCCGCCTCGTTCCCCAATTCATCCGTGATCTGGAGGCGGACTCCAAGGTGCGAATCATCCGCGCCAGCACGGAGTTGTTCCGGCGCGGCCTGCAACTTTACGACGAGCGTCCCGACAAGGCATGGTCGCTCACCGACTGCATTTCGTTCGTGGTGATGAAGGACGAAGACGTTCAGGACGTGCTGACCGGCGACAAGCATTTCGAGCAAGCGGGTTTCATCGTGTTGCTCAAGTAGCGGGCGGGAATCGCGGCATCGGGCAAACAGAACATCAGGCCATGGCTGACGTTTTCACCAAGGCGAAGCGGTCGGATCAGAAGCCGAAATCTTTTGGCGTCAGTCCGGCTTGCCGGATGATGGAGCGCGTGGTGCCGATGGGCAGTTCTTTTTTTGGGTGCGGGACGATGGCGCTGCGCCCCGCAGCGTTGCGATATTTGGTGTGGCTGCCTTTCTGCGAAACAAAACAAAGCCGTGCGCCTGGAGCACGCGGATGACCTCCCCGGACCCCAGCCGTTTAGGCATTCACCAACTCCTGCCCCACGTTGAGGTCGGTCACGAGCGTAAAGGCGGACTCGGGTTCACCCTCGAAGTAAAGTTCGACGGCTTCCTTGAGGTTGGCCACAGCTTCCTCACGAGTGGCGCCGAAACTCGCCACGTCCACGTTGAGGCATTGGCTGACAAAGAATTTGTCCTCGCGGTAAACGACGTAGGCCATTTGTTTCATGGGCCGAATCTACCAGCAAGACTGCGGGGTGGCAATCATGGCTGACGTGTTCACCAAGGCGAAGCGGTCGGAAGTGATGTCGCGCATCCGCAGTCGCGGGAACAAGGACACGGAGCTGGCGCTGGCCCGGCTATTGCGCGCGAACCGAATCAGCGGATGGCGGCGGCAGAAGACTCTCATCATTCGTAGCAGCCAACGTCAGTTGGCTCATTGTTCATCGGGAGGATCAAAATCCGGCGCAGGAAGTTCAGTCAGAGCCGACTCACGTCGGCGGCTGCGAGTGAGGGTGGATTTCGTCTTCCGAAAAGCGCGCACGGTGATCTTTGTGGACGGTTGTTTCTGGCACGGCTGCCCGAAACACGCCACAACGCCGAAGAACAATCGCGCATTCTGGCACCGCAAACTGGCAGGGAACCAGGCGCGCGACGCGCTGGTGAACCGCACTTTGCGCCGCACCGGCTGGCGCGTGGTGCGGATTTGGGAATGTAGTCTCGCAAAGCAGCCCGGCCAGTGTGTCAGCCGGGTGCAACGAGCGATTGCCCGCGCTTGAACGCGTCCGCGTCCTTTGCGTAGCATCGCCGCATGGATTCCGGCTCCAAAAGCGCACGCCAGATTCGTTTTGCCGCAAGCGGTCTGGTGGCGTTGCTCGCGTTGCTGGGGTTGTTGCTGATTCCCGAGCCATCGCCACCGACGCCCAAAGGCGCGGGCAAGGCGGCGTTTGTCTGGAATCGCAACACCTTCTGGACTGCGCTCGAACAACAGTTTCAAACCGCCCGCAACACGGAAGCCGGCCAACTCGCAGTCGCCATCAACGCCACGCGCGCGGAAATCCAGAGCGACCTCGATTTTCTCGCGGCCACCAATCTGCCGCCGGGAGACGCGCGGTTCGGGCGCTTGGAGACAAATTGCTTCCACCTCGCGCCGATGGTCGCCGCCAATCCCGCGCTCTTCGGCAACTATCTGCAAACTTGCGCCCGGCTGCGACGCGAAGTGAAACGGCAATCCGAGCACTGGGACATTCAATTGCCCGAGACTCGCACCCAGCTATATCGCCTGCTGTACGGCAGCCGCGCCGCACTGGAGGAAGTGATGCTGCAACTGCCGCGCGAAACCATCCCCGTGCTCATTGCGGGCGAGGATGAACCTTCCGCCACGCCGTCGGCTTTGGTGCAGGGCGTGCGACTGCACAGCGGTGACATTCTCATCTCCCGCGGTGGCGCGGCCACCTCGGCGCTCATCGCGCGCGGCAATGATTTTCCCGGAAACTTTTCCCACGTGGCGCTGGTGCATGTGGACGAAACGAACCGCTCAGTTTCCGTGATAGAATCGCACATTGAGAGCGGCGTCGGGGTCAGCTCCATCGAAACTTATCTCAGCGACACGAAGCTGCGCATCATGGCGCTGCGGTTGCGGGCGGATTTGCCGCAACTGGCGGCTGACCCGTTGCTGCCGCACAGAGCCGCTTCGCAAGCCATGCGCGAGGCCACCCGGCGGCATATCCCGTACGACTTCGCGATGGATCACACCGATCCCGCCAAACAGTTTTGCTCGGAGGTGGCCGCGGCCGCCTATGAACCGCTGGGCGTGAAGCTGTGGATGGGTTTGTCGCATCTTTCGACGCCCGGCGTGACATCCTGGCTGGCCGCGCTAGGGGTGAGACATTTCGAGACGCAGGAGCCGTCGGACCTGGAATACGATCCGCAACTGCGCGTGGTCGCCGAGTGGCGCGACCGGGAGACGCTGTTCAAAGATCACGCGGATAACGCGGTGATTGACGTGATGCTCGAAGCCGCCGAAGCGGGTGAACGATTGGGTTACGACTGGTATCAACTACCGTTTGCCCGACTGGCCAAAGGCTACAGCGTGGTGAAAAACTGGTTCGGCGGAGTTGGCCCGGTGCCGGAAGGCATGAGTGCCGCAACCGCCTTGCGCGTGCAACGGCTGAAGAACCAACACGCCGCCATCCATGCCCGCCTGCTCCAGAAGGCGGAGGCGTTCCAATCCGAACGCGGCTACGGGCCGCCGTATTGGGAACTTGTGCGGCTGGCGCGCGAGGCGAGAGATGAACTTGCCGCCGGCCCCTAACAGCCCGTCAATAATGTAGGAGACGACGTCAGGAGTCTCTCGCAGCCCTCCGCGGGATCGCGAGAATGGCAGACTCGTTACCTCGTCTCCTACAAAGGATGAGTTCTTTTTGACGGGCTGCTAACGTTAGTTTTGGCTTGCCTCGACGGTGGTGGTGTGAGACGGCAAGCGGGAACGATTTGATTCCATCAACGCCATGAAACCATTCACCCGAAGCCGCCCATGAGTGTGCTCAACATCGCCATCATCGGTTGCGGCGGCATCACGCTGCAAAATCATCTGCCCGGTCTTGCGCTGTGTCCGGACGTGAAAGTAACTGCGCTGTGCGATGCCGACGCCGCGGCGTTGGAGCGGGCACGCCAGCAAACCGGCATTTCCATTACGTCCATGCGCCATCAAGAGATTGTGCAACGTGATGACGTTCACGCGGTCATCATTGCCACGCCCAATTTCACGCATGCTCCCATCGCACTGGGGGCCATCGCGCACGGCAAACACGTGCTCTGTGAGAAACCGCTGGCGCTGAATTGCGCTGATGCCCGCGCGATGGCGGAGGCTGCGGACCGCGCCGGAGTCCGGCACATGACCGCTTTCACGTATCGTTTTGTGCCGGCGATGCGTTATCTCGCGCACCTGGTGCGTCGCGGCGATCTTGGTCAGCCGTATCATTTCCGTTCGTGCCGCTTACAGGATTGGGGCACGCGCGGTCTGGGCTGGCGTCAGGTGAAGAAGCTGGCGGGCACGGGTGAACTCGGCGACATGCTGAGTCACCGCATTGACTTCGCGCATCTGCTGGTCGGGCCGATGAAACGGCTGGTGGCACAGTTGAAACAATGGCATCCGGTGCGCGGGGGCCAGCCCAATGATCTGGACGACTGGGTGGCGATCCTCGCGGAATTTCAATCCGGCGCGACGGGCGTGCTGGAAAGCAGCAAGCTGGCGAGCGGGCGCAACGAAAGCTGGCGCAGTCTCGATTACGTCGAGATCAACGGCAGCGAGCGTTCGTTTGTGTTCATCACTGGCGACTGGAACAAACTGCAAACCGGCAAGGTGGGCGGCCCGGGGTTGGAAACCATCGAGATTCCGCGCGAATTCTGGAAATTGTCTGGCTCGCCTCGCGACGAGAATCAGGGCGACCCGCTCGTGACGTTCCGTTACGATCAAGCATGGGAATTCGTGGGCGCCATCCGTAACCAGCGGCCCTGCACACCCAACTTCCACGACGGCGCGCGGGTGTTGTCGGTCATGGATGCCGCGGTGCAATCGGCGGAGACGCGGCAGTGGGTGGACTTGGGCAACGCGCCGGATTGAACGGCTTGTCGGCACATGCTTGCTTTGCGTTCCTTTGCGAGGCCCTTGGCGTCCTTTGCGTTTAAGAAAGACGTGGTCGGAGTGTGACCGGACGCCCAAATTTAACGCAGAGGGCGCGAAGGGTTTCGCAAAGGCCGCAGAGGTTATGAAAGAGAACGAACTGTCAAAAATCATCATTGGCTGTGCCATGAAGGTGCATTCCAGATTGGGTCCCGGACTGTTGGAATCGGCGTACGAAGCCTGCCTGGCGTATGAACTGAGCAAGGCAGGACTTCGCTTCGAGCGGCAGAAGCCCATGCCGTTGATTTACGATGAAGTGAAGCTGGATGTGGGCTATCGCCTCGATCTGATCGTCGAGAGTCTGGTGGTAATTGATCCCAAATCGGTGGAGGCATTGACACCAATCTTCACCGCGCAAATGCTCACCTACCTGAAATTGAGCGGCTGCAAGCTTGGATTGATCATCAATTTCAACGTCGAACACTTGCGCGACGGCATTAAACGAGTTGTCAGAGGGCTATAACTTTGCGTTCCTTTGCGAGGCCCTTGGCGTCCTTCGCGTTTAAGAAAGACGTGGTCGGAGGGTGACCGGACGGCCAGATTCAACGCAGAGGACGCGAAGGGTTTCGCAAAGGCCGCAGAGGTTCGCGGCGAAGAATGCTTATGAACAAAACAGCAGTAATCACCGGTGCGGGCAGCGGCGTGGGCCGCGCTCTCGCTTTGAAACTGGCATCCCAGGAGTGGCGCGTGGCCATCGTCGGACGCCGTGCGGAGGCACTGGCGGAAACCGCCGGTGCTCACGCATCACGCATTACCCCTCACGTCTGCGACGTGGGCGATCCGGCCGCCGTCGCGGAAATGGGACGACGTGTCCTGGCTGAGTTCGGCGAGGTGGAGGTGCTGGTGAACGCCGCCGGCACAAACGCGCCCAGACGCGCGCTCGAAGTGTTGTCGTTGGAGGATTATCACACAATGATCGCCACCAATCTCAACGGGGCGTACTACTGCGTGCAGGCGTTCCTCCCTCAGATGCGTGCCCGCGGAAGTGGCACGATCATCAACATTGTGTCCGACGCCGGCAAACAGGCGTCGCCCAAAGCCGGTCCGGCTTATGTGATGAGCAAGTTCGGCCTTGCGGGCCTCAACCAAAGCATCAACGCCGAGGAACGCGCCCACGGCATTCGGGCCTGCGCGATCTTTCCCGGGGACATTGATACGCCGCTCTTGAACCAGCGCCCGCACCCGCCGGACGTCGCCGCCCGCGCCAGAATGATGCGGGCCGAGGACGTGGCGGATTGCGCGTTGTTCTGCCTCAATCTCCCGCCGCACGTCATCGTTGAGGAAATGCTGGTGCGTCCGCGATAACCTTGGCGGGGCCGAGGCAGGGTTGACCGTTTCAGCGGCCGCGTGCCGGTTGACAAGTCCTGCCTCGAAGCAAAAAACCACCGGCGGGGTTTGGACCCACGCCGGTGGTTGCGCAATCGGTTTAGCGGCTCCCGACTATTTGACGAGGCGGAAGTAGCGGCTGTCGCCGGTCGGCTGGATCACGGCCTGATTTTCGTCGCCGACGGTGGTGTGCGGCACGGTGTCCGAGTAAGGCCCGGTTACGGTCGCGGCGGATTTAAGTTCGTAGTCCGTCGCGGAAGCGGGCCAGGAGATGATCAGCACACCGTCTCCCAAACGAATACCAAGTTCTGGCTCAGTTGCCGGGCCTGTTACGTTCAGGTCATCCACAATCATTCCCGCCTGATTGGCGCCGCGGAAGATGCGGATTTGGCGGAAGCTGTCCGAAGTGGCGGTGTAGAATGGAATTGGGTCCGAGTTGACCTTGACGTCATCAACATAGAAGTCGTAGGTCCGGGCAGTGTAATCCAGACTCATCGTAATGTGGTACCAAGTATCCGGGTCCGCCACCAATCCTGTCGCCTGCCAGACTCCAGTGATGGCAGAGCCGTAATCAATGCTCAAGAGCGGTCCAATCCGGAAGGCGGCCGCGCGAGTGCCCACAGCGTTTTCCATCGTCAGGAAGATGTTGCCAATCGCGTTGCCGGCGGCGGCTGACAGTGGGCGCACCCAGACGTCGAGCGTTACGTTCTGCTCCGTTTCGAAACCGGTGATGGAGCGGATGCTGGTCGTTGCCAACGCGGGACCGGTAATCAACAGCGCCTGTGATCCACCATGCACCGTCTGCCCCGGGGTGCGGCCTGTGGCTGTAAGCACGTCGGCAATTTCCGTGTCGGTGAGGACGCGCACGGCGTTGTCGTTGAAGTCATTGGACCAGCCGTCTTGGTCCTTGAGCAATCCGGAGACATAGGTGGGCGTTTCAAAATCGAACAGTTTTGCTTCCAGATTGACCGGCAGGCTCAAGCGGGCCGCGTAGGATTCCGAAGCGCCGACGG
Organism: Verrucomicrobiota bacterium; assembly: GCA_014860005.1. The sequence goes on along the minus strand of JACZKP010000089.1, from coordinate 39,937 downwards.
TATTGGTCACGGCGAGGAAGTAATAACCCAATTGCTCGGGGGTGATGTTGTCCAACGTAAGGGTAAGCCCGGTTTCGCCGGGCAAGGCGATACTTGTCTGGTCCGCCAGATTGGTGCGGTAGCGCCATTGATACGTGGCGGGGCTGGCCGAAGTCGGCGTGGCAGTGAATGTCACCGTGGCGCCGAGATTTGCGGCCACACTGGCGGGGTGCGCCGCCAGAGAATCGAAGGTGGGCAGGCCCGGAATCGCCGGGTAGTCCAGCGTGGAATTGGTCAACGCGACGTTGTGGATCATCACTCTGTCGAGCAAGCCGCGGAAGTAGCGGGTATCGCTCTCCTTGCCAATCGTGATGCCGGGGGTGGTGGTCGAGCCAAGCGCACCGGTAGCCGTTCGGTTGACGGTCTGGCGCAGTACTCCGTCCAGGTAGAAACGCATCCGCAGAAAGTCCTCCATCACCACCGCCACATGATGCCAGCGCCCGTCATTTGGTACAATCACGCTGGAGGCAAAGTCGGTGTTGCCGTAGAGCGTGCTGTGCAAGGCGCGGTTGGCATTTATCGAAAGCGACGCGCGCGGTGCAGCACCGCCAGTGAAGTAAATGACTCGACGGTCTTCCATCGGACCGGTGGGCAGCTTGACCCAAGCTTGCAGGGTATAGTTCGTGCCGTTTGCGTCCAAGTCAATCACACCGCCTGAGTCGGGCGCGAAAGCGGATTCAAAGACCGGCGGCCGTTCCGTGAGGAACGCCAGCGCATAGTCACCCGCCAAGCCCGTGGGTGTATCATTCGTCCATACCGGACTCGTGATCTCTGGCAGGAAGGTTGAAGACTGCATTGTCGGCAGCGACGGCGAGAGGGAGTTCATTGAGGGGAAGGCCGCCTCGTTGAAGCTGTAGTTGACGATTGTGTTGGCGGTGACGGGCTTGGGATTGGCGGCGTCGGTGTCCAGTTGATCCGCCGTGAGCAGCGCGTTGTGGATGCGCACGCGGTCCAGGGAACCGACCACGTTGTTGCCCAAACCCTCCGAGGCGATGCTTAGATAGTTGTGCAGGGTCGGACGGGCGCCCGGCGCGGTGTGGGCCGTGAAATTGGACACGCCGTTGACGTAGAAATGCACGCCAACACCAGGTTCCCAGGCGGCCGCCAGATGAAGCCATTGATCCACAGGCATCGCGCCCGCCGCACTGTTGGTGATGTCCGCGATGCCATACAGGGTGAACACATGAAAGCCGCCCCGCATGCCCATTTTGTAAGATCCGCCGTAAGCCACAATCCCTTCGTTGGGCTTGAAAAAGGCGCCATTGATATTGAGCCAGCACTCGATCGTGATTGGTCCGTTGGTGATGTTGAGGGCGCGGCTGGCTGAATCGTCCGCGACCAGGAAGCCATTACCGGACGTGGTGATCGAGCGGTCGCCGCCCAAGCCCGATGGGGAGGTGTCGGACAAGACCACGGCATCGGCAACCGGGTCTTGTTGAGTGCCCATCGTGCCGACCAAGCCGCTGGCCGTATCGGTGACCGTAGGCCCGGTGCCTTCATTGAAGGGGAAATGGATGAGGGGTTGCGCGGAGGCGCTGTTTAGGACCCAGCCGACTGTAGCAGCCAGCAGGCAAGCTTTGGTGGTTTTGAGTATTGTGTACATGGTTGGTTTCTGGATTTGAGGTTTCAGGATTCTCGGAGAAATACTTGTCGGCTCACTTCTTTTGGGAAGAGCGTATCAAAAGCCATTGCAGGTCCTGGCTGTTGGGGGCCTGCACCCGGCCAGTGGGATTGGGAGTGAGAAACGGCGCGTCCCGCCATTTCTTGATCTCGGCATGGCCGTCGGCAAAGGAAAAACCGGCGGCGTTGTTGTGTTGGATGCCGGGGTGATCAATGATCTGCATCGCCCGCCCGTTGTCGTAGTTCGCCATGTCGGTAACGAAGAACGCGTCGTTGATGGTCTGGGGACGTTCATCGAGAATCACCCACGTCATAGCGGGCGCTTTCATCTGGCTTAATTTGCGAAATACCATGAAGGCCTCATGAGGCCAGATACCGTAGTAATTGTTGGCCACCGAAAAGCCATCCCCGCCGACCAGATGATTCATGGACATGCTGCGAACCTGGGGGGTGCGGTCGCCGGGACATTTCCAGACGGTGTAGCCCCGGCCCAGATATTTGACCAGCGGGCTTACGTCCAAATAGATCGTGCTCAATGGGTCATTTCGCATGTGCCCTTGCACCCAGGTGTGAGGCGTGAGGTTGTTGGTGGGAGTCGTGCCGCCGAAGGCATACAGCAATTGATCGTTGCTGTCATCCGCGTACATCCGCCAGGCGAACATGAGCTGGCGGTGGTTGTTCATGCAGTAGATGCCCTGGGCTTTCGTCTTCGATTTGCTCAAGGCCGGCAGCAGCATCGCCGCGAGGATGGCAATGATGGCAATCACCACGAGCAACTCGATGAGCGTAAACCCCCGTGAGCGCGCACGGCAAAATTGAAGCTTCTTGTTCATAGGCGAAGGATACCGCACCCATGTGCGCATTTCCAGCCAGCTTTATACCAGCTAATCGCGCTCGCGTTCAAGGCGTTTTCGCCCTGAATAATTTTCGCACCCCGGGCACGAACGGATTAGTTTATCGGTCCTGAGGAAATTCCCCTGATGAACTGGAGGTTTTGCTACAGCTCCCCTCGAATGAAGGCATGCCCCCCCCGGGGGTTCAAGTCTTCTTGCGAAAATAATTGATGGTCGCACGCAGCCCTTGTGCGAGCGACACCTCCGGTTGCCACTTCAGATGCTTCCGCGCCTTGGTGATGTCGGGGCGGCGTTGTTTGGGGTCGTCCTGCGGCAGCGGTTTGAACACCATGCGGCTGCGCGAGCGGGTGGCGCGGATGATGGCTTCGGCGAATTGCACCATGGTCATTTCGGCGGGGTTGCCGATGTTCATGGGCAGCGCATAATTGCTCATCATCAGGCGGTAAATCCCTTCGATCAAATCTGACACGTAACAGAAACTCCGGGTTTGCGTGCCCTGACCAAACACCGTGATGGGTTTATTTTTCAGGGCCTGGCCGATGAATGCCGGCACCACGCGGCCATCGTGCATTCGCATGCGCGGGCCGTAGGTGTTGAAGATGCGCACGATGCGGGTTGCCACGCCATGCTCGCGGTGATAGGCCATGGTCAGGGCTTCGGCGAACCGCTTGGCTTCGTCGTAACAACCGCGCGGACCAATGGTGTTGACGTGGCCCCAGTATTCCTCGGTCTGCGGATGCACCAAGGGGTCGCCGTAAATCTCGGAAGTCGAAGCGAGCAGGAAGCGGGCGTTTTTTTCCATGGCCAGACCGAGGGCCTTGTGGGTGCCCAGCGAACCGACCTTCAGGGTTTGAATCGGAAAATTCAAGTAATCCACCGGGCTGGCGGGAGACGCGAAGTGCCAGACATAATCCACCGGCCCGTCCAGGAAGAGAAACTCGGTGACGTCCTGATCGATGAACCGGAAGCGCGGAGTGCCAGCCAGATGGGCGAGGTTCGCGACCGTGCCGGTAATAAAATTGTCAATGCCGATCACGCGGTGACCGCGCGAGAGGAGCAGGTCAGTGAGATGCGAGCCGAGAAAGCCGGCGGCGCCGGTGACGACGGAGATGGGTTGCTTGCGTTTCATGTTGGCGAAGTTGCAGGGAGAGTCATTTTGCGCCCGTTCCGGTGAACACGACGGGGATGGTGCGGCAAAGGATTTTCAAGTCGAGCCAGAGCGACCAGTTGTCAATGTATTCGAGGTCGAGCCGCACCCAGTCCTTGAATTCGACGATCTGGCTGCGGCCGCTGACCTGCCACAGGCAGGTGAGCCCCGGCTTGACGCTGAGGCGGCGGCGATGGGCGAGGTCATTGAAGCGTTTGACTTCGTCCACCGGGAGCGGGCGCGGACCGACCAGGCTCATCTCGCCGCGCAGGACATTGAAGAGTTGTGGCAGCTCGTCAATGCTGTGGCGGCGCAGGAATTTGCCGATGGGCGTGATGCGGGGGTCCTTGGTGACTTTGAACACCGGGCCGCGCATCTCGTTCATGGCCTCCAGCTCGTGCTTGAGTTGCTCGGCGTTGGTGACCATCGTGCGAAACTTGTAGATGGTGAACGGCGCGCCATTCAGTCCCGAACGGTGTTGCCGGAACAGGATCGGCCCGGGGGAAGTCAGTTTGATCACCAGGGCCACGATGGCAAACAGGGGCGACAGAATGAGCACCATGATCAAGGCGCCGAAGAAATCCAAGCCCAGCTTGAGCACGCTCTGCCAGGAATACTCCGGAGCCGAACGGAAGACCATCACCGGCCGGCCATAGAACACATCAAGGCTGGCCCGGGAAATCTGGGTGCTGAAAAAGTCGGCCACCACCCAGGCTTCCACGCCCTCAAGTTCGCAGGCTTTGATGATTATTTCCGCCTGCTCGAAATAAGCGTGCCGCGCGCTCAGGATCACACCGTTGATGGAGCGTTCGTGCAGCAGTCGCAGCAGTTGTTCGAGGGTGGCTTTATTCAACTCGAGTTCGGCGACGATCTCCATGGAAGCGTCCGGGCGGACTCTTAACTCCTCACGCAGCCGGGCCGTGTCCTCACCCGCGCCCACCAGGACGAAGCGCCGCCGGTACTGCGCCTGCGCCAGTTGGCTGCGGTAAAACCGCAGCAAGGCTTCCTCTTTGAGGTAAATCAGGACGAAGCTGATGATTCCGAACGAAATGATCACCCCGCGCGCCACCGTCAGTTCAAAGAAATACGCCGTCAGTACCAGCGCCCCGGTGATGATCCCGCAACCCCGGAACAGCGGCCAGGCGATCGCCCGGCGCGTGCATAACATGGGCCGGTTGTAAAAGCCTTGTGATTCCAGCACGAACAGCGCGGCGGGAATCAGGATGACATACAGCCAGAGAAAGGTCTCAAACGGACTGGGCGCGGTCAGTTTCAGCCATTCGATGATCTGCTGACTGGCGCGCAACTCGTAGGCCAGCCAGAAGCCCAGCACAAACAACAACGCATCCATCCATTGATGGACTTGCACTCGCATCTGACGATCGCGTTGTAGCATGACTTAATCTCCACTTCAGCCGCACGGACCAAAGGAGGCTTGTAACAAATCGTGAAGGTTCATGCAACCTTGGTGCGGCGCAAGTTGCCCGGGTGAATTACGGATCCCACGCTACGGTTGGGTGGCGGCAACGCGATCCGCGGATTTCGGAACCAGTTGAATCTCCGGCACCGAGGCCGCGATCAGTTTCTTAAGACGCTCGAAGGTGGCTTCCTCCTGGCCTGGCAGGCAGACCGCGAAGTAAGTGACGTAAGCCCAGCGCTGGAGCACGCCGGTTTGAATGAGTTCCTTGGCCATCCACCACATGCGTTGCCAGTGTTGCGCCGTGTAAGCGTCCTCGGCCACAAACCAGTACACGTAAACGCCCCGCAGGGTGACCGTCTGGCCGTTGTGCTGGATTTGCTTCGTCACCAGCAGCTTCATCACCGGCAGATCGTATTCCACCGGCTGCTCGATCCGCACTTTATCCTCACTGGACGCGTTTGCATCAATAGTCCAGCCCGCCCCCTCCAGGCAGAACTGCGGTTTGTGCAGGCTCGTCCGGTCACCCTTCATCAAAACTACGGTTGACTGCACCCAGAAATCGTCCGGGGCCTGGTAACGGCGACTCCCGAAACTGGTGTCGCGCGGTAAAGTGTTCAGCACGATGTCCTGTTGATCCACCAACTCGGATTCATAGTCCAGGACCCGTTCGGGGAGCAGGACCACCTGACTGCGGTTGGTGGTGAGCGGGTCAATTCTCACCCCGGGTTCGCCGAGCTTCTGAGTGCTTTTGAACTTACCAAGCAGCGCGGACGCACCGCCGATCAGCAGCAGGGTCACTACGGCTAAAATCCATTTTTGTTTGTTCATACGGTTGAGGGATGTTGCAGGGCGCTGCCCGCCGCTGGCGGACTCGTGGCCGTCCGCCTTTCGAGCCAACGGCCCAACAGTATCAACCCAAGAATCGCGGGCACGTAGGGCAGCAGGCTGAACCACGTATTGTCATGGACATAGGAGCCTGCTTCCTGTCCGAAAAACTCGCCGGCCAGCACAACCAACATCAGCCGTAGCGTGTTGCCAATCACTGCCAGCGGAAAAGCCGAACCGATGATGAGCAGCCGGTGCCAAGGCGATTTGAACATCACGAAACCGTAGGCCGTCGCCAGCAGAATAATGGCCACGAGACTCCGGATGCCGCTGCACGCGGCGGCCACGTCGTATTGATAAGTGCCCAAGCCGTCGAACAACTGCGTGCCGGATCGGATCACGCTCATGCCCAGCAGATCCGTCGCAATATGCTGCACGATGGTTGTTACCATCAGCCGCAGCGGAAACGTAACCGCCTCGCTCAATGACCCCAGTGGCACCATGAACGCAAACAGGAAAAAGGGAAAGAAACTGGCCCGTAGCCAGCGCGGCCCCCACGTCAGGCCCATCAGGCCGTAGATGCCGCCAAACAAGGCGATGATGGACAATCGCGGCTGCTGTACCAGATAGCCAACCAGGTGCAACGCGAGCGCGCCAACCACGAGCACCAGCCCGGGCCACCAGAACCGTAATGGCTGCGCCAGCAATTCTTTGCGTTTCCACCAGAACAAACCGAGCACGAGGAACGGGATTAAATTACCGTGTGCATCGTCCGCGGCGGGATGGATTTCGTTGTAGGCCTGGTACATCCAACTGAACAGCGAGGGGGTGTTGATGTAGCCGAACGTCGCATTGCCCAAGAACTGAAACAAAGCCAGCCATGCCACCAGCAATGTGAAAAACAATCCCTTGTCCGGCAGTTGCCGCCAGCAGTCCTGGAATTCAGCGAGCACACCACCAGTATTTGATGTCTTTTGGTTTTCCATGTCTGCCTGCATTTGATTCAGGGTAATGGATACCGGAACGGCGCTTTTTGCTCAATCAAATTCGCCGGCAAATTCCCCGGAGGTACGTTCACAGCGGGCCATCGCAATGACAGGCCGGGCGGATGAGCCTTGCCCGCATTTGGTCATCGCCAGCCATTCCCTCACTCCATTCGTCCCCAAGCCCGGCCACGCAAACCGTCGTAGCACAGATAAAATAGAAACAGGGAATTCCATTTCAGATAGCGTGGCCCCAGCCGCCTTGGCTCCGAAGCCAATCGGGAAAGCCAGGTCAAACCAAACCTCTGCATCCAGGCCGGTGCGTCGGGTTTGAGTCCGGCATTCGCGTCAAAAGCAAAGCCCACCGTCAGCACCACGCCACGGTGAAGCAGATGTTTATGCCGCCGCGTCCACGCCTGCTGCTTGGGCGTGCCAAACCCAACCCAGATGAAATCCGGTGAAAGCCGGTTGATTTCTTCCACGACTTGGTTTTCCGCTTCGCCCGTCAGCACACCCTCCGCGCTGCACTTTCCGTGGAAGCCGCCAACGAAATCCAGGCGCGAGTTACGTTGGCGAAACACCCTGCGCAACTCTTGGCCGCACGCCTCGGATCCCCCCAGCAGGTAATGCGTGGTTCCCTCCGGCGCGGCTTCCAGAAAGCGCCGCATGAACGTGGGCCCATAGACGCGGTCCCGCAGGGCAGCGCCTGCGCGATTCAAACACCACACGAGCGGCATCCCGTCCGGGATCAAGTGATCATAACCGCGCATCAACTCGCGAAACGCGGGCTCATGCCGGATGAGCGTCACGATCTGCGTGTTGGCAAACTCCACCGCCACGGGACGCGGTTGCCGCGCCCAATCGAGACATTGCCACGCCAATTGGTCATAATCCGTGGCCAGCAAGGGTGCATTCAGCACGTGAGGCTTGTTCATGTATGCGGTGTCAGCAAAGCAAACTGTGAATGGACCGCTCTCTTGCCTGTGGGAATCACGTCAGGCGCCGCAGGCAAACGCTCCGCGTGAGTGTTGTCACGCCACCGCCGCCTTCAAGAAAAAACTTCTCCCCCGCGGGCGGATGCGCTTACGTTGCCGGCGTAATGATCGTTCGCGTTGTTGTCCTCGGCCCAAGCCGGCCAGCTTATTTTGGCGCATGAAACTACTCGTTTTCGCCCACACGCCTCCCCCGCACCACGGGCAGAGTTACATGACACAACTCATGTTGACCGGATTCGGCGGCGATCATCGGACGGGCAACCACCGCCCCGTGCCCCGGAATGCGGCCGGCGACCTTCACGGCATTGAGTGCTACCACGTCAATGTGCGGCTCTCACGCACGCTCGAGGATATCGGCGAGTTTCACGGCACCAAGCTGTTCCTGCTGCTGTTGTATTGTCTCCAGGCCATCTGGTGCCGATTCCGCTACGGGGTTGCCACGTTCTATTACATCCCCGCCCCGGGCAAACGCTCGGCGCTGTACCGGGACTGGCTGGTCATGTTCCTTTGCCGGCCATTCTTCAAGCACGTCATATTTCACTGGCACGCAGCGGGTCTTGCCAAGTGGCTCGAAACTGCGGTGCAGATCCGCACGCGGGCGGTCACCTTCAATTTTCTCCGGCAGGCCGCCTTGAGCATTGTGCTGTCCAACTACAATCGCCCGGACGCGGAAAAGCTCTTCGCCCGTCATATTCGGACTGTCGGCAATGGCATCCCGGATCCGTGCCCGGATTTTGAGAAGACGGTTCTGCCACGCCGCCGCTCGCGTTTTGCGGCGCGCAAACGGTTGCTGGCCGGCAACCCGCTTGCGGCGAACGATTACCAGAACACCGGCGGCGATCCGGAAGTTTTTCGGATGCTTTTCCTCGCGCATTGCACACGCGAGAAAGGGCTTTTCGATGCCATCGAAGGCGTCAGCCTGGCCAATGCCCGGCTCGCGGCCGCGGACTCACCTCTCCGGGTGCAGCTCACAGTTGCGGGTGAATTCGTGGTTCCCAAGGAGCAGGAAGAATTCAATAAGCGTATTCTGCAACCTGACCTGCAAATTGCGTTTGCCGCGCGCGGTTCAACCCCGGCTGCGCGCCGGAGCTGTGTGAACTACATCGGCTTCGTCAGCGGTCAGAAGAAATGGCAGGCATTTGCCGAGAGCGACTGCTTCTGCTTCCCCACCTATTACTATGCGGAAAGCTTTGGGTTGGTCGTTATCGAAAGCATGGCGTTTGGCATGCCTGTCATCACGAGTCATTGGCGCTCGATTCCTGAGCTCCTCGCCAAAGACTATGCCGGTTTGATTCCACCAAAGAACCCGCCGCGAATCGCGGAAGCCATCCTGCAGATGTTGGCGGCGGAGCAGTCCATCGCTTTGCGAGATCATTTTCTTAGGCATTTTACCATCGAGCAGCATCTGGCCAAACTGGCGGCTGCGATTCGCGAGGTCGAGATTTCACCCGCCACGCCTTCCGGCGTTCCCGCCTTGGCGACTCGCTGAAGCCGCCTTCCTCAAATTCATTGCACGCCAACCTTCCGTGATTACTCTGGCCGGGTGAAATTTGGCGTCCTGCAGCTTAACTCGACGATTGGTGATTTCGACGCCAACCGGCGCAAGCTGCTGGCCGGTTACGAACAAGCCTGCGGTCTGGGCGCGGAATTTGTCATCGCGCCGGAACTGTTTCTCTGCGGCTACCCGCCCCGCGACCTGTTACTGCGCGCAGATTTCATCACGGCCAATCTGGACACGCTGGCCGACACGGCGAGGAACATCGGGACGGTTCCGCTGGCCGTGGGCTTCGTGGACACGAATGTTGCCCGCCCGGGACGTTCACTCCACAACGCTGCCGCCGTGCTGCAAAAGGGGGAAATTGTTTGGCGGCAAGACAAATCTCTCCTGCCCACCTACGATGTCTTTGATGAAGACCGTTATTTCGAGCCGGCGGGGGCTGACGGCGTAAAGCCCTTCAACTTCAACGGGCGCAAGTTCGGCATCACGATCTGCGAGGACATCTGGAACGACGAAGATTTCTGGCCCGAGCGCCGGTATCGCCGCGATCCAGTGAAGGAACTCATCGCCCAGGGCGCGGAGATCATTCTGAATCTTTCCGCCTCACCCTGGTGTCTGGGCAAGGACCAAACCCGCCAGGCCATGCTCCAGCGCGTGGCGCGCGACGAACGTGTGCCGCTGGTGATGGCCAATCTCGTCGGCGCGAACGATGAATTGATCTTTGATGGCAACAGCGTCGCGTTCAACCGCCGCGGCGAACCCATCGCCGCCGGTAAATCATTTGCGGAAGACGTGTTTGTCGCCGACGTGGAAAGTGACACGCCGACCGTTGAGCCGCCACAGTTGTCGCCCGAAGAACAACTTTTCCGCGCGCTTTCACTGGGTATTCGTGATTACGTGCAGAAGTGCGGTTTCAAATCCGTAATTGTTGGCTTGTCTGGCGGCATTGATTCCGCGCTGACCGCTGTGCTGGCGGCGGATGCGCTGGGCGCGGATAAAGTTCTGGGCGTCTCTATGCCGGCGCGTTACTCGAGCGCGGGCAGTTTGGCTGACGCGGAGGCGCTGTCAAAAAGCCTCGGCATTCGTTACGAAGTCCTGCCGGTCGAGCCGGCGTTTCAAGCGATGGAACAACAACTGGCCGGTGTGTTCGCCGGGACCAAACCAAACGAGGCCGAGGAAAATCTCCAGTCCCGCCTGCGCGGCGTCACGCTGATGGCGCTTTCGAACAAGTTCGGCGCACTCGTGCTCACCACCGGCAACAAGTCCGAGGTGGCCGTCGGCTATTGCACGCTTTATGGCGACATGTGCGGGGCGCTGGCGGTGATTGCCGACGTGTTCAAAACGGAGGTGTATCGTCTCGCCCGCTGGGTGAATCGCGAGCGAGTCGTCATTCCCGAATCGTCCATCACCAAACCCCCCAGCGCGGAACTTCGCCCCAACCAGACCGACCAGGACTCGTTGCCGCCTTACGAAACGTTGGATGTCATCCTGGATGCTTATGTGGTGCGCAACTTGAGCAAGGCGGAGATCATCGCGCGCGGATTCGACGCCGCGATGGTCAACGACGTGATCAACAAAGTAACGTTCAGCGAATACAAACGCCGGCAGGCCGCGCCCGGCTTGAAAGTGTCACCGCGCGCCTTTGGGATGGGCCGGCGGATTCCCATCGCGCAACGTTTCCGGCCGCAACGATGAAGTTCTCAATCGTCACCCCCAGCTTCAACCAAGGCCGCTTCATCCGCGACTGCATCGAAAGTGTGAAGGCGCAGACTGGCGTGGCATGGGAACACCTCGTGCAGGACGCCGGCTCGACGGACGAAACGCTCGACATTCTCAAGGAACATCCGCACCTGAACTGGGTTTCCGAGAAGGACGAGGGCATGAGCGACGGGATAAACCGGGGGTTTCTCAAGGCCACCGGCGACTGGGTGATGTGGCTCAACACTGATGATTATCTGCTGCCCAACGCGCTGGAAAAGGTCGCAGCCTTCGCGGCCCGTCACCCGGAGGCCGATGTGATTTACGGCGATTGTTTGTTTGTGGATGAACAGAAACGCACGCTGCGCCGCAAACGCGAACATCGGTTCGACTTCAGCATCCTCTTGTTCTATGGCTGTTACATTCCGTCCACTTCCACCTTCATTAACCGCCGGCTCATCAACGCGGGCCACCTGCTGGAGGTTACTTACAAAGTCTGCATGGATTTTGATTACTACGTGCGCTTGAGCCGGCTGGGGTATCGCTTCGCGTATCTGCCAGAGGCACTCGCCGCGTTTCGGTGGCACGAAACCAACACCAGCAGCGTACAACTTCAGCGCCGGCGGGAGGAACGCTTGCGCGTGCAACAGGAACATCTGGGGCTGGCCGGCCGCAAGCCGCCGCCGGGCCGCAAGCACCTCGCGTTGCTCTATCGTGTTTATCAACTGAAGCGCGGCCTGCTGCGCTTACGCGCACACGGCTTCAAAGCATGAATTCCGCTCCCGCGTCCTTTGACCTGCCGCGCGACCTGACTGCCTTGGTGGTGGCCGTCTTTGCCCGGTGGCGCGCGGAGGGCATCGCGTTTCTCGTGCTGCGTAATTATGAGAATTTGCCCCACGAAACCGGCAATGACATTGACGTGTTGGTGCTTCCCGAGCAACTGGCCCGCGCGGAACAATCGCTGATTCAGGCGGCTCAATCCGTGGGCTACCGGTTGCACAACCGCGCCGAATTCTCGCCGGTGTCGCTGTTCTTTTTTCATCCGGATTCGCTCCAGCAGATCCAGTTCGACCTTTTCCACGAACTGGCTTGGCGCGGATTCAAACTACAAGACCCCCGCGCGCTGCTGGAACGCCGGGTCGAACGGGATGGATTTGCGGTGCCACATCCGGCGGATGAAGCCGTGAACAGTCTCGTGACCCGCCTGATTTATCAAGGCGCGGTGAAGGAAAAATACCACTCAGTCATTCGGGCAGGATTTCAAAATCATCCGCTCGAAACAGCCGCCCAGTTGACCGCGATGTTTGGCGCCTCGCTCGCGGGGAAGCTGGCGGCGGCGGTGGCCCAACAGAACTGGCGCGCTATTGCCGCGCTTCATCGTTCCCTGCGTCGGCAACTGATCTGGCGGCGGCTCACCCGGGAACCCATGACCACGGTCGCGTCCTGGGTAAAGGATTTGCGGCGCTTCACGGGGCGTCTGCGGCATCCGCCCGGCTGGATGGTGGTGCTGGTGGGCGCGGACGGCTGCGGAAAATCCACCGCTGCGGAAAAGCTCAGCAACGCCTTGCGCGGCACGTTCCATCCGAACAAGAGCCTGCGCGTGCATTGGAAGCCGGCGGTGTTTCTGCGACAACGACGCGCCGCCAGACCACCGACCACGGCGCCGCACGCTTTGCCTCCGCGCAACGCCCTGATCACACTTTTGATTCTGGTTTACCACTGGATCGAGTTCTGTGTCGGCGCGTTCGTGCAGTTTCTGCCGGTTCAATTCAGGAACGGTCTGATCCTGATTGACCGATACCATTACGACTTTGTCGTGGATCCGCGACGTTTCCGGCTGGCTGCGTGGCCGTGGTTCGCACGGACGCTTTTTCGACTGCTGCCGAAGCCCGACCGTGTGTTAGTGCTGGACGCGCCGCCGGAAGTTCTGCAAAGCCGCAAGCGTGAAGTGCCGCTCGCCGAGACTGCGCGCCAGCGTGAGGCCTACCGAAGATATCCGGGTGAACTGCCGTTTGCCCGAATCGTGGACGCGAGTCAACCGGCCGATGACGTGGCCAGTGAACTGGCTCGTGAGACGCTCAACGGTCTTGCGGCCCGGCAAGCGCGCCGTCAACCTCCACCAGCAGCCGGAGTCTCGCCGTGAGACTCAATTCCTGCCGCGCCGCATGAGTGTCAATGCCTCAGCACCCTGGTTGGAGTTATTCCCGCCACCCGTGGATCCCGCGCACGCGAAAACGGCCCGGTTTCGGTTGATGTGCAGGCGTGGCGAACCGTTGCTGCTGTTACCTGCCGAACCGCGCTTCGCCCGCGCGAGCTTGTCGCTCTATCCGGCGCAAACTGTCCCAGCCCGCTTCGCGCGGACATTGATTCGTATCGGCTCGCAAGCGCGCCTGCCTTTGTTGACCACCCCCGTGATGCTGTCCCTCGATGGCGCGGCGCCCTTCGTCCGGTTTATGGCCGGCGCAAACGCGACAACCTCGTCACTCGTCTTCGCAATGTTGTTGGGCAATCCACGCGCAAACGGTCGCCGCTTTGTGCTGCTGGTGTTTGATGCGGACGGAACGCCGGTCAAGCTGATCAAGGCTGGCGTCGGCAAATCCGCGGTTGCGTTGATCCGCCGGGAAGCGGCTTTTCTCAAATCGCAACCACACCAACGACTGCATGCCCCGGCGCTGCGGGGCGAATTTGCGGACGAGGATCGCGCAGCAATGGTCTTGGATTATGCACCCGGCGACACTCCCGGCGACGCAGACATCCCCGCGCTGCCGCCATTGCTGGAATCATGGATTCATACGGACACGATTTGCCGATTTGGTGACCTGCCGGCAGTTCAAAGGCTGGCCACTGCGGCAGCAGAGCACCCTGCATACGCTAAAATCGTGGCCCACCTGGCGGACGTCCGATTGCGCCCTGCGGTATTTCACGGAGATTTCACGCCGTGGAACATCCGGGTGCATCCCGCCACCGGCCAGTGGACGGTGTTGGATTGGGAGCGCGGTGATGTCTTGGGGCCACCGGCCTGGGACTGGTTTCACTTTGTGATCCAGAATGAGATTCTCGTGCGGCACGCCAAGCCAGCCGACGTCATGCGCAGATTAACGGTGCTTTTGAATGGATCAGATTTTCGCCAATACTCCCGACGGGCAAACCTGGGGGAGAGCGCACCGGCATTGCTGGCCGCTTACCTGGTTTACTGCTGTTTCGTGGTCAAGCAAACCGAAGGGCAGCGTGGGCTTGAGGCGTTGCTGGACCTTCACCTTTTGGCAATCGGACTTTGCCGCTGATGATGTCGGCCAGCGGTCAGCCGGTCATCTGCGATTCAACGCGCGCGGCTCCACCGAAGCTTGCTGCTCTTTTCGCGGCGGATTAGCCTTGCCCTCGCTTGATGCCGCCACGATTGAAAGTCCTGATGTCTGCCTACGCCTGCGAACCGGGTCGCGGTTCCGAGCCGGAGGTAGGCTGGCAATGGGCCTCGCAGATGGCGCGTCTTCATGACGTGACGGTGGTTACCCGCGCCAACAACCAACCGCCAATCGAGTCGGCACTCTTAGGTCACCCCGATCCGAAGCCGGAATTTATTTACTACGATCTGCCCGCCTGGTTGCTGGCGCTCAAGCGTCGCGGCTTGCCGGTGTCAGTCTATTACGCGCTGTGGCAATGGGGCGTTCGTCGGCACCTCGCTGTCCAGCTGCGTTACTTCGACTTGATTCATCACGTCACTTTCAACTCGTTTCGGCAACCGGGCTTCTGGTGGTCGTGTGGCAAACCGGTCGTTCTCGGTCCGCTCGGGGGCGGGCAGGTTTGTCCCTGGCGTTTCCTGCTCACGTTTGGACGACAGTTGCTCCCCGAAGCCGCGCGCTCGTTGAGTGTGCTGGGCAGTGCGTTGTTGCCGAATCTCTACGCGAGTTTTTCGGCCGCCACCGTGATCCTCGTGGCCAATCGCGACACTGCACGCCGTGTTCCCGCCGCCTTCCACCCCAAAGTCCAGTCGCTGTTGGAGACGGGCGTGCCACGCGGACTAATCCAACCCGCCAAGCCGCGCGATGACGATGGCACGATCCGCATCATCTGGATCAGCCGGCTGGAGAAGATCAAAGGGGGTTTGCTGGCCTTGCGCGCCTTTGCACTGGCGCTGGCCAAGGAAAAGAAGCTCCGATTGAGCATCGTGGGTGGTGGACCGGAGAATGCGGGATTGCGACGGCTGGCAATGAAGCTGGGAATTGATTCCGCAATCACCTGGCATGGAGCAGTTCCCAAGACTGACATCCCCAGGCTGTTGCGCGCCCACGATGTGTTTCTGTTCACCAGTCTGCGCGACACCTCGGGCAATGTGCTGCTCGAAGCCATGGCGGCAGGTTTGCCAGCCCTCACTTTGTTGCATCACGGTGCGGCGGAGATCGCCACGGATGAGAATGCGTTGCGCATTCCACCGACCCATCCGGCGGATACGGCACAGGCCATCGCCAGAGGAATTCTACGTCTGGCGGATGCACCCGACCTGCGCGAGCGGATGAGCCGGGCGGCTACAGCACGCATGTTAACGGAATATGCTTGGGAACGAAAAGGGGAGCAGATGAGCGGGATCTACGAACAGGCGATGCGGCAATTTCAAGCCCGCGCCTGAAGAAAACCCTGCACTCGAATCCCCGTTTCGTCCTCGGCCAAGCGGTCCATGCAAAGTGGTGTTGGGAAACGACAGTAATCCGAACAGGGTTTGTAGGGACAGGCTTTACCCTCAATCCACTCGCTGTGG
This sequence comes from Verrucomicrobiota bacterium, assembly GCA_014860005.1. The sequence continues at coordinate 24,105 of JACZKP010000089.1, read as the reverse complement.
GGATGCAAGGGCGCAAACCACTCGGGCAGTTGTGGCCCAAAGATCGTGAATGTGGGCACCCCGCAAAATGCCGCCAGATGGCCGGGGCCGGAATCGTTGCCGACGAACGCCGCGGCCCCGTCAATCAGCTCCAACAGCGCCGCCACGGTTCGGGGCGTGCGGACATCGGATTCTCCGGCTTGCAGCCACCACTCACGCTGGTCGGGATCGCACGCCACCACCACCCGCCGACCCTGCTGGCGGACGCGGGCAACCAATTGCCGATATCGCTCCAACGGCCAGACCCGCACAGGTTGGCCCGCGCCGCTATGGACCAGCACCCAACCGGAACGCAGCGTGGTGGAAATTGGAATGCCCTCCCGTTCCGGCAGTTGCAGACCTAACTCGCGGCCGAGGGTTCGCCAGTATTCGTAGCGGTGTTCTCGCGGATCAGGTTTTTGCAGCGGGTGTGTCAGCAGGAAACGGCTCTGCATCCGGGGAAAGCCCAGGCGCTTTCGCGCCCCCGCCAACGTCAGCAGGAAATGGTCGCGCGGATCCCATCGCGCGGACAACCCAACTTCATAGCGTTCCGTGATCAGCGTCCGCCCCAGGCACGCCATGCTGCGCCACGGCCAGCGCCATAATTTGTACTTGCCGGTGAAAGCAGTCCACGGCGCGACAAAGGGCAGCACGCGTACGCCGGGCCAAAGCCGGGTCTGCAACTCCAAAGCGTACGGCTTGGCCACCAGCGTCACGGCGTACTGCTCGCTGGCCGCCCGCAAGAACGGCGTGGCGATCACCAGGTCGCCCAAACCCCATAGTTCGATGATTAGCAGTTTCGGTTTCACGAAGGCTTGCGCGCGATCAAGTACGCCGACCAGCCCAGCCAATGGATGCGCGCGGTGAATTTTTTCCGGCTGTCCGGCAGAAAGGCAAGGACGGGATGCGCCGCCGCGAACAGCCAGTTGCGCGAAATGCCGTCGGCTTCCACTTTCAAGCCGGCAGCCCTCACCTGCTGTGCCAGTTCATCGGTTGCGACGACGCGAATGTGTGTGGGATCGTCGTGGAAATTCAGCGTGAACCGGCCGCGCAAGCTGGGCAGCGTCAGAGTTTTTGGATGCGGTGTTTCAAAGTAGGCGCGGCCCCCGGGCTTGAGCAGTCGCGCGATCTCGCCCACCAACCGCCGCGCGTCGTGCAAATGTTCGATCAAATGCATGCAGGTGACGGTGTCCATCGAGTTATCCGGCCAGGGCAGCGGGTCGTGCTCGAAGTCGGCGCGCTGAAACTGGCAGCCGGCGGGATAATGTTCTGGCGTTCCCAGCTTGTCCGCGGCGAACAACTGCAAATCGGGCCTGAGTTCAGCAATATGACCGAGCGTCTCCCCGTCGGAAGAACCGAGGTCCAACAAGATCCCGCGCGCTGGCGTTTGCGCCACGAACCGGGCGCGCGTGTCCAGCCACGGAAAACACCGGAGGGAGGTCCAGTTCATGGTCTAATTTCGCTCCCTGATCATGACGGTAATCCTGGATGGGTTCAATAGAGGCAACATTCGCACCGGCAATTTAAGCCGCGCACTCATGGCGTCACAGGAAAAAGTTTCGGCGCGGCCCCATGAACTGAAGCGCGATTCAGCGGGTGTTCATTTGCGGAAGAACAGCCACCACACCACCAGCAGCATGGGCAGCATGTACGGCAGGCTGTATTTGAAGACGAACCCCAGGAAACTCGGCGTGCGGATCTTCTGGTGATCGGCAATGGACTTCACCATGAAGTTCGGTCCGTTGCCGATGTAGGTGCAGGCCCCGAAGAACACCGCGCCGACACTGATGGCCACAAGGTAGCCGTTGGACACGCGGTTGCCCAGCAGGAAGGCGATTTCCACCGCCCGAACACTTACGTTCCGGGCGGCGACATCGGCACCATAATATTGTTGCAGGGTCAGGAACGTATTGCGGATTTCCTCCGCGTGCGGACCGGTCAGCGCAGTCAGGTCCGCACCGCCGCTTTGCACCAACAGTTGGACCTGTTGCACGACGTCCGCGTCCACGAAACTCCCAAACACCGCGCTGAGAAAACTCAGATACGTCGGCGCGTTGTCCAGCACACTCGACAACGCCCCGGTGCCCCAATAGAAGAGCGCCGGCGCGGGATTCGCGCCGAGTAAGTTTCGGGCATTCAGTCCCAGCCAGTCCAGCGCCGGCACCATCGTCGCAAAAATGCCAATGAACAGAATGGCGACCTCCTGGATGGGGTGAAAATTGAACTGATTGGCCTCGTGAACGCGCTTTCGCGTTGTGAAATACGAGCCAATGGCGGCAGCCAGCATCAGTCCTTCGCGGAGGAACGTCGGACGATTGATGAATACCGCGCCCAGGATGACGGCCAGGAAAAACAAGTTCGACAAGCCGTCAAAACGCCAGGATTCCTGAGCGGTTTCCTTTTCCCGCACTGCGCGGGGCGCCCGGATGAAATTCAACCGGTCCACGACGTAAAACATGGCCAGCAGCACGCCAATTCCCACCACCCACATTGGCCAGCAGTATTTCGTCACCCACCAAAACGGAATGCCCTGGAGATAACCCAGGAACAGCGGCGGATCGCCAATCGGTGTCAGACAGCCGCCCACATTCGACACGATGAAAATGAAGAAGACGATATGATGCGCCGTGATGCGGTAATTGTTCATGCGAATCCACGGACGAATGAGCAGCATGGATGCGCCCGTCGTGCCAAGCACGTTGGCGATGATGGCGCCGATCAGCAGGAAAACCACATTCGCAAAGGGCGTCGCCTGGCCCTTTACGTTGATATGAATTCCGCCCGAGACGACATACAGCGAACCAATAAGGGCGATAAAGGAAATGTACTCGTGCGCCACCGACAGCACGCGATCCGCCGCCTGCAACCCGAACAGGTAATACACGAGCGTGATGGCGCCGAGACCGAGAGCCACTTTGGAATAATGCCGCGTCCACCATCGCGCGGCGACCAATGGGGCCAATGCGATGGTGACCAACAAGACCCCGAAGGGCAAAATCATCCAGGGATTGGGACTTGGCGTCGCGTGAACCATGCGGCGGGAGGCTAATGGCTGGTAAAACAGGGTCAAACGCAAACGGCATCAACCGATTGGCGCACTGCAATTGATAGACAGTTTAGGCTGAGACTTCCGCGCTGAACGCAAGCAAAGCCCAACGCCTTCGCGCAAATTCATGCGCCGCTCAGCCGAAGCCTCAGCGACCGCAGTCAGGATGGCGCAACGAGAGGCCGTGGGCGCAGACGCCGCGCATCGCGTTGCGTTTGTGCCCACGACTCCCCGTGCGTTGCATCCCCATCTCAAGAATCATGGGGTTCATGCGGCGAGTAATTCCCGGCTGCGTTCACGGACTCCCTCCTGCAGGCGGGCATGTCGCACGGCGGTCAGTGCCTGCTCCTCGAACAGCACCGGAAACACCAGCAACGGATAGGCGGTCACCCAAGCCAGCGCCGCGGCATCGTTGGCTGCGCGCCGCAGCGGCACGTTGAGCGCCGGTTGGCTGGTCCGTGCCAGGCGTTCCCGGAGCAGCCGGTTCTTGAGCACTTCCAATTCTATTTCTTGCAGCGCCCGAAACGGCGCGGCGGGCGTTGGCTTCAACTCAAACCTTGTCTCCGGTCCAAATCGGGTGGTCACCCGTCCATAGTTCGCTTTCATGCTTTTCCTTTCGTGGAGTCCTGACACCCGCCAGGACAAATTATTCAACAAAAAACCCGCGATTGACTGGCAATCGCGGGTTTCGGGAAAATCTGTTGTCAGTTGCCTATAATCCTGAACCCGCGCCGCCAATTGCCAGAACCCCACGATGCCAGAGGGCGATAACGCCACTCACGCGCGTGGAGGGTTGCATTTTGATGAACGCGGTATTCATATACTGTCGCGGCATAGGAAACAGGATTGGAGGGCGGATGTCAAAGCGATTGTTGGCGGCACAACGCCGAAACTCACTTATTTGCCTCAATTTCGGGCAAGTCTGCTTGAACGCCTTCGGGTCGCGCCAAGGCGCTTACCCGTAGGCAACTGAAACTCTGCGGCTTCCAGAACCAGTTCCGTTTGACGGAGTTCCGGTTGACTCCCGACGCAACCAAAGCGAAGACTGCAAAAACCCTGGCCACCCGGGGACACCACCAGCCAGATCATATTTACAGTTCGTCCCTTGGCGTACCTGCTGGCTTCCCCGAACTACTCCTGCCGCCATTGCATGTCGGAGGAATTCTCTTCTCGTGCCGCGAAGCAGGGGATTTCGACTGACTGCCGGGGCTGGACGTTAAGTGACTCTAACCGCCGCTGACGCGCCGTGCGCCCCCAGGCCCTCCAGTTCGGCAAACTTCTTCACGGTCGGCAGTGCCTTTTTGAGTGAAGCGCGATTGTATTCCACCACGCTGGTGCGGCGCTGGAATTGATCCACCGTCAAGCCGGCAAACGACGCGCCCGCGCCGCCGGTGGGTAACGTGTGACTCGGTCCCGCCACGTAATCGCCCAGCACGGTCGGCGACCACGGGCCAAGGAAGATCGCCCCTGCCGTCGTGATGCCTTCCGAGACTTTGCGCGGACTGCGCGTCATCACTTCGCAATGTTCGGGCGCAAGCCGATTCACCAGCGCCACCGCGTCGGCAAGCGTTTTCACCTGGATGAGCCAGGCATTGTCGTCCAGCGCTCGCTGGATGAACTCACGCCGCGCGAGTTTGGGCAACTGTTTCGCAATTTCCCGTTCCACGGCCTTGAGGACTTTGGCCGAAGTTGTCACCAGCCACACGCGCTCGTGGCCCGATCCGTGTTCCGCCTGCGCGAGCAAATCGGCCGCCGCGAACTTCGGATTCACCGTGTCGTCCGCCAGCACGAGCACTTCGCTTGGACCGGGCAACAGATCAATGGCCACGTGACCCACGAGCAGACGCTTGGCCGTGACGACGTAGGCGTTGCCCGGGCCGAAGATCTTTTGCACGCGGTCAATGGTGTTGGTGCCGTAAGCCATCGCCGCGATCGCTTGGGCGCCACCGATGCGGTAAATCTCGGTTGCCCCCGCAGTTCGCGCCGCGAACAGGAGCGCAGCGTTGATGGCGCCATCCTTGCCGCAGGGGGTGCAAACCACGATCTCCCTGCAGCCCGCCACTTTGGCAAGCGTAATGGTCATCAGCGCGGTTGAAACCAGCGGCGCCGTGCCACCCGGGATGTAAACACCCACGCGCTGGAAGGGATCAAACTTCTCACCTACCGTCGCGCCGTGCGAATTGCGCATGGACCACGCTTTGCGCAGTGACTTCCGGGCAAAGCCGGCAATGTTTTTTTCCGCCCCGGCCACCGCTGCGCGAAGGAACTCATCCGCCTTGAGCGACGCAGCCATAAACTCAGCCTGGGTGACGGGAAACCGCTCGGCAGTCAGCGTCGCGCCATCGAAGCGCTCGGTCAGTTCGCTCAACGCTTCGTCGCCGCGTGCGCAAACATCATCCAGGATGGCGCGGGTGCGTTCCTCAATGAGGGGGTCGAACAAGCTGGAGGGCGCGGTGATTTCACGCAGGCGTCTGGCGAAATCCGCATCCGTGTGGCGGGTAACTCTCATGCGGCGAGGCTAGGGCAAGCGGTTGCCAAAGTCAAAACGCGTGCGGACAGGCAGCGCGCACCTGAAGTTTGAGCTTTTGTTGGACGGCACGGACTTCGATATTCATGCCCATGCAAAACCCGATCATTGCGGCGCTCGATGTGCCGACGGCGGAGCAAGCGTTGACGCTGGCGCGTGAAATCGCCCCGGCCGTGGGGGCGTTCAAAATCGGCAGTGAACTGTTCACCGCCGCTGGGCCAGACATCGTCTGCCGCGTGCGTGACACAGGGGCTTCGGTCTTTCTCGATTTGAAATTTCACGACATCCCCAACACGGTTGCCAAGGCGGTGGTGTCCGCCACGCGGCTCGACGTGCAGATGCTGACGATTCACACGTGCGGCGGGCTGGCCATGATACGCGCGGCGGAGGAATCTGCACAGCGCACCGCCCTGCAATCCGGTCGCAACGCGCCGCTGGTGTTGGGCGTGACCGTGCTGACCAGCCACGATGCCAACACGCTGGTCGAGATTGGCTGCGAAGCCAACGTCGGCCGGCAGGTGGAGCGCCTCGCGCAACTCGCCGTGCAGGCGGGTCTGCGGGGACTGGTCTGCTCGCCGCTCGAAATCGTGCAATTGCGTCAACTGCTGCCGGCGAACATTCAACTCGTCACCCCCGGCATCCGCACCGGGGCCGACCAGGCCGACGACCAGAAACGCACTCTCACTCCGCGGGAAGCCATGCAGGCCGGCGCGAATTGGCTGGTGATTGGCCGACCGATTTACGCCGTGGAAAAGCCGCGCGCCGCGGCGGAAGCGATTTTGAGTTCATTGAATTGATTCGTTGGAATTGGAGCGCCGGTCTCCGACCCGGCGCGTTGGAGTTCAGACTTTCGTTTGTCTCGGAACAAACTAAAGCTCGAAATCCAACGGAAACAACGCGCCGGGTCGGAGACCGGCGCTCCGAAACAATTATGAAAACACTGACTGTTGTTGCCACATTTGAAGCCAAGCCCGGCAAGGAAGCCGAACTGCGTGCCGCATTGACCGGCCTGCTCGCGCCTACCCGTCAGGAAGCCGGCTGTTTGAACTACGATCTGCATCAGGCTACCGAGCATCCGGCGAAGTTTCTGTTCCACGAAAACTGGACGAGCAAGGCGCATCTGGATGCGCACCTGCAAAGTGCCCACGTGCAAGTGGTCCTCGCTCGATTGGGCGAACTCTGTGTCGCGGCGCCCGAGATTTCGCTTTGGGAACGGGTTGAATAGCACGCGGACAGATAGCGCGCCGAGGCCATGTCGCTGCTCGAAATCAAAAATCTCCAACTCGATTTTCTCGCGGGCGATGAAAGTCTTCGGGCGGTGGACGGTGTTTCGTTGAGCATCGAGTCGGGTGAAACGGTCTGTCTCGTTGGCGAAAGCGGTTGCGGCAAAAGCGTCACAGCGCAGTCCATTGCGCGGCTCGTGCCCACACCACCGGCGCGCTACGTCGGGGGCGAGATTCTGCTGAATGGTCGCGATGTGTTGAACATGTCGCCGGCGGAACTGTGCAACATTCGCGGCGGGGTTGTGAGCTACGTGTTTCAAGAGCCCGGCGCGTCGTTGAATCCGGTGTTTCGCGTCGGCGCGCAAATCAAGGAATCGCTCAAGCTGCACCAGCCGGCCAAGGCGACGGATGCCGAAGTCATTCGCCTGCTGAAACTCGTGGGCATTCCGGCCCCGGAATCGCGGATGAGAAACTATCCGTTCGAAATGTCCGGCGGGATGCAACAGCGCGTGATGATTGCCATGGCGCTGGCCAGCGAACCGAAATTGCTCGTGGCTGATGAACCCACCACGGCACTCGACGTGACCATCCAGGCGCAAATTCTCGATTTGCTGCGCGACCTCAAGCAACGCCTCGGCATGGCGATCCTGCTCATCACGCACAACCTCGGCATTGTGGGCGACATGGCCGATCGCGTGGCGGTGATGTATGCCGGACAGATTGTCGAACTCGCACCCGCGCGCGAATTGCTGCGCCGTCCGCTGCATCCCTACACGCGCGCGCTGATGGCCAGCGTGCCGAAACTGAGTGACGCCAGCCGGTGGGGCGAGGCTACTGACGAGCCGGCCGTGGCAAATGAAAGCGCAGCGGCGACGGCTCGCGAGGACGCTCGCTCCACCAAACGATTGATAGCGATTCCCGGCAACGTTCCGCGCATCGGCGATTTCCCGCCCGGCTGCCGCTTCGCGCCGCGGTGTCCGATTGCGAAACCGAAATGTTCCAACGCAATTCCCGAACTGGCCGAAGTCGAGCCGCAGCGCTGGGTGCGTTGTCCGTTTTGGAAATAAAAAATGATGAGCGAAGAAATTAACATTGCAGCAGCAGATTCGTTGCTGGGAAAACTTCAACGCGGGCGCGGGGCTGGATTTCTTGGAACTCGGCGGCAAACGCCTTCAACAATTTGGCCTTTGCTAGTCGAATGCATCACACGAGACCCGCGCTTGGACAGGCAGGTTGAAAGCCGGGATGATTTTTACGCTGCGCTCGTTATTGAAACCGGCATGGAACTGAAACCGCTCGCAACCCACTTGCGTGAGCATGATGACACAGATCAATCCGGGTGGAACACGACGCTGACGGTCACCACGCTTGGTTCACTTGCAAAGCGAAATTATCAAAACGCCGTTGACATTCTCCGCGATTATGTTGCATGGGGAAACTGGTGGAACTGGGCAATTGATGAATTGGTTGCGACGCAGAATCCTCTGGCGTGGGCAAACCTTGATGAAGTGTTTTGCAAAAGATTTAGCGACGACGAGGCTCTTAATGAAGAACTGGGATGGTTCAGTGTAGCCGAAGATCCGTGGAAAACCTGGTGCAAGCAAAATACCCGCCTCAACCAGTTCATCGGCTCTTTGCGTCAACCTGCCAATCAATTTGAAGAGCATGACTTCAAGAATCTATCTGTAGCCGATGTGCTTCAATTAGCAGGAAAAGATGCGCGAGTATACGCCAAGCTCCGAAAAATCATCACTCACTTGGTCAAGCCCGCCGACTTTGATTTTCTGCTTTCTCAAGTTTCCATTGCAGAACCAAATCGTTCTGGAGTTGCGCTGGCGGGTCTAGCAAAACTTGCCAATCCTGCAATGTTCGATTGGCTGATAGACTTTTGGGCCAAGAATCCGGAGATGCCTGTTGCGCTTCGCGTTCGTGCGGAAGAAGCCATCCTATCATTGCCTCCTGCACGAACCCTTCCTCTTGCTCGTAGCTGGTTGAATCACGACGCTGGGCATTTCCGCAGTCTTGCAGAAGATTTGATGAAGAGCCACGCCACACCTCATGACGTTCCGCTTTTGCGCAAGGAAATGGCTGCGGCACTCGTAGATGCTGACAATCAAATTTATCGGCTTTGTGATTTGATTGAAGCTTTCAAACGCTTGCCCGGCCTTGGGCGTCTACCAGAATTGGAATCCGTGTTTGTTGAATTTCGCTATTCGTATGGACGCAGCCGCGCTGCGGAAGCACTGCTTGCCGTTGATAAAGAATATTTTGTCCGCACTCACGCACAAGAATGTCTGTGGGATTGTGAAGACAGAACCCGTGCTTTGGGATGTGAGGCAGTTGATTTGGCCGACAAAACTACAAACGAGAGAATCAAACAATTGTCCACGGATGTCTGGGAGGATAAATCAGTCCGAAACGCGGCGACACAAAGCTTGTCTTCATGAGTCCGCTCCTCGAAGTCCAAAACCTGAAAGTCCGTTCCTTGGTCAGAACAGCCTCGCGTTTCAGCCACAAGTTGACGTTCCACGCGACCTTGGTTTAACTTCAGGCCATGAGCACGGTCGCTGAAATCAGAGATGCGATTCAGAAACTTTCTCCGCGTGAGCGCGAGGAATTGGAAACTTCCATCTGGCCGGATTGGAATCGGGCCGACGGCGATCATCCGCCGGGTGTTCGCGAGAAACTGGCCGAAGCCGCAAGAGGCCGATTCCTGCCGGGTGACCGTTCCAACCTCAAGAAGATCCTCTCCAGCTTGGAATGAATCCGCGCTGGGACGAGAGCGAATTTGTCTTCTGCGATTTACAAACGGCTGCCCGACACATTCGCCGCGGCAATCCTCAAGCCGCACGCGCGTTTCTTGAAGCTGTTTATGACAGTTTTGAATTCCTTGCCTGCAATCCCGGTTTCGGACGCAGCCGCACCGATCTGGGATTTCCCGAGGATCGCTCCTGGCGCATCAGCGGTTTCAGACGTTATCTGATTTTCTATCGCGAATTACCGGATCGTGTTCAGATCTGGCGCGTGTTGCACGGCGCACGCGATCTTCTCCGCGAATTGTCTGCTGAAGCGTGAACCTCCTCGAAATCCAAAACCTGAAAGTCCATTTCCCGGTTAAGCACGGCGTGTTCGGCCATGCGCAGAGCTTTTTCCGACCCCACGCGGGCGGGAGTTGTGAGTTTGTTGTCACGCTCGCCCTCACCCCGGCCCTCTCCCCCAGGAGAGGGAGAATCTTTCGCCGTGCTCGCGCGTTACGAAAGCGTCATTTACTTCGTTCGTTCTCCGCTCCGAAATACCAGAAAGCGGCGACACACAATTTGACTGCCGAGAATTCAAAAGCGTCTTATGGCTGTTCCCTCTCCCCGGGGCAGAGGGTCAGGGTGAGGGCGAGCGTCAAACAAACTTCTTCTTGGTTTTCGGATTTCCCTTCATGAGTCTCCTCGAAGTCCAAAACCTGAAAGTCCATTTCCCCGTAAAGCACGGCGTATTCAGCCGCACGCGGGAGTTTGTGAAAGCCGTGGACGATGTGAGCTTCAGCATTGCGCCCGGCGAAACGCTCGGGCTGGTGGGCGAGAGCGGTTGCGGCAAGACGACGCTGGGCCGCGCCATTGTCCGGCTGGTCGAGCCGACGGCAGGACGCGTTTTGTTCGAGGGCGAGGATATCGCGACGATGAGCGCAGGCGAATTGCGTGCGCGACGGCGGAAGTTTCAGATGATCTTTCAAGATCCGTACAGCTCGCTCAACCCGCGAATGACTCTGGAGGACATCATCGGTGAGGCGCTGGACATTCACGGACTGGCGGAGAGCAAATCCGCGCGGGCCAAACGCGTGGCGGAGTTGCTGGCGGCGGTGGGTTTGGACGCGGCTTATGCGCAACGGTATCCACACGAATTCAGCGGCGGGCAACGGCAGCGCATCGGCATTGCGCGCGCGCTGGCGGTGGAGCCGAAGCTCATCGTTTGCGATGAGCCGGTGAGCGCACTGGATGTATCCGTTCAAGCACAGATCATCAATCTGCTCCAGGATTTGCAGCAGCAGCATGGCATCGCCTACCTGTTCATCGCGCACGATCTTGCTGTGGTGGAACACATCAGCCGCCGCGTGATGGTGATGTATCTGGGCAAGATCGTGGAACTGGCCGAGGCGAAGGCACTCATCCGCTCGCCGAAACATCCTTACACACAGGCGCTGATTTCCGCCGTGCCGGAAGTTGATCCGGAAACCAAGCGGCAAAGAATCGTTCTGCCCGGTGATGTGCCGTCGCCCATTCATCCGCCGCCGGGCTGCCGGTTTCATCCGCGCTGTCCGATTGCGGAGCAACCGTTGTGCGCCACGAAATCGCCGGAGTGGCGCGAGACCGGCGCAAGTCATTGGGCGGCGTGTCACCTGGCAAAAAGTGATTCGTGATTCGTGACGCGTGAATAATCGCCGTCAGACCGGGAGCGCCACTCGAACATCAAGCGTTGGCCACGAAGGAGTGGGCCGCCGCCTCCCCGCCCGGTTGTGCCATGATGCGCGCACGAGTAATCTGTTGGCATGACAGCGGTTGAAATTATTGAGGAAATAAAGCGACTGCCGCCGGATGAACAGACCCGGGGTCGTTGAGTTTGTCCGTCTTGTCGGGAACACCGCCAACTCAGCCCGGAGGAACTGGGCCGGCTCGCCAAACAAATGGTCGAAGCCGAAGACCCGGCGGAGGCCGATCGCCTGCAAGAGGAAAATCGTGCGTGGATTCTACGGTGGCCAACCTCATGCCTAAAATCCGTCGCTTCAAACTGCTGCCAACCCCTGCTCGTTCATCTTCTGACGCGAATGCGTCAACGCAACCTCTCGTCCGAGCAGATCATTCTCCTGGCGCGCTGGCTGGACACCGAGCCTGAGGTGCCCGAAGGCAAATGGTTCAAGAAATTTCCCGGCTTTACCGTGTGCGGCGAAGGCGAATTCATCAAACCTTTCTCCTTCCTGGCCGAGCTCCGGACGGACGCAAATCACGCAGCAGGACCGGCTGTGGACATGATTTTCCGAAGGCGTAGCGTGCGAGCGTATCGGTTGCTGAAAGAGAAACTAAGATGATCACCTACTGGCCGCTTGCAATCGGGTGTGACTCGCTTGGCGTCTCTGCGGGAGAATGGTGGAACGCTCGCCTCATCCTGACCTTCTCCCCCGGGGAGAAGGAACAGCGTTGGTCCGGCTCCGGTTTTGCGACTAAGCGTTCGGCCAATCCAGGCGCACGACATCTCATAAAGACTGAGTACGATTCTCCTTCTCCTTGGGGAGAAGGCCGGGATGAGGGGGAACGTTTGGCAAACTCATTTCTCCCGTTGCGGCCAACGATTGCAAAGCCGCAGAGCCGCCAAGGCGCAGGAAAGCCGATGAACGTCTCAGCGCCGTAGGCGCGGAATCTTTGTAGCTCACGCAGCCCATTTGATTCAAAGCTCCGTCAGGAGCGGCATGTTCCCGATGTGACTCCTACGGAGCTTGGGAGTTTTGTGGGCGGCCGTTCTACAAAGATGTCGCGCCGCCAGCGCTGGGAAAAGGCAGGGCGCGTCAGTCCGCTGCGCGCCTGGCGTCCGCAGACCAAAGACGGCGCGCACGGAGTGACGCGCCCTACCAATCGGTCTCACTGAAACCTGACTCGGCGCGCTGGAATCAGGCTGGTCCTGCCGAAATCAGATGAAGGAGGGCGCTGGGAAACAGCGTGCTGATTTTTCACGCAAAGCCGCCAAGACGCCAAGATGCGGGCCAGCAGTGGTAGGGACGCGTTCCAAGGCAGAAAACACTGGAGGGATGCTTTGTGTCTCCGCTCAACTTCAACAGAAAAGCACCGACTTTTAGGGGCGAATTGGCTCAAGGTGCGGCCAAAGCCGCAATGCGGCTGATCAAATCCTCGCATGTTTCGCACGCAAGCTTCGTTTCAGCAGCAGGGGCGCTTGGGGCCTGAGCCACCTCAAATGCGTGGTCAAGCAGATGCTCGATCTTCTTTGTGTCCGCGGCAATCGCACGCAGATTGATCTGGCAAAGGAATTTCAATTGCCGAGCAGAATCGATAAGAGGGTCCACTACTGGGGGTTCCGAATGAAGGCACCGAAGGTGATTCTCAATCTCCGTACAAAGAGCGCAAAACTGGGCGACATCTTTCGCGAGTTCGCTTCGTGCCGTTGCAATTTGGGCCAGTCGCGTAGCGCGCACGGCTTGATCACGACTTACGTACCAAGAGATTGCGCCTCCGAGAGCGACACCCATTAACGTATAAAGTTCCGGGCTCACTGACGATGCCTTAACGAGCGAAAAACCTTTCGGTCATGGTGCGACCTCCAGCCGGAAGAACAGTTTGTTCCAGTTGTCCACGTCGAAGTATTCGGGATAGACCACGCTGATGTTGGTGGCGGCGAAGGGAGCGCCGTGGTTTGTCCACGTCAACAAGTCACCGGAAAGCTGCAACTGGTAATTCGTGCCGAGGAAAAGACCACTGAGGGCCGGTTTGACCGCCTTGATCAAGTCCACGTGTGGACCGGACTCTAGCACACGCAACGTGGCGACTTCATTCGAGGACAACACGCGGTTGTAAAAACGCACTTGGTCAAGCAATGCTGGTCTGGTGCTGTTTCCCCCACCGTGAAGATGGAAGTTGCCGTCACCTGAAAATCCGTAGGCCGCAATGTTGGTCGCAATGAGGCTGCCATCCACGTAGATGCGGCGTTCACGGGTGGAATTGTCAAAAGTGCAGACAATGTGTGACCATTTGCCTAGTCCAACTCTGGGTGAGGTGATGTCAAAGTCGTCATAGAAAAATGAGAAACGCAATGCGGGACGGGAAGGGGCACCGTACTCGACGCAGATATTAAGGGTTTTCCCCGCTTGGCCGACAGAACCCAATGACATTATCCACGCATCGTGGTTTGTGTCCTCGGGGTACCCTCTTTTGAACCAAAGAGAGACGCTAAGCGATGAATTCGCGAGGTTAACTCCGGTCCCTACAATTTGGTTTGGAGGAACCACCCCGGCGAACAGGTAGGCGGAGTTTGGCGTCCCGTCCACTCCATTGGTAAGCGTCACCAGCACCACATCACCGAGATTCGTACCGTGGTGTCCGTTGCCGCTCTCATCATTCGGATTTCCGTTGAACGGGTAATAGGCAACGAGACCGTTGGTGAGCCAGCTTTGGGCGTGGACGTGAAACAAGACGCCAAACGTGAGGATGAGAGTCGCGAAAAGTTGTTTGGTGTTTTTCATAGGGTGCTGTGAGTTGTTAGGTTTCCAGGAATACTGCGCCGAGCCGTCACTTGCGCGTCAGGAGTTGGATTTCACCATGTCCTTTTCTTACGAAGGGCCTTCTTGAGAGTCAATACTATAGTTTGTAGTCGGGAGTTCAGGGGTCGGCACAATGGAATGGATGCCGAATTTGGCCATTTCCAATGCTTTTGCCTTGGTGTTGAAGAAACACCGAAAAGCCAAAGGAATGTCCCAAGAACTCCTAGCAGAAAAGGCCGATATTCATCCCATTTATGTCGGTATGATCGAACGCGCGCTCCGCAACCCAAGCCTAAACGTCGCGCAAAGCATCGCGGATGCCTTGGGCTTGTCGTTGACGCAAATGGTCGCCGAGGCCGAACAACTGCAAAAAACGAGGTCTTAACACTCCGCAGATCTCCTGAGCTTTCTGGATTCCGTGCTGGAAGTTTCCGCCAAGCTCAAAACCCCAGCTCCAAGGAATGTCATTTGAAGTCGTGGTGAAAGCCGCCGAGCCAGTGGCGGTGTTGATGCCGGGTAATTGAAGGTCAAAATCATGGGGTCAAAATAATTCTGACTTCATCATTCTGAACGTGCCTGTCGCCCCGGCGACGATCCATTCAGCATCCGAACAGCTTGCTTCGCATTTGGCGGTTCGCGTGCGTGGCGGTTTGCCCGGCAGATGCGCGTTGTCAGAAATCGCTTGCGCTTGCCACCGTTGCTGCCTGAATACGTCTCTCACCGAATTATGAAATTGCGATTCTTGATGGTGGTAATAGCGGTAATGTTGGTCAGTGCGTTTGGCTTGCCAAGTCAGACGTCTCTGCCCGCCCTCAAGCCAGAAGAAATGCCGCGCGTGCCACCGCTGGAAACCACCAACGCCTTGAAAAGCTTCGCGGTCAAAACGGGATTTCAACTTGAAGTCGCAGTCGCCGAACCACTCATCCTGGATCCGATTGATCTTTGTTTCGACGAAAACGGACGCTTGTTCGTCGTCGAGATGCGCGATTACTCCGAGATGCGCGATGTGACACCGCATCTGGGACGGGTGCGAATGCTGGAGGACACGGATGAGGATGGCGTCTTCGACAAAGCCACCGTTTATGTGGACGATCTGCCGTGGCCGACGGGCGTGTTCTACTATGACGGCGGGGTGTTCGTGATCGCCTCGCCGGATATCCTGTACTGCAAGGACACGAACGGGGATGGCAAGGCGGACGTCCGCCGCGTGGTGTTCACCGGGTTTGGCGCGGGGGTGGACCGGCTCAACATGCAGGCGCTGCCCAATTGTCTGCGCTGGGGACTGGACAATCGCATTCACGGCCAGACTGCCGGCAACGGCGGCCTCATCACGCGCCCGGGTGAAACCAACGGCGCCCCTCTCGCGTTGCGCGGACGCGATTTCAACTTCAATCCGCGCACGCTGAACATTCAGGCCGAAGCCGGCGGTGGACAGTATGGGATGGCCTACGATGACAGGGGCCGCAAGTTTGCGTGCAGCAACTCGCGCCACCTCATGGCGTTCATGTACGATACGCGGTACGCGGAGCGGAATCCTTTCCACAACATGCTCGCGCCGCTGGTGGACATTCCCGTGGACGGCCCGGCGGCGGAAGTCTTCCGCACCAGCCCGGAGGAAATGTGGCGCGTCATCCGCACCCAATGGCGCGTCGCGGGTCTGGCGACCGGCCCGATTGAAGGTGGTGGTCGCGCGTCCGGTTACTTCACTTCGGCCACCGGCATTCAGATTTATCGCGGCGACGCTTTTCCCGAGGAATATGTTGGCGACGCTTTCATTGCCGACGTGGGCAGCAATTTGATTCATCGCAAGAAAGTCCGCCGCAACAGAGTGGCCCTCCTTGCGGAACGTCCCGCCGACGAACAGAAGGTCGAATTTATCACCTCGACCGACCTCTGGTTTCGCCCGGTGCAACTGGCCAATGCGCCCGACGGCTGCCTTTACCTGTGCGACATGTACCGCGAGATCATCGAGCACCCGTGGTCGTTGCCGGAGAACATCAAGAAGTTGCTCGACCTGAATTCGGGCAATGATCGCGGGCGCATTTACCGCATCGCTCCGAGCGGATTCAAACCGCGCAAACCGCCGCAGCTCGGGAAAGCCAATACCGCCGAACTCGTCGCCACCCTGGAACACAAGAACGGCTGGCATCGTGAAACCGCCGCACGGTTGATTTACGAGCGGCAAGACCCATCGGCCGTGCCGCTGCTCGCAAAGCTGCAGCAGGAGTCAAAAGCGCCCCTCGCCCGATTGCACGCGCTCTACGCGCTCGACGGTTTGGGCGCGTTGAAGGAAGGCGAATTGCTGACGGCCTTGAGCGACGCCGATGCAGCCGTGCGCGAACACGCCATCAAGTTGTCGGAGAAATTCATCTCCGACGGCGTGGTCTCTGCGTCGCTCTGGGAAAGTCTGCGCCGGCTGGCGGGCGATCCGGATGACTTGGTGCGCTATCAACTCGCGTTCACTCTAGGCGAAGTCAAAGGCAAGGAAAGGATCGCCCCGCTGGCGGAGATTGCGCGGCGCGACGTGGAGAGTTCGTGGACGCAAGCGGCGGTTCTTTCATCGCTGGCGGATGGTGGTGGCGCGATGTTCGCGGAACTTTCGGCGGACGAGGCGTTCCGCAATTCCGCGTCAGGTCAGGATTTCCTGCGGCAGCTTGCGATTCTCGTTGGCGCCCGGAATGAACCGCGGGAAACCGCCGCCGTGCTCGATTTTGTGAGTCAGTTGGAAGACCGCGGGCTGATGTTCACCATGACGCGCGCGCTGGGGGATGGTTTGCAGCGGGCAAAGCAACCCATTCTCGCCGCAGGTGATCGGGTGCGTTTGATTCTGTTGGTGGCCCGGGGCGTGGCCGGTGACGGCACCGCGTCGGAGGCGTTGCGCCTGCCGGCGATTCAACTGCTGGCGCACACCAGCTACACGGATTCCGGCAGCCTGCTGTTGGGACTGCTGGACCTCAAGCATCCGCAGCCGGTGCAACTGGCGACGCTGGCCACGCTCGCGCGGTTTACGGATCCTCAGATTGGCCCGGAGTTGACGCAGCGCTGGGACACGCTCACGCCGCGGCTGCGCGCCGAGACATTGAGCGTCTTGCTCGCGCGCCCGGACCGCGCCACTGCCCTGTTGCGCGCAATCGAGGCAGACGTTATTCGCGCTTCGGCGCTGGATTCCACGCAGGTCAAACTCCTGAGCGGCCACCGCGAGCCATCCGTCCGCCAGCTTGCGGCCAGAGTGTTGACCGCCAAACCCGCCAGTTCCCGGCAGCAGGTGATCAATGGCTTTCTGCCCGCACTGCTGCTCAAAGGCAACGCGCAACGCGGCAAAAAGATTTACGACGAGCGTTGTATTTCCTGTCATCGGCTTGGCGGTGAAGGGTATTTGCTTGGCACTGATCTCATCACGGTCAAGAGCGCCGGCAACGAAAAAATGCTCGTCAACATCATTGACCCGAACGCCGAGGTGCGGCCGGAGTACGTCGGTTACGTGGTGGAAACGCGGGACGACGAAAGCTTGCTCGGACTGGTGGTGAATGAAACCGGAACGAGCGTCACGCTAAGGCAAGCCTACGGCAAGGAGGACGTGATTCCGCGCGCCAGCATCAGTTCAATGAGAAGCCAGGGCCAATCCATTATGCCCGAAGGTTTGGAGGCCGGTTTGACTCCGCAGCAAATGGCGGACTTACTGCAATACATCTCCACCGCTACGCAATGAAGCAGCCGTTAACCACGGAACACGCGAAGCACACGAAAACCTAAAGCGAACAGCTTCACGGCCAATTCCTGTTGGGGCGCTGTTTGTGAGCGTCGCTCAAGGCTGCGATGAAGTTTCTTATACGCAGCGGGCGCAAAGGTTCACGCGGAGGGACCAAGAGATCAGGCTTCTTGGTTTTGCCAACATCTTTGCACCCCATTTCCTCAGAGTCTGCGCGCGCCGCGCTACGTCCTCCGCGCTTACGCTGAAAGCATGGCTTGTATGCCGCGCTAAAATTTTGTCAGCCGTTCCAGTTCCTTTACCCGTTGCTCAATGGCCGCGCGGTTGAGTTTGGCCGTGCGATTCAGCCCGAAACCTTCACAGCAGAAGGAGGCCACCACGCTGCCGTAAATCATTGCGCGGCGGAGATTGGCATCCACCGAACCTTTGGCCGTCGCCAGATAACCCATCAGGCCGCCCACAAACGAATCGCCCGCGCCGGTCGGGTCCACGACCTTGCGCAAGGGATAAGCCGGGCAGAGGAAGCAGCCTTTCGGGCCGGAAAGAATTGAACCGTGCGAACCCTGTTTGATGATGACGTATTTGGGGCCGAGCCGATGGATCTTCTTCAATGCGGCAAACACATTGTCCTCCTTGGTCAACTGGTGCGCCTCACTGTCGTTGAGCACAAAGCCGTCAATACGCCGGAGCAACTTCAGCAAATCCGCCAGCGCGATGTTGAGCCACAAATCCATGGTGTCGGCCACGACGAATTGGGGACGGCGCATCTGCTGAAGCACGTGTTGCTGGAGCGCCGGAGCGATGTTGGCCAGCAGCACAAACCGCGCGGACTGGTGGGACTTGGGCAGCGTGGGCGTGAAAGTCTCAAATACGCCAAGTTCCGTCAGCAGCGTGCGCCGATGGTTCATGTTGGCCTCGTATTCGCCCGACCAATGAAAGGTCTTGCCGGGAAGAATCTGCAGGCCGGTGAGATCAATCTGGTGCCGGCGATAAAGTTGAAGGTATTTCTTCGGGAAATCCTCGCCCACCACGCCGATCAATTTCACAGGCGAGAAGAAACTGGCCGCCACCGCCGCGTGACTGGCCGAACCGCCGAGCAGCCGCGGATTCTCCGCGTGCGGGGTCTTGATGGAATCCAAAGCCGTCGAACCGACAATCAATACGCTCATAATGCTGAAACCATTCCTAAGTTGAAACGGCGCGCACGGTAGGCGATTGGACCGAGCGAGGCAAGCACACGCACGCCGCAATTAACTCAGTCTTCGTCGAAACTCCGCACAGGCTGTCGCCGCGTTTTCGGCATTCAGGATGGCGGATACCACACAGATGCGTGTCGCTCCAGCGGCGAGAACGTCGTCCAGATTAATCAGATTGATGCCGCCAATGGCGAACCAGGGGATTTTCACGTTCGCCGCCGCCCAGCGGACGTAGTCCAGGGTAACGGGCCGGGCGGTCGGCTTGGTGCCGGTGGCGTAAATCGGACCGATGGCAACGTAATCGGCCCCGGCGGCAATGGCGCGTTGCGCCTGGGCGGGTGCGTGCGTGGAAATACCGATTTGGATTTTAGATTTCGGATCACGGATTTTGTCAACGTGGTCGTGTCCGGCATCGAAGAAATCTTCTTGTCCGAGATGACAGATTTCCGCGCCGATTTCTTGTGCCACGGACAAGTGATCATTGATGACCAGATAAACTCCGGCAGAGCGCGTGATGGGCAGAATCGCTTCCGCCATTTGCCGCACTTCGTCGAGTGGTGCGTTTTTGGCGCGCAGTTGGATCACGTCCGCGCCGCCTTCACAAAGCTGTTGCGCCAGCAGTTCCGGGGCTCGCCCATGAAGGTAGGCGGTGTCCACGAACGCGTAGAGACGGCAATCAGCGAGCGGTTTCATCCCAGATAACGCGGAGACTGAACATCGCACCCGCGCAACGCAGAGTTCATGGGGCCGGGGCTGCCGGCGGTTCTTCCGAAGCTTTGGCAGCCGGCTCGCCTTCCGGTGCCGCTGCGGGTTCGCTCAGTTTCAATTGTTCCGGCGGCGTGGTGGCAAGCCCGGCGTCGGCGGTGAGCGGAGCCGGTGGTTTCTCGACCACGATGCGGCGCAATTCATCCGCGGCAGGCAGGTTCTCCAAGCTCTTCAGTCCAAAGTATTCCAGGAACATCGCAGTAGTGCTGTAGAGCGCCGGGCGGCCCACGACTTCAGCGCGGCCGGTCTGCACCACGAGACTGCGCTCGGTGAGGGTTTGCATCACGCCGTCCACATTCACGCCGCGAATCTGTTCCACTTCGGCGCGCGTGATGGGCTGGCGGTAGGCGATGATGGCGAGGGTCTCCAGCGCCGGTTGCGAGAGCCGTGATGGCCGCGCCTTCACGCCGACCAACGCCTTGACCCACGGCGCGTACTCGGGTTGGGTCACGAACTGCCACGCGCCAGCGACGCAAACGAGGCGATAACTGCGACCGGCGGTTTCATGTTCGACAGCCAGTTGTTCCAGCGCGCCGGTCAGTTCGCTTTCCTTCAGCTTCTTGAACGCCTTTACCGTGGCGTCGGCATCCTCCTCGGCGGCGGCGTTGGCGAGCACCTCGCGCAGTTCGCCGGCGTTCAGCGGTTTCTGCGCGGAGAACAGCAGCGCTTCCAGAATGTATTTCAGTTCCATGCGGGTGAAAGATGCGAGTTACGATTCATGGCCGGGGGAGACCCGCCAACGGGCGCCGACTCCGGTTCCGCGGCAGGCGTGGGCGAGACGGGTGGCGTCTGCGCAACGGGGTTCAAGGCGGTCGTGCGGTGGATTTCGATTTCCGCAAAGGCTTCCGGTTGCACCACCGCAATCTGTTTCAGACGGATCAATTCAAGCAGCGCGAGAAAGGTGCAGACAACCTCCGAACGGCTGGTGGCGGCGGCGAACAATTCGGAGAAACGCACCGGCGCACGCGCGGTAATCACGCCCACAATGTGTTCGATCTTTTCGCTGACGGTCCACTTGTCCTCAAAAATGTCGCGGGCATCATCGCGCTTCTCGAAACGTTTCAGCACCGCGTTGACCGCATTGAGCAGATCAAAGATGGTGACGTCGGGCTTGGCGGCGGGGGCGGCTTCACGCTCGAATTCAATCCTGCCCGGTACTCGCGGATAAACACCCTCCTGCCGTTCCTCGAGCGATTGGAGTTGCGCGGCGGCGTCCTTGAACTTCTTGTATTCGACCAACTGGCGGATGAGTTCCCAGCGCGGGTCCTCGCCTTCTTCCTCGCCTTCGACCTGCACCTGTTGATCCACGGGCAACAGTTCGCGGCTCTTGATGTACATGAGCGTCGAAGCCATGACCACGAACTCACCGGCGATCTCGAGGTCGAACTCGCGCATCATCTCGATGTATTCGATGAACTGCGTGGCCAGCCGCGTGAGGTTGACCTCGTAAATGTCCACCTCCTCCTTCTTGATCAGATAAAGGAGCAAATCCAGCGGGCCTTCGAAGACCTCGAATTTGACTTTGTATTCGGCCATTTCCGCCGGCAAATCGGGTGGTGCCGGGACGACGAATCGTAGAACGCACCCGCGGCGTTGGCAATGCCCGAACTGCCCGCCCGCGGCGCGGCATCGCAAAATTCCATTGCCACGCGCGCCGCAGCATTTAGCATCCCCGCTCCAATTGGGAACAACTGGTTAAATTGAATTACGCATGAAGACATACGACATCGCAGTCATTGGGGGCGACGGCACCGGCCCGGAAGTTACCGCCGAGGCGCTGAAAGTTGCCGAAGCCGCCGCCAGCAAATTTGGGTTCAAGGTCAACTGGCATCATTTTGATTTTGGCGGCGACCGCTACCTCAAGACGGGCGAAGTGCTCCCGGACAGCGCAGTGGAGGAGTTGCGCAAGTTCAAGGCGATCTACCTCGGCGCCGTGGGTCATCCGCAGGTCAAGCCCGGCATTCTCGAGAAAGGCATTCTGCTGCGGCTACGCTTCGAGCTGGAGCAATACATCAATTTGCGTCCGGTGAAGCTCTATCGCGCCCAGGATTGTCCGCTCAAGGACAAGGGACCGGAGCACGTGGATTTCGTCGTCGTGCGCGAGAACAACGAGGGCCTGTACACCGGTGCGGGCGGCTTCCTGTTCAAGGGCACGCCGCACGAAGTGGCGCTTCAGGAATCGGTGAACACGCGCCGCGGCGTCGAGCGCTGTCTCAAATACGCCTTCGAACTCACGAAAAAAATGCGCGGCGGCAAACCGTGGAAAGGCCTCAAGCCCGAGGACGTGACCGCCGGCAAGACCGCCCAACTCACGCTCTCCGGCAAGACCAACGTCCTGACCTTCGCGTTCGATTTGTGGGAACGCGCGTTCATCGAGTTGAGCGCGAATTATCCGACCGTGAAACGCGATTACGCCCACGTGGACGCCACCTGCATGTGGTTCGTCAAGAATCCCGAATGGTTCGATGTGATCGTCACCGACAACATGTTCGGCGACATCATCACCGATCTCGCCGCGATGATTCAGGGCGGACTCGGCGTGGCGGCAGGGGGCAACATCAATCCCGAAGGCACGAGCATGTTCGAGCCAATGGGCGGCAGCGCGCCGAAATACACCGGCCAGAACGTGATCAACCCCATCGCCGCCATTAACGCGGCCGGCATGATGCTCGATTTCCTGGGCGAAGCGCAGGCCGCTGCCGCCATCGAAGCGGCGGTCGTGAAGATCATCAACACCAAGATTCAATCACTGGCGGCCGGCAAAATGGGTTATGGCACGCGCGAAGTCGGTGATTTGATCGCTGCGGCGATCTGATCAGGCTGGCGGGAGTCATCGGGCTGGTGGGGGAGCAAATCGGGTGATGGAATCGCTGTCCGGTTGGCAAATGGACTTGCTGACCGGGGATCGGTTTCCACAACCTCGGCATCGGCGCTACGAAGAAAGTTCCGGGCGAAGGCTTCAAACGCCCCTGGCCGCCGCTGATCAAGATGGATACCGCGGTGAAGGCGAAGGTGGAGAATCTTCTGAACTTGAACCGAACAACAGAATCGGAGGCAAAATGTTAAAGGACGACGCAATTGAAAAGATTCTCCGAGAATACGACGAAAAGCATTCGCTCTATTCGGCGTTCACCTTGAAGCAGCAACATTTACTCGCAGAATTGCTTCAGGAACGCTCCTTCTCCCCACATTCCGTAACCTCGCGCGTCAAGAGTCGCCAGAGTCTTAAAGATAAACTCAATCGAACGGACGCTGACTACGCCAAACTCAGCGACGTTACTGATGTTTCGGGAGTGCGCATCACCACGTATTTCCATGACGAAGTGGACAAAGTTGCCAGCTACTTGGACGGCGAGTTTGAAATTGTGAAGGAGCAATCCGTGGACAAGCGCAAAATACTGGATGCTGATCGTTTTGGCTACTTGTCGTTGCATTACATAGTGAAGTTGTCGGCAGAAAGGTTGAAACTGACAGAATATAGACGCTTTCCAAATCTCGCTTGTGAGATTCAAGTTCGATCTATTCTTCAACACGCATGGGCCGAGATCGAGCACGACCTCGGCTACAAAAGCAGAATCGAAGTTCCTCAGCCGCTGCGGCGGCGATTCTCACGTCTCGCCGGTTTCCTTGAATTGGCGGACGAGGAGTTTGCAACTATCCGAGACGCGCTCAGTTCCTATCAAAAAAATTTGCCGAAGGAAATCAAGGCAAGTCCAGCGGCGGTGACCCTTGACAAACTCTCGTTGGCAGAATTCTTGAAGTCGAACCTTGTAGCCCAAAAACTCGACGAGCAGATTGCATCGTTCTTTGGCGCGGAACTTTGGTCCGATGCAAATGTGCTGGAGAATGATCTGCAAATGTTGAGCTTCTTTGAAATCAAGACGATCTCAGATTTGGAGGTGTCCCTCAATCAACACGGCGAAGCCGTTCTGAAGTTCGCCAAACTCTGGATCAACTCGAAGGAATCGCGAATCGGTCGAGGAATCTGCCTGCTGTATCTTTCCTACCTGCTGGCGGCCCAAACGAAGAGCGAAGCTCAAGCCATGCGATTCCTGAACACATGCAGTATCGGATTGGAGCGCGATCCGATTGTGAAGAATATATTTGATACGCATGCTTTGCTCGACGGCGAATAGGTGCATTCCTCATGGGGCAGGTGAGACGACTCCGGTGTTGAAATCCGCAAGCTTGCTGTCCGCATCAGCCCCAATGGGGCTGTGTCCAAAAGCCCACGGTTGAAACCCTTGTCATTACCCACATCTTTTCAAACTTGTTTTAGCGCATCTGATTAGCACTCTGGTTTGCGGATCGGCGATGCTGCGGCACGCCGGGTCGGTTCCTCACCGGTGGGTTTATGAGCACGCTGCTG
>JACZKP010000088.1 GCA_014860005.1 Verrucomicrobiota bacterium | reverse complement strand
CAGCAGCGTGCTCATAAACCCACCGGTGAGGAACCGACCCGGCGTGCCGCAGCATCGCCGATCCGCAAACCAGAGTGCTAATCAGATGCGCTAAAACAAGTTTGAAAAGATGTGGGTAATGACAAGGGTTTCAACCGTGGGTTCATCCGACAAAGGGGAACAAGCCCCGGAGGGCGAAAGAAATCACGACGAAACAAAACGGATGTTCTGCCGTCCCTCCGGGACTTGATGCCATTCGGCGACAAAAACCCACCGTTGAAACGGCGGGCTATTCTCGGTCGTCCCTCCAGGACACTCGTTTCGACGCGTCCTCCGCGATATTATGTTCCCCTGACGTCAGGCCGTAGGGGAACAAAGGGTAAGGGAGAACGCTCCGCCTCACGAGCCGTGTTTGATTCATCCGGATGTGCCACGTCTTTGAGGCGCTCTCCCTCACCCCCGCCCTCCCGCTGGGAGAGGGAGAATTGCTCTCTGTGACTCAACCACTCGCCCGGCTCTTTGGTTGCGGCTGAAGCCGCGCTGGGTGTTACGTAATTCTGCTGAATATCGCCTTGCGAGCGCACCCGGAAGCCACTACCAAACAGCGTCGCAAACACTGCGGGTTTCCCATGAAAGTCACAATTGCCAATGTCGAAGCGTTTCCGGTCAATTACCGGACTGTTGGGTACTTCAAATTCTTTGAGGGGCCGAAAGGGCGGCCGATGGGGCGACAGACGGTCGTCGTCAAGCTCACGGCGGACAATGGCGCGGTGGGGTGGGGGCAAAGTGTGCCCTCGCATCGGTGGAGCTACGAGACGTTGGAAACCGTGCAGACCACGCTCACGGAGTATCTCGCACCGACCTTGATCGGGTTGGACCCGTTTGACGAAGAGGCGATCCAAGCTGCAATGGGGGCGATCATCGCGCCGTCGTTTTCCACCGGGCAACCGATCTGCAAGGCGGGCATTGATCTGGCGGTGTTTGATCTTACGGGAAAACTGCTGGGCCAGAGCGCGGCGGCGCGTTGGAACAAGACGGGACGCGACAAAATCACACTGAGTTGGACGGTTAATGTGCGCACGCTCGACGAGGTCGAGGGCGTGGTGATGCAGGGCCGGGCGCGCGGCTATCGGAATTTCAACGTGAAGGTGGCGCCGGATCCGCAGTTCGATCTGGAATTGTGCCGTCTGGTCAAACGGCTCGCCCCGGATGGCTTCCTTTGGGCCGACGCGAACGGCGGTTATGACGAGGCGACGGCGCTGGCCGTCGCGCCGAAGCTCGCGGAACTGGGCGTGCCGGTATTGGAACAGCCGTTGCCCGCCAACCGGCTTACCGGTTATCAGCGGCTCAAGGGACAGGGCGCGTTGCCCATCATCATGGACGAGGGCATCGTTTCCTCGGTCGAGTTGGAGGAGTTCATCAAACTTGGCCTGTTGGACGGCGTGGCGATGAAGCCGGGCCGTTGCGGCGGGATTACGGAGGCGCGGCGGCAAGTGGAGATTCTGCTGGATCGCGGCTTGATGTTTCTCGGCAGTGGTTTGTCCGATCCGGACATTTCGCTCGCGGCGTCGCTGGCGTTGTATGGTGCGTATGATCTGAAATATCCGGCGGCACTGAATGGGCCGCAGTTTCTCGAGGGCAGCATTCTGCGGGATCCAATTCAGGTGCGCCATGGCGAGGCCGTTGTTCCGCGAGGCGCCGGCCTCGGCGTGACGGTGGATGAATCAAGACTTGGCGAAGCTGTCGGCAGAGTGTAGATACTGCGGCGGGATGAATGGGATAACTAATCGGCGCAATTTTCTACGCGCTGTGGGAGTGGGCGCCGCGGCTGGCGCGCTGAATCTTTCATGTCGCACCGCACCGCTAACTCAACGGAGCAGCCCAATCAAGCCGATTCAAGGAAGCTGGATCAGCATTTGGTGGGATGATCGCCGGCATTTTTACTGGAACGACGCGTGCCTCAATTTCACCACGGAACAATGGCAGCAGGCGGTGAAGGACGTGGCGGAACTGGGCATGGAATATCTGGTCCTGCTGGCCATTGCCAAGGGCGGTCAGGCGTTTTACGACACGCCGCTGCTACCCAAACTGCCGATGGCGTGCGCCGACCCTATCGGAGCGTTGCTCACCGCGGGCGACAAGTATGGGGTGAAGTTTTTCCTCAGCAGCGACTGGTATGGTGCGTGGGACCACCGCGCCCTGCATGATCCCGACCGAGTGGCCAAGCGGTTTCAAATGATGGAGGAACTCGCGGCGCGTTATTCGCGGCATCGGAGTTTCCATGGTTGGTATTGGCCGAACGAAGCGCACCTTTCGCCATACTTCACGCCGGATTTCATTGCCCACGTCAATGCTTGCAGCGCCGAGGCACGCCGCCTGACGCCCAAGGCAAAGACGTTGACCGCCCCGTATGGTACGTATCGCGCCGTTTGCGATGACGCCTTCGTGAAGCAATTGGAACAGCTCGACGTGGACATCATCGCGTATCAGGATGAGGTCGGCTGCCTGCGCATGGACGCTGCGGGCAGCGCGGCGGCATTTGAGCGCCTGCGCCGCGCGCATAATCGCGTCCCGCAACGCGCGCTGTGGGCGGACGTGGAGGTGTTCGCCTGGGAGGGACCGCCCAACAAACAGACCAGCCCGCTCATTCCCGCACCATTCGCGCGGGTGCAGCAACAACTCGAAGCGGTCGCGCCCTTCGTGGACAAAATCCTGATCTACCAGTATCAGGGCCTGATGAACAAACCGGGCACGCGGGCCTTTGCCGGGCATCCCGATTCCACGACGCTTTACACGGATTACATCCGCTGGTTGAAAACGGTAAAGGGCAACGTTGGCCTGGGCCGGGCAGAGGATGGAAATTCGACTGGTTTCAACATAATTTCATGACTCAGGTCAAGGCTCGCCACCGGAACACGACATTCAATTCAACAGACTAAAAAACATGCAAACTCGATTCACGCTGACCCAGGCCGAGATTCCGACGCATTGGTACAATCTGCTCGCGGATTTTCCCGAACCGCTGCCGCCGCCGTTGCATCCCGGCACCAAACAGCCCATTCCACCGGAAGCCTTGCTGGCCATCTTTCCAGAGAACCTCGTCCGCCAGGAAATGTGCCCGGACCGGCATGTCGAGATTCCCGAGGAGGTCCGGGATATTTACGCGCTGTGGCGGCCCACGCCGTTGCTGCGCGCCGTGCGCTTTGAGAAGGCGCTGCAAACACCCGCGCACATTTACTACAAATACGAGGGCGCAAGTCCCGCCGGCAGTCACAAGGTCAACACCTCCGTGGCCCAGGCTTATTTCAACAAAGTGGCGGGCACCAAGCGTCTGGCCACAGAAACGGGCGCCGGCCAGTGGGGCGCCTCGCTGGCGCTGGCCTGTAAACTGTTTGGTCTGGAGTGCAACGTTTACATGGTCAAGGTCAGCTACCAGCACAAGCCGTATCGCCGGATGCTCATGCATACGTGGGGCGCCACCGTGCATCCCAGTCCCAGCGACCAGACGGAATTTGGCCGCAAGGTGCTGGCGGAGGATCCCAACTGTCCCGGCAGCCTGGGCATCGCCATCAGCGAAGCCATCGAGGACACGGTGAAGACACCGGATACAAAGTATTCGCTCGGCAGTGTGCTCAATCATGTTTGTCTGCATCAAACCGTCATCGGTCAAGAGGCGATCAAGCAAATGCAACTGGCCGGCGAAGAACCCGACGCCATCATCGGGTGCTGTGGCGGCGGCAGCAATTTCGCCGGCCTGGCGTTTCCGTTCATCCAGAAGAAGATCACCGAGAAAAAGAATTACCGGATTGTCGGCGTGGAACCTTCGGCCTGCCCGACGTTAACCAAAGGCGATCTGCGTTACGACTTCGGCGACACGGCGGAAACGACACCGCTGTTGATGATGTACACGCTGGGACACCGATTCATGCCGCCGTCTATTCATGCCGGTGGACTGCGCTATCACGGCATGTCACCGATGGTGAGCCACGCGGTGAAGTTGGGCTTGATGGAAGCGGAGGCGTACCACCAGACGAAGGTGTTCGAGGCCGGGACGCTCTTCGCCCAGACGGAAGGCATCGTGCCCGCCCCCGAATCCGCCCACGCAATTGCCTCCGTGGTGGAGGAAGCCGTCAAGGCGCGCGAGACAGGCCAGAAGCGCGTGATCCTGTTCAATCTTTCCGGCCACGGGCTGCTCGACCTGAGTGCCTACGAGACTTACCTGACTGGAAAGATGCAGGATGTGTGATCGAACTGATCCAGATAACCAAACCAACCCACAACCATGAAACTCAGATTGAAAACACTGCTCGGCGGCGCCGGATTGCTCGCGCTGACCACACTCGTTCAGGCGCAACCCACGGCCCATTATGTGCCCGGTATTGAAGGCATCAAAGGCGCGAGCCTGCCACCACCGGGGGTTTACCTCCGTGACTACAATGTCTTTTATTGGGCAGACCGGGTGAACGACAACAAGGGCAAGGAGATCAAGGCAGCGGACCCGGACGTGTTCATTTATGCCAATGTCCCGCGGTTGGTTTGGATCACGGACGTGCAGGTGCTGGGCGGCTTTGTGGGAGTGGACGCATTGTTGCCGCTGCAATACACGAGCGCCGAAGCGGACTATCCACCGCCGATTGGACATTTTGACGATTCCACTTTCGGCATTGGCGATTTCTTTGCGGAAGCCACGCTGTCCTGGCGCTTGAAGCAATTCGATTTCTCGCTGGGCGCCGGGGTTTGGGCGCCCACCGGTGATTCGCCAAGGAGCGCTTATGCGCCCACGACCCGGGCCGGGCTGGGTTATTGGACGCCCATGCTTACCGCCGGGGCCACCTGGTTCATGGACGAGGAAAAGAAATGGGCGCTTTCAGCTTTGAATCGCTATGAATTCAATACCGAACAACGCGACACGGACATCACCCCTGGCCAGGCTTATACGCTCGAATGGGGGGCGAGCTACGCGTTGCGCCCGACGATTGATCTCGGGGTCGTAGGTTATTATCAGGTTCAGACCACGAAGGATAGCGGGTCGGGCTCCTCTGACCTCAAGGACTGGGTTTGGGGCATCGGGCCGGAGATCAATATGGTGTGCCCAAAACTCGGCGTGATCACCTCGATACGTTACGTGCGCGAAATCGAGGCCGAGAACCGCTTACAGGGCAACACAGTGACCGTGACCCTCACGAAGCGGTTTTGAAGGACTCTGCGTCGCCGGGCGTGGTGCGGGCTTTATTGGTCCGCCAACCCATCTGGGGGTCGCACTCTCGGCACTGGTAACTGGCAAGCTCCTGATCTCCGCGTCGCGTCGGCCCTGCGGCGCGGATTCTCAGCGCTTTCTTATTTCCAACCGGACAACCTTGCCGGCCTTCAACGACAGCGGCAGTCCCAGTGCCAACTCCGCACCCCTCTTCACTTCCGCTCGCGCATTGCCGGCTTTCACCTGATAAAGGGCGTCGGATTCGACCGTGAACCACTCGGACCATTCGTTGAGTCGGGCGTAATTGCTGGGCAGGTTGAGAATCAGCCGGTGACGCGGTTGGTCAAAGATGACTTTGCCCTCCCAGTCCGATTCGGCCGTGAGCGCGATCTTCAGTGTGTCACCATCGCGCATCGCGCCGAAGCGCAAGTCGGAACGCCAGGGGCGGCAGATGGCGCCCTGCGTGTAATATCTGGCCGCGAGCAGTGCCGTGCGTGCGTAATTGCCGTCACCGTACCATCCCTCCACGATGCCACTATCCCGCTGTTTGCCCAGAAACAGCGGCAGCATTTTCTCCATCCAATCGAACCCTTCGCGGACGGGAAAACGATTCAACAGATACAGCGCGCCTTCAATCGCATCGGCGTAAGCGTCGGCGTCGCTCCAGTGGAGATAACGAGATTGGTCAATGTTGCGCAACGCGTTCGTCACGGCTTCGAGCAGCACGGGGTCGCCCGTGGCCGTGCCGAACGTGGCGGTCGCACTCAGCGCGTAACCCCACGTGTCCGGGGTCGCCTGGTTCAGGGGTTCTCCCGTTGAAGCGCGAATCACATTGTACCAAAGCCCGTCCGGGTTACGCGCCTTGGCGAGCAGACGATGAAACATCGCCGCCATCGGCGCGCGGTAGCGATTCGCTTTCTGCGGATTGAAAGCCTGCGTGACGATGTAAAGTTCCGCCAAGCCGCCAATGAGTTCGTTGCCATGATCGTTCAGGTTCAACGAATCTCTGAGCACTTCATGTTTCGTGAAATCCCAGCGATATGCCGGCAGCCCGCCGTTTTTCGGGAGTACCTCGAAGCAGTAGGCGTCGCCGATGCGCTCGGCCCAGGCGAGATACTGTGGGTTACGCGTCATTGCATAAAGCCGGGCGAGCGTTTGCAATATGTCACCGTTGACCTCCGAATCATCGGCGGGCAGCAAACCAAAATCACTTTGCACCGGCGCGTGCTCGAAGATCGCGTCGGTCAACTCAACCATGCGGTCAAACCACGGCCCGCGGCCCATGACTTCCGTCATCGGGAGCAGGCCGTCCTTGCAGTATTCGGCGGCGTTGAAGATGAGGCGCGGGAGGTCAGCGTTCGTGTGGACGAAGGCGCGATTGGTGATCGAATACCAATCCGGCAGCACGCCGAGACGCTGGGTGAGTTTCTTTTCAATCGGAATGATTTGCAGAATCTCATCCAACCGTTCCGGCGCGAGGAAGTAAGCCGTGAGTGAGAGAAACGGGAACATATCCGCTGCATTGTCCTGCGGTGCCCAGACCGGCTGATCCACGCGACGGGGAAAAAGTCCAGTCACGCGATCACGGGTGGCCCACCAGCCATCCAGCAGTATGAGCGAGCGGAAGAAGTTACGGCGCGCAATTTCGCCGCGGCGGAGCAATTCGTCCGCGGTTGCCTTTTCGCGTTCGCGGTTGTTCCAGGGCCATGACGTGCCAATGGTTGCCAGCAAAGGATGCCAGAATTCATTTCCCCGGAATACGTGGCCAGCGGGATGGATGTCGAGAATCAGGTTTTGCTCCGCGCCCAGGACTCGATAGGCGGGTTTGATTTCTTCAAACGCCTTCCGCGCGATGTCCACGGGAAAACCGCCGGGTGCTCGTTCGCGTTCGCCAATTTCCAGCGCCAGCGGACGTGGCGCCACGCATGAGAAGATGTCGGCGAAATCAAAGTGCTCCTCCAGTCCAGGAAAATTCCAACAGGGACAGTGGCCACGCTTCATGTTGTCAATCGTGGTGAGCCAGCCACTGCTGTTCACTGCTTTGAGCCGGGTATCCATGGCTGCCACATACATTGCGGCTTCGCCACCGAGCGAGAGACCTGCCACCGCCATCCGTTTCTTGTCCACTTCCGGCCGCGTTTCCAAATAATCCACGCAGCGCAGCGCATCCCACACGCGTTCGCCCATGAGCGTCCAGTTCGTGTGCTGTAAGTCGTGCTGCCCGATGTCCGGCGAGATCACCACATAACCCATTTCGGCCAGCGCGCGGCCATACCAGTATAGACTTTCTCCGCGCACAATTTGACTGCCCGTCCCCCCATGCCCGTGCAGCGCCAGCACCGCGCCGACTTTTCCCTTTCGCTCCTTGGGCACAGTCATCCAGGCATGAACGCGGCGATCCGGGAGGGTTTGCAGGGACACTTCTTCGAGCACGTAGCCACCCGCGGGCATCTCGATGCGTTGAAGGATCCTGGCATCGAGCGGTACCGGCTTTGGTTTCTCACCGCCCATCATCAGGGCAAAAAGCCGCTCGCGACTTTGCTTCTGCCACGCAAGGACTTCGCCTTTGGAGGATGCCGTGAATCGCAGGGTGCGCTGGGAATCAACTGCGAAGGACAAGGTGGGGATGAGCAAGAGTGCCGAGACAATGCTGAAGGGAAGTTTCATAATTCACTCGTAAGCTGTCGGGCCGGGTGGATATTCAATCTGCGGCAAGGAAACCATACTCGCGCGATTCCTCAAGGTCTTTTCGCACCGTGTTTCCTTCCGCGCGCCGGTCGGTGCAGCATTGTTGAATCCCCAACCAGCAGTCCGGCTGCGCGAGGAAGCCAAGGGAGCTTCCGGGCGTTCAAAGCCGGGGTTGCGCTCGATTTGAATTCCGCTATCTTGCGCGTCCTGTCGAGTGCGAGGACGGGCTACCGGGCGCTCACCTGTCTGTGCGCGCCCCCTCGGGGCAACCTGTGGGGAGGATTGTTTTCAGGAGCTGGAGATTCCCGCACATGGGCAGGGGAAACTGAACCATTAAATGAAGCAGAACTGGAATTGCTGTGCCGTCCGCGGATTCGGGATCGCGTTTTCCGCGATGGCCTTGTGTCTGGGGGCGGGTAGTGCCGCGGCCCAGGATAAGCCCGCAGAGAAGAAAGGCTGGGAAACCACCGCCGCTGCTGGTCTCACCTTGACCCGCGGAAACAGCGACACCTTTTTGGGGACGCTGGGCTTGGAAACCAATCGGAAGTGGGAACGCGACGAAGCCGCGTTTGGTATATCTGGCGGTTACGGCGAAGCCGAGGTGGATGGCGACAACCAGAAGAACACCGAGTATGTCCGCGGCTTTGGCCAGTACAATCGTCTGTTCAACGAGCGACTTTACGGCGGCATTCGGCTCGACGGCGAGTATGACGGTATTACGGGTGTGGATTACCGCTTCCGGGTCAGCCCGTTGATCGGCTATTACGTGATCAAGGAACCGAAGACATTGCTGGCGTTTGAAGCCGGTCCCTCCGTGGTCTTCGAGCGGCTTGAAGGTCAGTCTTCAGACGTGTACGTCGGCGCGCGATTTGGCGAACGGTTTGAGCACAAGCTCACCGAGACGACCAAAATCTGGCAGAGCCTGGAGTACATCCCGCAGGTGGATCGCTGGCAGGAGAAATATCTCTTGATTGGCGAGGTGGGCATTGACACCGCGATCACCAAAAAACTGAGCCTCCGTGCAGTGGCGCAAAATACCTATGACAGTGAACCGGCTTCGGGTCGTGATAAAAATGATTTCCGCCTGATCACCGGCATCGCGTATAAATTCTGACATTCACCAACGAACCAAGGCTTCGTCAATCCAGCCGGCCCGCTCTCTGCGGCGCCGGCTTTTTTATTGGTGCCAGGGTTTGGACTGGGTTGGTCGTGGTGGCCGGTGTTTTACGCTGGCCGACGAATCTTCCGGCAGAGACTTTCTGCTTGCGATACCACGGCTGAAATTGCAGCCTGCTGCCGCGCATGAGCCGCGGGGCATAAGGGTTCCCACCGGGCGGATTTCGAGAATGCGCGGCAGCAGAAAAACAACGTGTAAGCACATCAAGCGAGCAGGGCGGTTAACATGAAAATCACTCTTTCCAACGGCAAAGTCATTCCGGTCGAGATGCACAAGACACGGATTGTTCAGAAAATCAATCTGCAACCCCTCAAGCGCCGGCTCGAAG
Organism: Verrucomicrobiota bacterium; assembly: GCA_014860005.1. Next base: position 48,041 of record JACZKP010000088.1, on the reverse strand, counting down.
CCATTCAGGAAGCCGGTTACAACACATTCCTGCTCCGCACCAAGGATGTTTTCCTGGACCTGCTTACCGACAGCGGCACAAACGCCATGAGCGACAACCAGCTCGCCGCGATGATGGTTGCCGACGATGCTTATGCCGGCAGTGAGAGCTTTTATCGGCTCGCGGATACCGTTAAGGAGATTCTCGGCTTCGAGTACACCATGCCGGTGCATCAAGGGCGCGCCGCCGAGCATTTGCTGGCGAAGGTGTTCGTGAAACCGGGCGACGTGGTGCTGATGAATTATCATTTTACCACCACCAAGGCGCACTTTGAACTGGCCGGTGGCAAGGTCATCGAGATTTTCACCGACGAAGCCATGAATACCGAAAGCACGCACGCGTTTCGGGGCAATTTGTGTCTGAAGAAATTCCGCGATTGCATCAAACGTTACGGCGCGAAAAAGATCTCCTTCGTCCGCATGGAAGCCACCACGAATTTGATTGGGGGGCAGCCGTTCTCGCTCGGTAACTTGCGCGAGGTCAAGAAGCTGGCCGCGGCTCACAAGATTCCGCTCGTGTTTGACGGCAGCCTCATTTCCGAGAACGCCTATTTCATCAAGGAGCGCGACCCTGAGTGCAAGCACATGACGATTTCCGAGATCATCAGCGAAATGATGAGCCTGGTGGACATTCTGTATTTGTCGGCGCGCAAGAGCACCTGCGTGCGCGGCGGCATGATCGCGACGAACAGCAAGTCGTATTACGACCGCCTCCTGGCCTGGCTGCCGCTTTACGAAGGTTTCTCCACCTACGGCGGCATGTCCATCAAGGAACTGGAGGCGATGACGGTTGGTTTGCGCGAGATGACGGATTACGACGTGGCCTGCGCTTCGCCGGAGTTCATCGAATACTTTGTGAGCCGGCTGTTGGAAGCGGGGCTGCCGGCTGTCACGCCGGGTGGTGGGCTGGGATGTCACCTGGACGCCAAACGATTCCTGCCGCATCTGCCGCAAACCCAGTATCCCGCGGGCGCCCTGGCTGCGGCGGTGTATTTGACTTCTGGCGTGCGCGTCATGGAACGCGGCACAGTTTCTACGGATCGCGACGAGCGCGGAAACGACGTGCCTGCTGATCTCGAACTCATCCGCCTGGCCCTGCCGCGCCGCACATACTCGCTTTCCCACATTGAATACGCGGTGGACCGCCTCTCCTGGCTTTACCGGCATCGGGATCTGGTGGGCGGGTTGAAATTTGTGGAAGAGCCCAAGGTGCTGCGCTTTTTCTTCGGTCGAATGAAACCGCTCAAGGACTGGGGCGCCAAGCTGGCCAAGGCGTTCAAAGCGGACTTCGGCGCGAAGTGCTGACCGCTCTGCCAGCGGATTCAAGTCGCGGAGATCGTTCGCGCAGCTTGGATCGCTCGCTGGCACTGACTCGAATCAGGCCGTCTGCCGCTTGCGGTAACTGACGGCCAATCCGTCGTCTTCCACGGCGCGCAGCACGATGGTGTCGAAGTCGGGATGATTCCGAACTAACTCCAGATAATCCTGCATCTTGTCCGCCAGCAGGATCGCGTTATGGGCGATGAGCAGTCCGCCGGGCGACAGCAATCTCGGGAAGAGTTTGTGGAAATAATCCACCTGCCCGCCTTTGTCGGCGTCGAGGTAGGCAATGTCGAACGGGCCGTCGAGCATCGGCACAATTTTATGCGCGTCGCCCTGCTGAAAACCGACCCGGTGTGACAAGCCGGCTTCCGTCAGATGTTTCCGCGCCAGTTCCACCCGCTCCGGCATGATTTCAATGGTCGTCAGATTTCCCCCCGTTTCTTCCAACGCCAGCGCCAGCCAGATGGTGGTGTAACCGTGCGCCGTGCCTACCTCCAGCACACGCCGGGCGCGCGTGGCCTTCAGCAACAGATTCAGAAAGCGGCCCTCTTCCTGCGGCACACTGGGATACTGACTGCTGATGGCTTTCAACTGCGCCATGAGCTTTTCCGCCGATTCCGGTTTGGCGGACGCCGCCCCGGCTTGAGCATCGAAACTGTGCATCAGCGCCGCGCTGCTCAACCAGCCGCCCATTCCGGCGGCGCCAGTGGTTCTGAGAAACTCCCTTCGCTTAACCAACCGCTTCGTTTTCATGTCCCAATATCCCGTTATCAACTCACGACCGCAATCGGCAAAGCTTCACTGCGCTCCTGAAGAGTATTCACCGTACCTGAAGATGCTGATGGATGGCACTGCGGAGGCAAAATCGGATGCGGCATCATCCGCCTGGCCTTCAGCGCCGAACACAGTCAGCGAACCACCGGGCAGGCCGCTGCAATTCCGTTGGGGCAGTTTTTGTGTCCGGTTTCATCGCGGGTGGCGATATTCCCTCCCGTGTCAGGCGGGACGGATTGACGAGATAACCGTTGTCAGATTTATTCGGTCGCAATCTCCGATAACTTCACTGGACGCCCTTCGCGCAAAGACCTGGTGGCTGCCAGGCCCATGATGACCGGTTGCAGTCCGTCCAACCCCGTTGCGGGGGGTGTTTGATCTTTCAACACCGCGTCCACGAAAGCCCGCATCTCAATGACGTAGGCTTCCGCGTAGCGTTCCAGGAAGAAGTGCAGCGGCTTGGCGGCATGCACTCCCGCCGCGTCAGTCAGGAGATGCGCGTCCGGCGTGCGATTGCCCCCCGCCGCCGATCCTTTTGAGCCGAACACTTCGATGCGCTGGTCGTAGCCGTAGATGGCTCTGCGGCTGTTGTCTATCGTGGCCAGTGCGCCGTTCTTGAGCCGCATCGTGACAATGGCTGTGTCCACGTCGCCGGCCTCGCGGATGGCGGGATCCACAAGTGCGTCACCAATCGCGTAAATCTCCTCCGCCTCGCTCCCGCTGAGAAAGCGCACCATGTCGAAGTCGTGAATGGTCATGTCCAGGAAGATGCCGCCAGAGACTTTGATGTAATCGAGTGGCGGCGGCGCGGGATCGCGGCTGGTGATGCGGATGACATGCGGTTGGCCAACCGCACCGGCTACAACCAGTTCACGGACTTTGGCAAAGCTCGGATCAAAGCGGCGATTGAAACCGATCTGGAGCTTGACCTTCGCCTTTTCAACGGCCGCCAGCGCAGCGCGAATTCGGGCGAGGTCGTAGTCAATCGGCTTCTCGCAGAAGATGTGTTTTCCTGCCGCCGCCGCCTCCTGGATGATCTGTGAGTGCGTGTCGGTGGAGGAACAGACCGCCACCGCATCAATGGCGGGATCAACGAGGAGTTCACGGTAATCCGCCGTGGCTTTGGTGACGTGTAGCTGGGTAGCCACTTCCTGCGCCGCGTTTATGGCCGTGTCTGCCGTTGCGACCAAGCGCGCGTTCGGAATGCGCGTGGCGAGGTTCTCCGCGTGAATGCGGCCAATCCGTCCGCAGCCGATGACGCCGACGTTCAATGTTCGATTTGCCATGTTACTCTCCTATAATCCAAGCTGGCGCAGATAATCACGATTGCGTTGCGCAAATTCTTTCGGCGCGCCCATGCCGGGCAGCACGTCCTGCTCGACGACGATCCAGCCGGTGTAGTTCGTGCGGCGCAATTCCTCAATCACTGCCGCGAAATCCACGTCGCCCTTGCCGAGTTCGCAGAAGATGCCGTGCTTGAGCGAGTCAAAGTAATCCCAGCCTTCAGCGCGCGACTGCTGATGCACGGCCGGGCTGCAATCCTTGAAATGCACATGCCAGATGCGGTCGCGATGTCGGCGCAACGCCGCCAGTGGATCGCCGCCGCCAAAACGGAAATGTCCCGTGTCAAAGCACAAGCCGACAAGGTTTGGGTCCGTGAGTTCGAGCAAACGGGCGACCTCGTCCGCAGTCTCGACAAAGCCGGCGGCGTGGTGGTGGAAGACGCAACGCAAACCGGACTGCTCCCGAACCGTGCGGGCGACGTGCTCGACGCCTTGAGCAAACGTCTTCCATTGCGTCCCGGTCAAGCCGTCCGCGTTCGTAATGCGCCCCGCCTTCTGGGTGCGGTTGGGATTCTTACCGTTGTCATCGGCGAGCACGATGAAAGGGGATTCACCTTCGACTGCGGCCAGCAATTTGGCGGTGCGCACCGCGACTGCTGCTCCAGCCGCGTGGGCGTTGGGGTCCGCGAACGCCACGGGCACGAACGCGCCGACCATGGCCAGCTTGCGCGCGTCGAGTTCACGGCGCAGCGCAGCAGGATCGGTCGGCATGAAGCCCCAATCGCCGAACTCCGTGCCGGCGTAACCGGTATCGCGGATTTCATCCAGCACCTGGGCAAAACCCAGCGCCTTGCCCGGCAGGTCAAATTCCAGTACGCCCCACGAACACGGGGCGTTGGCGATGCGAATGGAGTCGGACGGATTCATGGTCTGGGATTTGGTTGATTCAGAACCTTCGCGACCACTCTTTGGGCCAGCGTTCAATGACGACTTTCGTTTGAGTGAAGAACTCGATGGCGTGCCGGCCCTGCCCGTGCAAATCGCCGAAGAAACTCTCCCGCGCCCCACTGAACGGGAAGAACGCCATCGGCGCGGCCACGCCGATGTTGACTCCGACGTTACCGACCTCGGCTTCGTAACGGAACTTCCGCGCGCTCGCGCCGCTCGCGGTGAATATGCAGGCCATGTTGCCATAAGCGCCGCGGTTCACGAAGGCAATGGCATCGTCCACGGTATTCACTTGAATCAAACCGAGCACCGGACCAAAAATCTCCGTGCGCACCACGTCGCCGTTTGGATTCATGTCGTCCAAGATGGTTGGCCGCACAAAGAATCCGCGATCACACCCTGCGATTTTCGGATCGCGCCCGTCCACCAGCGGTTTGGCGCCTTCGTTGACTGCCTGACCAATCAGTCCTTCGATGCGCGCCTTGCTCTGCGACGTGATCACTGGTCCCATCTGCACTTGCTCATCCAGTCCGTTGCCCACCACCCGGCTGGCCGCCGCCTCGCGAATTGACTCGGTGAACCAGGAACGGGCCTTACCCACCGTCACCACCAGCGACCCGGCCAGACAACGCTGGCCGGCGCAACCAAAGCCGCTGTCGGCCACGATGCGCGTCGTGCTTTCTGGGTCGGCATCGGGCAGGACGAGCAGAGGGTTCTTGGCGCCGCCCTGGCATTGCGCGCGTTTGCCGTTCGCCGCTGCGCGGGCATACACGTGCTTCGCCACCGGCGTCGAGCCGACAAAGCTAACGGCCTTGACCAGGGGATGGTCGAGCAGCGCATCCACCGCTTCGCGTCCGCCGTTGACCAGATTGAACACACCCTTGGGGAGGCCAGTCCGCGCGATCAATCCGGCTATGAGTTGCATCGTCAGCGGCGTACGCTCGGAGGGCTTGACGACATAAGTGTTGCCGCAGGCCAACGCATAAGGCATGAACCAGAACGGAATCATGCCGGGGAAATTGAACGGACAAATGCAGGCGCAAACGCCAAGCGGTTGGCGGATCATTAGTTCGTCAATGCCGCTGGCGATGTCCTCGGAGAAAAGGCCCTGGAGCAACGCGGGCGCGCCGGCTGCCGTCTCGACATTCTCGATGGCGCGCCGCATTTCGCCGCGCGATTCCGCCAGTGTCTTGCCGCACTCAATGGTGATGCTGCGGGCCAGCTCCTCGAAATGCGATTCCATTTCGTGCTTTAGCTTGAGCAGGAACTGAACGCGATCCGTGACCGGGGTTCGCCGCCATTCGGGAAAAGCCACAGCCGCCGCCTGAACCGCCAGGTCCACTTCCGCGGCGGAGGACAACGGCACGCGAGCGATGGTTTCCGCCTTGGCCGGATTGGTGACTTCGAGAACTTCCGTCGCGGCGGAAGCCTGCCAGGCATCGGCAATATAGTTGGGAATGGGTGTGCTCATTGGTTGCTCAAAGGAAATACTTCTCGTTCTTTACCGCCTGCTCAAATGCCTTCCGTGCTTTCTTTACCGAGACCAGGCTGGAGACTTCCGCGATCGGCACGTCCCACCAGGAATCGTAGCCCGGAGCGCGTTTCTCGGCGTCGGTTTCAATCACGATTACCGTGCTGCGCTTTTGCCGGCGGGCTTCGACCAGCGCCGATTTCAATTGCGGAATATCACGAACCGGGAGGACGTGCGCGCCCAGGCTGCGGGCGTTGGCGGCAAAATCAATCGGCACGTTGGCACCATCGAGGTGGCCGGTTTTGGGGTTGCGTTGCTTGTAGCGGACGCCGAAATGTTGGTTGCCGATTGCTTGCGACAAGCCGCCGATGCTTTGAAAGCCGTGATTGTCGAGCAACACTACGGTGAGCTTGATGCCTTCCTGCACGGCGGTGACTAATTCGCTCGACATCATCAACCACGAGCCGTCGCCGACCATGACATAGACTTCACGATCCGGCGCGGCCAGTTTGATGCCAAGGCCGCCCGCGACTTCATAACCCATGCACGAGTAACCGTACTCCAGATGGTAGCCCTTGGGATCGCGCGTGCGCCAGAGGCGGTGCAAATCGCCCGGCAAACTGCCCGCCGCGCACATTACCACGTCGCGGGGCCGCGCGAAATCATTCACCGCGCCGATGACTTCCGCCTGGCTCACGGGCACGCCAGCGGGGGTGTGATAAAGCCGATTTACTTCCCGATCCCAGGCGCGATTCAGTTTCTCCGTTCGGCTACGAAACGCTGCGCCCACGTGCCAACTCCGCAACGCTTTGCCCAGCGTCTCAATCGCCGCGCGCGCATCCGCCACCATTGGCAGCGCGCTGTGCTTGAACGCATCGAACTCGGCGACGTTGAGGTTGATGAACCTCACTTTCGGATTCTGGAACGCCGTCTTCGACGCGGTAGTGAAATCGCTGTAGCGTGTGCCGATGCCGATGACCAAATCCGCCTCGCGTGCGATGCGGTTCGCGGCGAATGTGCCGGTCACGCCAATCGCACCAAGGTTCTGCGGATGGTTATGGGGCAACGAACCTTTGCCCGCTTGCGTCTCACCGACGGGAATGCCCGTGGCGGCGGCGAACTCTGCCAAAGCCTTGCCGGCCTCACTGTAAAGCACGCCTCCGCCGGCAACGATCAACGGCTGCTTGCTCGCGCGAATCCATTCCACTGCGCGGGCGAGCAGAGTTTTCTCAGGTGCCGGCCGGGGGATGTACCAGACGCGCTCCGCGAACAGCTCCACCGGATAATCGAAGGCTTCAGTCTGGACGTCCTGCGGCAACGCGAGCGTGACGGCGCCGGTTTCGGCCTGCGACGTGAGCACGCGCATGACTTCGGGCAGCGCGTTCATGAGTTGATCGGGCCGGTTGATGCGATCCCAGTACTTGGAGACGGGCCGAAAACAATCGTTCACGGAAACATCCTGCGAGTTGGGATGCTCCAGTTGCTGCAACACCGGACCAACGTTGCGGCGCGCGAAGATGTCGCCGGGGAGCAGCAGCACGGGGATGCGATTGATCGTGGCCGTGGCGGCGCCCGTGACCATGTTGGTCGCGCCGGGGCCGATTGAACTCACGCAGGCAAACGTGCGCAGACGATTGCTCATCTTGGCAAATGCAGTCGCGATATGGACGGACGCCTGCTCGTTCTTCGTGTTCAGGTAACGGAACTGCGGGTATTGCAGCAGGGCCTGGCCGATGCCGGCGATGCAACCGTGGCCGAAAATTCCCAGGCAACCGGCGAAGAACGGTTGTCGCTTGCGATCGCGTTCGACTTGTTGCTTGAGCAGAAACTGGACGATGGCCTGGGCCGTGGTGAGTCGTTTGGTTTTCATGGTGAAGTTGATTTCTGATTCCTGGTGCAACCGGAAATAAAGATAAATTGAATGTTCACAGTTTAGAATCCTCCGTGCTCGGCAATAAATGTCATCGCTTCGTCCTCGTAAGCCATGAAGTTCGCGCAGCCATGACGGGTGACGACTATCGCGCCGCCGGCATTGCCCATGCGCGCAGCTTTGTAGAAGTCCCAGCCCTTGACCAGGCCGTAAATGAATCCCGCGGCGAAAGCATCGCCCGCCCCGAGCACGTTATGGACTTCCACCGGAAACCCAGGAACGTCCACTGGCGCTTTGCCCGCCTCGAAGAGTGTTGCGCCCTTTTCTCCGCGTTTCACGACGATCATCTTTGGCCCGCGCCGTTGCATCGCCTGAACTGCCGCGTGCAAATCGCCGGCCACTTGCGCACCGGAAATCTGCGAGTGCGTTACATTCACCTGCGTAGGGTCTGTGAGCGTGACCGCTTTGCACTCGTCGTCCGTGCCGAGAACGATGTCCACCAACGGCAGCACCGACCGCACCACTACGCCGAAGGCACGCGCGTCATGCCATTGGTTCGGGCGAAAATCCACGTCCAGCACAATGGTCGCACCTGCGGCTTTGGCCTGTTCCACGGCGAACAGGTTGGCGCTGCGGCTCGGCTCGCGGCTCAAGCCGGTACCGGAAAACTCGAATACGCGGCAACTGCCAACGGGAGTCTGGAGCACGTCATCAATCGAGAGCTGGTTGTCCGCGCAGTTGTCGCGGTAATAGACCAGTGGAAATTTGTCCGGCGGTTCGATGCCCAACAGCACGGCGCTGGTGCGCGTGCCGGGTTTGCGTGGAATGAATTTGGTTTCCACGCCTTCCTGATTAAGAAACTTCAAAATGAAATCCGCAACCGGATCCTCGCCCACCGCCGTGAGCACCGCCGTTTTGAGTCCCAGGCGTTGTGCGCCGACGGCGATGTTGGTCGGCGAACCGCCCACGTAGGCGGCGAAAGACTTGATGTCCACGAACGGCGCGCCGACCTCGTTCGCGTAAAGGTCAATGGACGAACGGCCCATTGTGATGAGATCGAAGGCTGGTTTGGTGGTTGGCATTTGGAAATAGTTCAGACTTCTTGCTGGTCGCACCCGCCGACGTGGACTTCTCCCTCACCCTTACCCTCTCCCGCTGGGAGAGGGAACAGGAATCTGCACTCGCGAATTGTCCGACGGTATTCCGGCAACCCGCAGGTTTCCCAAGCTCGTGGCGCGGACGGATGTTTCTCCCTCCCCATAAACCGGAGCGCCGGTCTCCGACCCGGCGTGAACCTCCGTTTGCCGACCAGCACGCCGGGTCGGGAGACCGGCGCTCCAATCGCGGTTCTGGGCTGCAAAGCGCGAACTTGGGTCGGGCGAATTCTCTGCCCAAGGGGGAGGGCAGGCGTGAAGAGGAAGTTGAATTCCTTCATCACGGTGCATTGTTTTCCATCGCCATGGTGACGACCGGAACGCGCGGGTCCGTGTTTTTCCACGACTGCTTGATCCAGGCGTGTTCGGGATCGTCGGTGTTCGCGAGCGATTGCGCGCTACCGGCGAGGAAATTCAGATAATAGGTCGTGTAACCGTGGGCGGACGCGACGGGATGATACCCTTCGGGCACGAGTACGACGTCGCTGTCGCGCGCGAGAATCGTTTCGTCCAGCCGTGCGTCAGTGGTGTAAACACGCTGGATGGCGAAGCCTTGGGGTTTATCGTGTTTGTAAAAGTAAATCTCCTCCAAGTCGGCTTCAAGGAGTTGGCCCGCGGCGTCAACTTGATGCACGTCGTGTTTGTGCGGCGGATAAGAACTCCAACTTCCCGGCGGCGTGTACACTTCCACGGCGACGAGCCGGTGGCAGTTGAAGCCGGGCGGGAAAATGGAGTTGATCTGGCGCGTCGCGTTTCCGCCGCCGCGAATCTCCATGGCGACCTGTTCCGGTGTCACGAGTTGTGCCGGGTGGTTGCCCTGCGATTTGCACCAACCGCAAGCGACGTCCAGTTCCCCGGTCAACGCCGTCAAGGTGAAGTCGGTCTGCGCCGGCAGATAAAGCGCGTACGGCATGCCGGAAAAAGCGTTGGACCGCCGGCCGATCTTCGGCCATTGACCGCGTGACGATTGAATAGCGCACACACCGCCGATAATCACCAAGCCGTACTCGAAATCTCCCGTGCTCGCCTGCCATCGTTCACCGCGCTTCACGCGGCGCGCCGAGAAATGGAGGTGTTCCCAGCCAGCAGACTCGGGTGTCACGCGGACATATTCGCCCTGAGCCGCTTGCGGGCGAATCAAAAGAGGCGAGCTTGGAGAAAGGCGGTCTTTCATCGTGTGGATTCGAGCGGCGTGCGGAGAGCTTTGTCCGCGTGTTTGTCGTGCGGGGGCTGCGGACTCGCGGACAAGGCTGTCCGCGCTCCGTTGTTTACTCCGCCGCTTGGCGAAAGCTTCGCTGTAGTGAGCGCCGGCGTCCTTCCGGCGGCACCCAGCGACTCGCATTTCTTCGCGACCAGCTCGGCGAACTCATTGATGTAGGTCCGGCCCGGCTGCATGAAATCAAATTCACCCGGGCAATCGCGAAAGAACTCACGATGCACCCGCGTCCAGATGAGCCGGCCATCGGTGGCGATGTTCACCTTCGCGATGCCCAGCGCAATCGCCTGGGAAAGTTCGACTTCGGAAACACCGCTCGCGGAGGAATCGAACTCGCCTCCGGCCTTGCGGATGCGTTTGACTTCGTCGGGAGGCACCGCCGAACCACCATGCAGCACCAAAGGGAAGCCAGCGAGCCGGCGTTGGATTTCCGCCAGCACCTCGAGATGCAGCCGCTGATTGCCGGAAAATTTGTAGGCGCCGTGACTCGTTCCAATGGCCACCGCCAGACTATCGCAGCCGGTGCGTCCGACAAATTCTTCCGCCTGGGCCGGTTCGGTCAGGAGGGCGACCTCTGTCTCCACGGGCATTTCGTCCTCGACGCCTTTGAGCTGACCCAACTCCGCTTCCACCGCGATACCCTGCTGGTGCGCTCTTACAACAACGCGGCGTGTGGCGGCAATGTTCTGCTCGAACGGCAGATGGGACGCATCAATCATCACCGAACTGTAGTGACCGGAAGCAATGGCATCCGCGCAACTGGCTTCGTCACCGTGGTCGTGATGCACGGCAAAGGTAACGTCGGGGTAAATCATTTCCGCGCCGCGCAGCAATTGTTCGAGCATGAGCGGATGAGCGTAGTCGCGCATCACGCGGGTAAACTGAACAATGATTGGCGCGCGGGCTGCCGCCGCACCGCGGAACAGGCCGTGAAACTGTTCAAGGTTGCACACATTGAATGCGCCCAGCGCGTAACGACCGCGAGCCGCGTGGAGCAATTCAAGAGTGGCAATGCGCATGGCGATTTGCTTTTCGCCATGAGTGCCGGATTGCGCGCCTTTCGTCAATCAAGCTTTGCTCCAAGCTTTGCTCCAAGCCGCTTAGAACTGCGACCCAGCAGGACACCGACCTGCCGGCACGTAAGTCGGCGTGCCCGCACTCCGGAGAGTTGTGATTTTTCTCGTCCACGCACCGACGTGGGCTTAACCTCGCGCCGGGCTTATGAATGTGGATCAACTCTACGAGGGGCGGCTCAATCGCTACGTCACCGCCATGCGCAATGAGAAGCCGGACATGATTCCGATCCGGCCTTTTGTTGCCGAGTTTACCGCCAAGTACGCGGGCTACTCTTGCCAGGAAGTCGCGCACGACTACACCAAGGCCTTCGAGGCGGCGATCAAGACCGCGAAAGGTTTTGATTGGGACGCCATCGTGCCGAACATGGTTTATGTCTGGACTGGTCTCGCGCAGGCGGTTGGGCTGCGCTATTACGGCATTCCCGGCATCGGCATTCCGCACACCACCGGTTTTAACTACATCGAACCACCCGAGGATCAAGCATGGATGCGTGCGGACGAATACGACGCGCTCATTGATGATCCGACGGCTTTTCTCTACAACGTCTGGCTGCCACGCGTTTCGACCGAGGTCAGCAAGATCGGCGAAGCCTCCACATATAGGAACAACCTCTCGCATGTGAAAGGTGCGATGGCGATGCTGTCTTATTTCTATGCGTTCGGCCCGCAGATCGCCCGGATGCGCAACGAGAGCGGGACGGTGTCCGCCATCGCGGGCATCTTTAAGTCGCCGTTCGACATCCTTGCGGACAAACTGCGCGGTTACGTCGGCCTCACGATGGACATGCACACGCAACCGGACAAGGTGCTCAAGGCTTGCGAGGCTTTGATGCCACATTTGTGTCACGTCGGGTTGACTACGGCTGATCCCGCCAAACAAGTGCCCATCGGGTTCTGGATGCATCGCGCCTGCGTGCCGTTCATCAATCCGAAGACGTTCGACTCGCATCATTGGCCGACGCTCAAGCCGATTGTCGAAGAATTTTGGAAGCACGGACATCAGACATTGTTCTACGCGGAGGGCAAGTGGAAGCATCACCTTGATTCCTTTCGCGAACTGCCCGACCGCAGCATTGTTTTCCACTGTGATCAGGACGACGTCTTCCACGTTCATCAGAAGCTCCACGACAAGTTCGCCATCAGTGGGGGAATTCCGAACATGTTATTGAGCTACGGCAAACCGGAGGAAGTGCGGTCGTTCTGCACGCGGGTCATAGAGGAAGTCGCCCGCGAGGGCGGTTACATCATGGATGCCGGCGCGATCATGCAGGACGATACGAGCATCGAGAATCTGCGCGTGATGACAGAAACCACGCGCGAACTCGGGGTGTATTCCGCGGGTTCTTACCAAGTGCCGACGCCCACGCCGCCTTGCGACCTGCCCGCATCGGTTGCCGACCGCAACGAATTGACTGGTATGGCAGGGCGGCCAACGCCGCGTGTAAAGCCGGGGGTATGTTTTCCGTGGGAGGAACGGGTGAGAGACCTGCCGGAAGTCACCGGCAGTCCGGAACTCGTGCGGAAGATTTGGGAAGACATTGATGGTTTCGGGAACATGTATATCTGGCAACTGCTTTTGAGCTTCTAAGCCATTATTGCGCGAAGCCCGCAACCGCGTTGCCGTGTGCAGGGCTAAAGCTGAATGTCTCCTGCCTGTGACCGCCATGCCGTTTGGGAATTGACCGCAGATTATTACGCGCAAATGAACCGTCGTCGCTCAAACAAAGCTTTGTTCCAAGTCTTGCTCGCCTGGCTCGCGCTCGTGTTGGTCACGGGCGGATGCCGCAACGTATCTCCGACCGTGGCTCCACTGGAGTGGATTCGCGTTTCCGCTGATGGCAAGTCTTTTGTCCGCGAACCGTCCGGTCGCTCGTTCACGCCGTGGGGTTTCAATTATGATCACGATGAACAAGGCCGGTTGATCGAAGACTATTGGGACGGCGAGTGGTCGAAAATCGAGAACGATTTCGCCGAGATGAAGCAGCTTGGGGCGAACGTCGTGCGCGTGCATCTGCAATTTGGCAAGTTCATGCGCGGACCGACGCAGCCCGATCCCCACGCGCTGGGTCAATTGCAGCGGCTCGTCAGGCTCGCCGAACGCACGGGCCTTTACCTCAATCTCACGGGACTGGCTTGTTATCACAAAGCGGATGTTCCCGCCTGGTATGACGCGCTCCCGGAAAAGGAGCGCTGGGCCGTGCAAGCGCGCTTCTGGGAAGCCATTGCGGCGCAGTGCGCGGACAGCCCGGCGATTTTCTGTTACGACCTGATGAATGAACCGGTTGTGCCCGGTGGGGATGGCCGGCGCGACGACTGGCTCGCCGGCGCCTTTGCTGGCAAACATTTCGTGCAGTTCATCGCGCTGGAACGCGCGGGCCGGGCGCGGCCCGAGGTCGCGCGCGCGTGGATTCAACAACTGACGGCCGCCATTCGGAAGCACGACCGTCGTCACTTGATCACCGTCGGCCTTGTGCATTGGAGTCTCGACAAACCTGGCTTAACCTCTGGGTTCGTGCCGGAGAAAATTGTCGCCGACCTGGATTTCATCAGCGTGCATCTGTACCCGGAGAAATCCGCCGTGGCTGAGGCGCTGGAAACGCTCCGCGGTTTTGCCGTCGGCAAGCCGGTCGTCATCGAAGAAACTTTCCCGTTGCGCTGCTCACGGGAGGAGTTTGCGGAATTTATGATGCAGTCGCGCGACGTGGCCTCGGGGTGGATCGGGTTTTACTGGGGCAAAACCCCGGAGGAATGTCGCGCCGCCGGGACCATCGGTGGCGCGATGATGTTGAGCTGGCTGGAATTCTTTCAAACCCAAGCGCCGCACTTTATCCGCCCCTGAAGCCCGTCCTGCAATTCAGGACGGCGCTGCCGCCGTTCCAATGATCTTGTCGTCAAACGTCGCGACCACTTTCTCTCCGGGTGGCACAATGAGAAAATCATTGTCCGGCCAATCGCCGTCCATCCAGCGCTGAAATAGTCGCAGGTCACCAGCCACTTCATCGAATTCCCATCCGCGTTCGGTGCAGATTTGTTTCACCTGGTCGTCGAGCTTGAGCGGTTGCGTGAAATCAAAATCAATCAACACGCCGTGGGAATAATGGTTTGACCACTCGCCCATGACTTCGCGGAGATACTGCGCCTTCTCCTCGCCGTATTTCTTGACCCAGTATTCGTAGGTGGCGTTGAGATTGGCGCTGGCGTTGGCGGGCATGAACATTCCGCCCGGATCACCGGGCTTCAATCCCCGCCGCGTGCGGCACTCCAGCCAGCCCGAGGTGAAGTAATAACTTCCCGGCCGGCCGGCGAACAACTCCTGGTAACGCTCTTTTGATCCGAGAAAAAATGTGATGCAATCGTGCGCGCGCGGAATCACCAGCGGCGTGTGGGGCGAGTTTAGGCCGGTGAGAATGTTGCTGCACAGGCCGTAACCCAACAGGATGGCCTCGTATTTCCCGGCGGGCACGGCATCAATGCGCTTTTGAATCTCCTCGCGGCCGTGGCAGGGAACATCGTGATAACCCTGCGTCAGAAATTCCAGATCATGCAGGTTCGGTGACCGGGCCGCCGCGTAACAGATTTCGCGAAAGGCGATTTCGCAGGCGATGACCTTAAGAAACTGCGGTTTCTTTGAGGATGTGTCCATGAACTGGAGCGGCTTTATTTGATGTGCAAACGTTTGGGCCTTGAACGGTCCTCCCTCACCCCAACCCTCTCCCGCTGGGAGAGGGAGCAATGCTCCCGCGTTCTTGACCAATCCATTGCCCCTTCTGCCGGAAAGTCTTTCGCAAGATTGAGTGCAGCCAAAGAGCTTCCCCTCTCCCAGCGGGAGAGGGCAAGGGTGAGGGAGAATGTTGAAACACAGCAACAGGATTTGGAACTGCTCTAAGCTTCCCCAATCCAAACTGCCTGTCCTACTTCACCCGCGGACGCAACACCAGATTCCGATATTCGACACTCGTATGATCGCCTTGCAAATAAATCGGACCGGGCCGTGTCACGTCGGACCACAGCGCGCCGCCCGTGCAACCGGCAAGCGGTTGATTGTCCAGGGTTTTTGTGCCGTTGAGGATCACGGTAATGTGGCGATCCACCAGCGTGATGTCGAGCGTCTGCCATTCGCCCGCGGGTTTTTCCGCCGCGACGGTAGGTGTGATGCGGCTGTAGATGGCACCCATGTGATGCGGATTGAGCGGCTTGCCATACGTGTCCGACACCTGCACTTCGTAGATGCCCCGGAGATAAATTCCGCTGTTGCCGTTCTTGGGCACGCGCACTTCCAGCTTCAGATTGAAATCCTCAAACTCACGCTCCGTCCGCAGATTGCCGTAATTCTTCCGCGGTTTGCCTTCTTCCTGATTTGCTTCGTTGACCAGCAGTCCGTCTTTGGCGCGCCAGCCATTGAGTGCCCGCGATTCAAGCAGCCGCCAGCCGTCAAGGTCCTTTCCGTTGAAGAGCGAAATCGGCTCGCCGAACTTGATCTTCGCGAGGTCTGGCGCGGGCGGCAACGGCGGCTGACGTTTGCCCGTGAATTCCGCCTTGTCCTCGCCCGTGCTGTTCGCGCGTGGCTTCACCGAAGTCAGCTTCAAATCATCTCCGTTGGCTGTGGCCGTGATCGTCTCGGTGATCCTGGTTTTCACTGTCTTGCCCGCGGCATCCTTGCTCTGAATGGTATGGATGCGTGTCACAACCAGCTTGCCATCCTCGACGCGCGCCGATTCAAGCGGGAACACACTGCCGCCACCCCAAAGCATGTTGGCCTGAAGGTTTCCGTCCCGCTCTTCGACGCCCAACCAACCGGCGCCGCCCCCGGGAATGGTGAGCGCCCAGTCGCCGCGCCAGGGATTGCTGGCCGCACTGACCGCAGCCGTGGTGATGGCAATGGCGAGAACGCAGGTCCAGCGGCGGAAGGAGACAAACATATTGTAGTTCATAGCGAGCGTGTTATGGCGTGTGCAGCCAAATCGCACAAGTGAAAAACGTCTGCGCCCGCACGTCCATATTCTGAAAGCGCCGCGATTAGGGAGATCTTGATTCATTCGATTTTCTGCGGTCAGTGGCTTGAAGATGGGGGCCATTTCACGGCTCTGTGAGCCGCAGGAGTGTGAAAGCAAAGCACACCACCGGTTTGTTGGCAAACACTGCGCCGGGCAAAATTGCTGCGGGTCGCAGACCCGCGCTCAGGAGAATCTTCCTGGCGTGCGAAGATTTTGGAGTTCTACAGCACAAGGATCATCCAGCGGAATTCCGCTCGACACGTCGCCCGGCCTGTCCCTAAATCACGTCGGGCACGGTCATTCGGAACGACAATGAAAACGACATGCTTCATGGGCTTGGTTCTCCTTACCACAAGCGCTGCGCAGGGCGACTCCATCGCGATGAATGATCCCGACGGTTCGCTGGGCATGACCCGCGCACCCGTTACGGCAATGGTGAAGCTCACTCCGCGTGAACATCATGCGGCGCTTGAGGGACGGTTGCAGCTACGCGAACTTCGCCCGTCGCCAGCTTCTGCGAGCCTGGCCGTGCCCATGCAAGTTCTCGAATCGGGCCAACGCAGCGCGCCCATGCGCGTGTGCTGGCTCATGCCGCCGGGCGCGAAGGGGGAACGCCGTTTCGAGGTCCAGATAGCTCGGCGCGGTGCGAGCGAGGGAATGCTCGCAAAGCAGGATGCTGCCAGCGGTCAGTTCGATATCACTGAAGCTGGCAAACCTGTTCTTCGCTACAATTACTCGACCATTGAACCGGGCGATCTGCTGGAGAAGGTTACGCCGGCCAACCTCAAGTACGCACGCGCCCGCAACAATTATTTGCATCCACTTTATGGACTGGACGGCGAGGTCCTCACGCGCGATTGGCCGCTGGATCATCCGCATCATCGCGGCATTTACTGGGCGTGGCCCGAAGTGGACTGGCGCGGCCAGCGCGGTGATTTGCACGCATTGCAGTTCGTATTCGCCCGGCCCGCCGGCAAATGCACGGCGACGGGCGGCCCGGTTTTTGCGCAAATTGAAGCGGAGAACATTTGGCAATGGGAAAGCGGCGAATCGTTGGTTCAGGAGCGCGCCGTCATTCGGGCTTACCGCGCGCCGGGCGATGACCGGATGATAGATCTGGAATTAACGTTCACGGCGCTCAAGGACACCGTGTCCCTCGCGCGCCGCGACACGGACAAATACGGTGGGTTGAACCTGCGGCTCGCCACCGTCTTGAAGCAGGAGATCAACTTTCATACCGACGCAACCAATGCGCCGGCACGCATGGCCTGGGCGGAATTGAACGGAAGAATTGACGGAGCACCACAGAACTCGGGCCTGGTCGTTTTGCAGCACAGCGCGAATCCCGATTACCCCGGCGACTGGGTGAAGTATCCAGAGTTGAACTGGTTGCAACCCACGTTCCCGGCCAGTGGCACGCGCTACGAATTGAAGCCGGGCGAACCGCTCGTGCTGCGCTTTCGCTTGTGGCTGCATCGTGGCCCCATGGCAGATGAGAGCCGATGCGCCGCGCAGTGGCGTGGTTACCACTCGGATCTCGCGCCAACCGCGCCTGCAAATCGGTGAAGCTTGAACTCATTATGAAAAACCAAATCCAACCCGCTTCTCGGAGCGCGGACAGCCTTGTCCGCGAGTCGCTCACCACTGCGCTAGGATCGCGCGGACAAAGCTGTCCGCGCTCCGCGATATTATCATCTCGTCGCGAGTTCATCCGAAAAGCCGCCACCATCACCGCCATCGGATTCGCCGCGCCGCATCTGGCGTTCGGCACCAGCCGCAAGCCGGCACGCAAGCCTTCGCCCAACAGCCGCATTCACGTCGGCCTCATCGGTTGCGGCGGCATGGGCCGCGCCAATCTCGGCCTCTGCGCCCGGGAGGCCGACGTCGTGGTTGCGGCGGCGTGCGACGTGCAGGAAGCGCGCGTGGAAGCGACGGTGGAATCTTACAAGCCGACCTGCAAAGGTTACACCGATTACCGGGAGATGCTCCAGCAGCCGGACCTGGACGCCGTCATTATTGCCACGCCGCCACACTGGCATTGTTTGCAGGCGATTGCCGCGTGCGAGGCGGGCAAGGACATTTACCTCCAAAAGCCCATGACCTTGCACTTGGGCGAGAGCCTCGCGGTGCGCAACGCCGTCCAGCGGCACGACATCATCAGCCAGATCGGCACCCAGATTCACGCCTCGGAGAATTACCGCCGCGTGGTGGAATACATTCGCAGTGGCAACCTTGGCAACATCGGCACGGTGCGCACGTTTAACGTCATGAATCAAACGCCGGCGGGCGTCGGCACGTCCCAGGAAAACCCGTTACCGCCGGGGTTCAACTGGGAGATGTGGTGCGGGCCGGCGCCGCTCATTCCTTACAACCGCATCCTGGCACGCGACTCTTACAATCACGGTTCCTGGATGGCTTACAGCGGCGGTTGGACGCCCGGCATGGCCCCGCACATCATTGACCTGCCAGTGTGGGCGCTCGATCTCGGCTATCCGCTGGTCACCAGCGCGTCAGGCGGGCGCTTCATCGTCAAGGACGACGGCGACGCTTACGACCACCACGAAGTGCTCTGGCAATATCCGAAATGCACGATGACCTGGATGTCGTCGCTCACGAACAGCTACGGCTTCGATCTGCACGGCGAACCCAAGCCACAGCGTCGCCTCGGCATCTACTTCCACGGTGTCAACGGGACGATGTATGCCAATTACAGTATGTTCAAGATCGTGCCCGAAGGCGACGCGATGAAGGACAGGCAACCGCCGCCGCCGTCTATTCCATCGTCGCCGGGTCACGAGCGCGAGTGGCTCGATTGCATCAAGTCGCGCCAGCAGCCCAGTTGCAGCGTGTTTTACCACACGCGCGTGGATGTGCCGATAGTGCTGAGCCTGCTTTCGCTCAAGCTGGGCCGCTCGATTCGCTTTGATCCGGCGAAGGAGATAATTGTCGGCGACTCGGAAGCTGCCAAACTGGCGGTGCCGACTTATCGCAAGCCGTGGAAGTTTCCGAAGAAATACTTGTCGTGAAGGAGGGGCAAAATCATGGGGTCAGAATTATTTTGACCCCATCATTCTGACCTGACTCCCGTTTCAATAAACCAGCACCAGCACCGCCGCCTGCTCTGCGGCTTTCACCACGTCCTCAAACTTCATTTCCTTCGTGTTCGGCTCTTTGAGTTTGGTGGAAACCTCCGGGACGGATTCCAGAAAGCTCAGGAGATAGCTGCTCTTGATGGCGTAATTCACGTTTTCCGGCAGCGCGCCGCTCGACGCCAGCGCTGCCCGCGCGTTCAATTTGGCCGACACCACGCCCACCACGTTCCCGCGCTCATCCACCAACGCCCCTCCCGAATTGCCCGGCTGCATGGTGGCCGTCCGCAAGGACCACGCTGATCTGGAAATACCGCGCGTCATCCCCCGCGATTCTGAAAGGCTGAATGAAGAATGACAAAGGAAGCAAACCCGGTCGGCGAGAAACCGCGTGGCAAAGTCTCTTCATTCTGCATTCTGCCTTCTTCATTTGGAGTGTGGCCACCGTGCCGCCCAATTTCACTCCGCGACTCGCCGCAACGACGCGAACCGCCGTTCCGCCTGGAGCAACGCCAGATCATTGGCCGCATCCACCTTCACCACCTTGGCGGAAATCAAACCCGCGCTTGTGACCAGACGAACCTGCGCCGCGCCGCTGACTACACGCTGGTTCGTGATGAGAAGTCCATCTCCCGAAATGTTCTCTTGACGGCGCACAGTCGAAGAATAAGCTCGCTCTGTGAGCGCTGACCTAAACCAAATCTCTTGTTTTTTCGGAACACATCAGACAGTGATTTTCGATCAAAGGCTAATTTGAAGAGCGTATGCCAAAGCAGATTTTCCAAGACTCGGAACGTCGGCTGCATGATAACGAGCAAATCTGGCGCTACGTGCCGTTGCGGACACTTTTCTATTACTTGGACGGCTTGGTGTTCATTCCGTCCATTTCAAAACTTCGTGCGGGAGACCCGTTCGAGGGTAAGTTTTACCTACACGTCGCTTGGTTTAATACCGCGTTCGCTAAGCGCTATGGAGACGATGCAAAGAAAATCGAGGAATGGATACTCGATAGTCACTGCCCAAAGGCAGAGCGAGACACACTCGTAGGATTTCCAGGCGGGGCGTCAGGTTTTCAACTCAAGTACTACATGGAGTTTTTATGGAAAACGAGGTTCGCATGGTGCTGGTTCCGTTCCTTGCGAGAGTCTGCGGCTATGTGGAGTGTTTACGGAAACCAAGGGGTTGCCATTGAGACAACCGTTGGCAGAGTGGCTGCGGTTCTTGATGCCGATTTTGAGGTTTCTGGGCGGAAGTTCATTTACGGCCCAATGACGTATGTGGATCACCGGACTGGGAGGAGTGCGGAGTTCAATCCAGAACTGGAATCAGACTTTCATCTTTTACTGCGCCCCTTTTTCCTGAAGCGAGAAGAATACAAATCCGAGAACGAGATTCGATTCATCAAAACTGCTGCGGAACGATCGGAACGGGGGGGCATCTTGCTTAAAAACGTAAAGCCAAAGGATTGGATTCAAGCGATCCGGCTTTGGCCTGGACTTACAACCGCAGAAGCGCAATCGCTTTGCAAAACGATAAAGCTGCTATTGCCGCACGTTGATTGTCGAAGGTCCGACCTGTTCTCAGAATCGCCGCCAGGGACCAGCAGAGGTGTCGAAAATTTTATTGCAGGTTTGGAAGATGCTACAGATTCAGATTATCAGACATGCCAAGATGGAATTCCAAGTTCACTCAAGGAGTTGTAGTCTCCATCCGTTGCTTGCTAATGGCGGCCGACTTACTTATCCACTTTCTTCTCAAAGAACCCCCCCTGTATTCCGGTAGAACCAGGTTCGGCGGCGTTAGCGCCCCATGTTTGGCCCGTCGCGGTATCAGTGATCATGAAGAAACCCGATCCGCCTGTAATTTGGTATCTTCCGATTGGTGAAGGTGAATCTGTCGTTCCAATGGCGAACTTGTCCACCCTCTTCTCAAAAAAATCTGCCGGTATTCCTCGTAACCCCGGCGTGGCGACGTTTGCAAGCCACGCTTGGCCGGTTGCCGTATCAACGGTCATAAAGAAACCGAACCCGGCTGCAGTTTGGTATCTTCCGATCGGATTTGTAGATGAGCCTGCCGCTCCAATGACGAACATGGCCAGCACTCCAACAGCAAGCGCGCACAGAGCACTTTTTAGGTCAATTTTTATGTTCATGAATTTTATGTCTATCTGAGTTTTCCAGCTACAACGCGCTTATGGAACGAACCCAACATTGTTTGATCAAGCAGAAAGGGGGTCAGGCATTTTTGCCGCCAAGTCGCGAGACCCAAAGATGCACTCCGGTTTTACTACGCCTTCCGCATTCATCCGTTTGTTTTTTGATTTTGGCGGGACAAGTCTGATTCCAGCACGCCGAGTCGGATTTTCGGTAAGACCGGTTGGTAGGCCGCGTCACTCCGTGTGCGCCGTCTTTGGTCTGCGGACGCCCAGCGCGCAGCCGACTGACGCGTCCTGCCTTTTCCCAGCGCCAGGGGCGCGACATCTTTGTAGAAATTCCGTCCACAAATAATCCCAAGCTCCGTGGGAGCGACATCGCGAATATGCCGCTCCTGACGGAGCTTTGAATCATATTGGCTGCGTGAGCTACAAAGATTCCGCGCCTACGGCGCTGAGACGTTCAGCGGTTTGCCTGCGCCTTGGCGGCTTGGCGTCCTTGCGTTGAATTCCTCGCTCTTCCAGCGCCAGCGGCGCGACCTCTTTGTAGAAATTCCGTCCACAAATAATCCCCAGCTCCGTCGGAGCGACATCGGGAATATGCCGCTCCTGACGGAGCTTTGAATCATATAGGCTGCGTGAGCTACAAAGATTCCGCGCCTACGGCGCTGAGACGTTCATTGGGTTTCCTACGCCTTGGCGTCTTGGCGACTTTGCGTTGAATTCCTCGCCCCGTCCGAAAGCGGTGCTAAAGCCACGCGCAGTCCAAACGCTTCGCGACTGCCGGGCGTTTGCGAATCTCGCGAAGCGTCTGGAGTGCGGCGCGTTCACCGCCGCTTTCCCCCGGCGTGCGCGGAGACGCAAAGATGCTCTTCAGTTATCCCTGCGCCATCCGCCTTCATCTGATTGCGGTGGGACAAGTCTGCTTCCAGCGCGCCGAGTCGGATTTCGGCGTGGCGAACTTAACGCAAAGGCGCAAAGACGCAGAGACGCAAAGCATTTCCTGTCTTACCCGCGCCTTGGCGTCTTGGCGTTGAATTCCTCGCTCTTCCAGCGCCAGCGGCGCGACATCTTTGTAGAAATTTCGTCCACAAATAATCCCAAGCTCCGTCGGAGCGACATCGCGAATATGCCGCTCCTCACGGAGCTTTGAATCATATAGGCTGCGTGAGCTACAGAGATTCCGCGCCTACGGCGCTGAGACGTTCATCGGTTTCCCTGCGCCTTGGCGGTTTGGCGACTTGGCGTTGAATTCCTCGCCCCATCCGAAAGCGGTGCTAAAGTCTGATGCCAGCGCGCCGAGTCGGATTTCGGCGTGGCGAACTTAACGCAAAGGCGCAAAGACGCAGAGACGCAAAGCATTTCCTGTCTTACCCGCGCCTTGGCGTCTTGGCGCCTTTGCGTTGAATTCCTTGCCCTTCCAGCGCCAGCGGCGCGACATCTATGTAGAACGTCCGCCCACAAAAAATCCCAAGCTCCGTGGGAGCGACATCGGGAATATGCCGCTCCTGACGGAGCTTTGAATCATATTGGCTGCGGGAGCTACAAAGATTCCGCGCCTACGGCGCTGAGCCGTTCATCGGTTTCCCTGCGCCTTGGCGTCCTTGCGTTGAATTCGTCGCCCTGTCTGATTGCGGTGGGACAAGTCTGATTCCAGCGCGCCGAGTCGGATTTTGGCGAGTCCGATGGCGCTGAAAAACCCGCACACTCTTTTCCCGAGTGAACACGCGCACGGCTTGACTCGCCTGTAGTTGTTCCCGTTAAATGCACTTGTTCGATTCAGGCAAGCTCTGGGGAAATAAATTGGGGAAAAGAATGAAAGCTCTTCGCATTCGGGATTTCGCGGTTATGGGGATTTTGTTTCAGGCCGCAGTGTTGATCGCTTTTGGCGCTGAGAAAATCAGTGTTGTCAATTCACCGCCGCTGACCATGACCAACAGTTTTTACCTGGCCAACCGCGCGCCGCTGGCGCCCAGTCCGTTTGTAAAGCTACCCATCGGCAGCATCACGCCGCACGGATGGCTGCGGCACCAACTCGAACTCGAACGCGACGGCATGATTGGCCGGTTGAACGAGATTTCTCCCTGGCTAAATTTCGAGAGAAGCGCCTGGGCGAACAAGGAAGGCAAGGGCGAACGCGGCTGGGAGGAAATGCCTTACTGGCTCAAAGGCTACGGCGACCTCGGCTATGTGCTGGGGGACGAAAAGATCATCGCCGAGGCCAGGAAATGGATCGAAGCCGCCATGGCATCGCAGCGCGAGGATGGGTGGTTTGGCCCGCGGGAATTACTCACCTCACTGAACGGCAAGCCCGATCTCTGGCCGCACATGGTGATGCTCAACATTCTCCAGAGCTACTACGAATTCAGCGGCGACCCGCGCGTCCTGGAAGTGATGACGCGTTACATGCGGTGGGAAAATACCCTTCCGGCGACCGCGTTTGGCGAAGGCTACTGGCCGAAGCTACGCGCGGGCGACAATATCGAGAGTGCCTTCTGGCTTTACAACCGCACTGGTGAACCGTGGCTGCTCGATCTCGCGAAGAAAATTCACGCCAACATGGCACGCTGGGACGAGGACGTGATCAACTGGCATAACGTGAACATCGCGCAGGGTTTCCGCGCCGGAACGGTCTTCTGGATGTTGTCGCACGAGTCAAAGCACCTTGAATCTGCCGACCGGAATTATCGCAAGGTGATGGAGCTTTACGGCCAGTTTCCCGGCGGCGGATTTGTGGGCGATGAAAACAGCCGGCCCGGCTACATTGACCCGCGCGGCGGCATCGAGACCTGTGGCATTGTGGAGTTCACGCACAGTTTCCAGATGCTCACGAAGATCACGGGCGATCCTCTTTGGGCAGATCGCTGCGAGGATATTGCGTTCAACTCATTTCCTGCGAGCATGACGCCCGACCAGAAGGGGCTGCGCTACATCACCTGCGCCAATCAGGTTCAGGCGGATCGCCACAACAAAGCTCCCGGCATCCAGAACAGCGGCACCATGTTTTCTTACAGCCCATTCGAGGTCTATCGCTGCTGTCAGCACAATGTCTCGCACGGCTGGCCGTATTACGCCGAGGAACTCTGGCTCGCCACACCGGACAACGGCCTGTGCGCCTCGCTTTATGCCGCGAGTGAAGTCAGCGCGAAGGTCGGCGATGGCGTGACGGTGAGAATCGTGGAGGAAACTGATTATCCATTTAACGACACCATCACGTTCAAACTCACGCTGCCGAAGCCAACCGCTTTTCCGCTCTACCTTCGCGTCCCGCGCTGGTGCGAGCAGGCGTCGCTGAGGATCAATGGCCAGGCCGTCCGGGTGATGGCCAAGCCGTTATCCTTCATCGTCGTGAACCGCGAATGGAAAGACGGCGACACCGCCACGCTGCAACTGCCCATGCGCATCGCGGTGCGCAAGTGGGAGAAGAACAAGGACTCGGTTTCGGTGGATTACGGTCCGCTGAGTTTTGCGCTGGCCATCAAGGAACGGTGGACGCAATACGGCGTTCGCAACGCCGACTGGCCGGAGTGGGAGGTTTTCCCGGATTCGCCCTGGAACTACGGTTTGGTCCTGGATGCGGCAGACCCGGCAAAATCCTTCCGCGTGGAGCGCAAGCCCGGCCCGCTCGCCGCGCAGCCGTTTACGCCGGCCACCGCGCCGATTTCATTGAAAGCGAAGGCGCGGAGGATTCCCGCGTGGCAGATGGACCATCTCAACCTGGTCGGCCCGCTTCAGCAAAGTCCCGCGAAATCCACCGAGCCAGTCGAGGAAATCACCCTCGTTCCGATGGGCGCGGCGCGCTTGCGCATTGCTTCTTTTCCGACCATCGCTGACGGATCGGGCGCGCATGAGTGGATCGAGCCACCGAAACCCAAGCCCGCCGCATACAAAACAACTGCATCTCAATGTTTCGAGGGCGACACCTTGGACGCGTTGAGCGACGGCCTTGAACCGGCGCACTCCAACGACCACAGCATCCCGCGTTTCACCTGGTGGCCGCGCCGCGGCAGCATGGAATGGGTGCAATACGATTTCGCCCAGCCGCGCAAAGTGTCGCGCGTGGGCGTTTATTGGTTCGATGACACTGGCGCCGGCAGTTGTCGCGTGCCGTCGTCGTGGCGCTTGCTCTACAAATCCGGGGAGGAATGGAGGCCGGTCGAGAGCGCGGACGGATTTGGCGTGAACAAAGATGCATGGAACCGCGTCAGGTTCCCCGCAATCGAAACCGACGCCTTGAAGATTCAGGTCCAACTCCAGCCCGGATTTTCCGGCGGAATCCTGGAGTGGCGAGTGCCGGAGGAATGAATGCAGGAAGATTCTAGGCAGGAAAATTGAGGGCAAGAAAATAGGAAGAAACATGCCAATTATTCCACCAACGGGACTGCGACGACTTGATGATGAGGAATTCGGACGTGCTGCCTATCGTGCGATGGAAGTGGTGTTTCAAGTTCATAACGAGTTTGGGCGTCTGTTTGACGAGCGGATCTACCACGCGGAGATAGCACGGCGATTACAGGGAGCGCGCACACAGGTCGAGATCGCAGTGGTTTTCGAGACCTTCCGGAAGGTGTATTACCAGGATTTGTTATATGAGGATGGAGCGGTTTTTGAACTGAAAGCCGTGGACGCGCTGGTTGACCGTCATCATGCACAGGAGTTGAATTACCTGCTGCTGCTTGATTTGCCGCACGGCAAACTCGTGAACCTACGCACTGAACTCGTCGAGCACGAATTCGTGAACGCCCCCTGGCGAAGGGATGAGCGACTGCGGTTTGAGGTAGATGATGCCGGTTGGACCGAGATCGGAGCGGGCTTTGATTTCAAGCGGTTGTTAGTTGCAATCTTGAACGACTGGGGTGTGGGGCTGGAAATTCCGCTGTATGAAGAGGCGCTGACGCATTTTCTAGGCGGGGATGTGAAAGTTTTCCGGCCTGTCGAAGTCTGGGTCGAGCAGACCAAAGTGGGGAAACAAACCTGCCGCTTGATCAACCCAGAAACCGGATTCAAAATCACGGCGCTCAACTCTAATTGCGGGCATTACGAAGATCATCTGCGGCGACTTCTGGCGCACACTTCGTTGGAATGCATTCAGTGGATAAACCTTGGCAGGAAGGTTGTGAGTTTTCGGACAATCAGGAAATAATGGCAGGAAAATTGAGGGCAAGAAAATGATGAGCTTGGTTCTTGAAAAGCGGTGGCGATTGATGCGGCAGTCGGCGCACGGTTTCACGTGTTCGCAGAAACGTCTTTAACTTATCTTCCTGCCATCAATCTTCTTGCCTTGAGTTCTTTCTCCAACCAATCAAATCAAATGAATCGAAAATCACCTTGCACAAGTCTGACGTTAGTTTCCGTTCTCACAATCCTTTCCATGTTCCTGGCTACGGCCGCCGAGAAGTGGCAGCCCGCCAAAGGTCCGCTCATGACGCGTTGGGCCAAGGATGTCTCTCCCAAGAACGCTCATCCCGAATACCCGCGCCCGCAGATGGTCCGCAAAGACTGGCAGAATCTGAACGGCCTGTGGAATTACGCCGTTACCGCGAAGGACGCCTCCCAGCCGACGGGCTGGGACGGTCAGATTCTCGTGCCGTTCCCCATCGAATCGGCGCTGTCAGGCGTGATGAAGCGCGTTTATGAAACAAACCAGCTCTGGTACCAGCGCACTTTCACGATTCCACGAGGGTGGAGGGGGAAGAGTGTCCTGCTGAACTTCGGCGCGGTGGATTGGGAAACCACGGTGTGGGTCAATGGCCAGAAAGTCGGCACACATCGCGGCGGTTATGATGCGTTCAGTTTCGACGTCACCAGCGCGCTCAAGCCGGAGGGCGAACAGGAAATCGTCGTGTCGGTCTGGGATCCGGCCGATGCCGGGCCGCAGCCGCGCGGCAAGCAGGTGCGCAATCCGCATGGCATCTGGTACACGCCGACGAGTGGCATCTGGCAGACGGTTTGGCTGGAACCGGTGGCGAAGGCGCACATCAGCACGCTCAAGATCATTCCTGATATTGACAACAACGCCGTCACGATTGGCGGCGACGTGATTGGCGCGGATGCAAATCACAGATTCGAGGTCACGATTCGCGATGGCAGGAAGCACGTTTACACTGCCTGGGTCACCGCCGGTGGACGACTCACGTTGCCGGTGAAGGATGCGAAGCTGTGGTCGCCGGATTCGCCTCATTTGTACTCTTTAGAGATCACGCTGAATCAAGGGAGGAAGGTGATTGATCGGGTCGAAAGCTACTTCGGCATGAGGAAGATTTCCCTCGGCAAAGACGAGCACGGCAACCTCCGGCTGCACCTGAACAACGAACCACTCTTTCACTTCGGCCCGCTGGATCAGGGTTTCTGGCCGGACGGACTTTACACCGCGCCGACGGATGAGGCGTTGCGTTACGACATCGAGATGACCAAGAAACTCGGGTTCAACATGGCGCGCAAGCACGTGAAGATTGAGCCGGCGCGCTGGTATTATTGGGCCGACAAA
This sequence comes from Verrucomicrobiota bacterium, assembly GCA_014860005.1. Next base: position 20,166 of record JACZKP010000088.1, on the reverse strand, counting down.
CTCGGCTTGTTGGTCTGGCAGGACATGCCCAGCGGCGATCGTAGTGCCAAATGGCGCGGCCCAAGCGGCTACGACGGCGTGGAGATGCAACGCACGCCGGAGTCTGCCGAGATTTACGAACGCGAACTGCGCGCCATGATTGCTGGGTTCCACAATCATCCCTCCATCGTCGTCTGGGTGCCGTTCAACGAAGGCTGGGGACAGTTCGACACCGTGCGAATCCTTAATCTGACCAAGCAACTCGATCCCACCCGGCTCGTGAATGGCGCGAGTGGCGGTAATCATTTTCCCGCCGGCGACATGCTTGATCATCACCAGTATCCCGGACCGGGAATGCCAGCGCGCGTAACTGACCGCGCAATGGTACTGGGCGAGTACGGCGGACTGGGGTTGCCCGTCAAAGGCCACACCTGGCAGGACGAGAAAAACTGGGGCTACCGCAGTTTCACGAATGCGCAGGACCTCACGGACGCTTATATCGGTTTGATCAAGAAACTGCACCCGCTGACCGGTCAAGATGGCCTCGCTGCCGCCATCTACACGCAGACCACCGATGTGGAAGTCGAGATCAACGGTCTGATGACTTACGACCGTGCCGTGGTGAAAATGGATGAAGCCGCTATCACTGCCGCGAACAAGTCGGTCTATGGACCGCCGCCAAGAGTTTCCGTTGTCGTCCCTACTGCCGACCAGCAACCCGCGACATGGCGTTATACAACCACCAAACCGGATGAAGCTTGGGCAAAACCAGGCTTCGATGACTCGTCATGGAAGCAAGGCCAGAGCGGATTCGGCACGGCCGGCACTCCGGGCGCGATCATCGGCACGACTTGGAATACGCCGGACATTTGGATGCGGCGCGAGGTGGAGCTTCCGGCGGACCAACTGGGGAATCTGGAATTACGACTGCACCATGACGAGGACGCGGAGGTTTACATCAACGGCGTGCTCGCCGCCCGCGCGCAAGGATTTGTGGGGGAATATTTCAATCTTCCGTTGAGCCAGGCCGCTCGCGCCGCGCTCAAACCGGGTAAAAACTTGATCGCCGTTCACTGCCGTCAGACCGGCGGTGGCCAATACATTGATCTGGGGTTTGTGGAAGTTGTGCCGGCAACCCAATGAGCTTCGTCTGAACCTGAATCTTATGAAACTACTGCATTCTATCCCTTCACCTGAGTTGAGGACTTTACTCGGAAGCCGTTGCGCGAACCTCCGCAGTGCTATCTCCCAACATCGTGCGGTCGTGCAAAGATTCTTCGGAAACCGATTCAACCGCAGAGGCGCAGCGCGGCAGAGCCGCAACCAATCCCCCGCCGCCCGACTTAACGCAGAGGGCGCAGAGGTTCTCGCAAAGGTCGCAAAGCGATTCACCTCTGCGGTCCTCCGCGCCAGCCTCCGCGTCCTCTGCGTTAAAGAATCTTCTCAGAATTGCGCGATGGTGGGAGATGGCACTGCGATGGACGCAGAGAGAAGCCCGCTTCGGCAAAGCTCTGCGTGTATCGCGTCTCTGCGGTTGCATTCGGTTTGGGACCCGCGGACATGGCTGTCCGCGCTCCGGGCAACTCCATTCGCCTTGTTGCTCGCAGTCTGTGCTCACGCCACCGGCCCTGACTTTTACTCCGTCCGCGACTACGGCGCGAATGGTGACGGCAAGACCGATGACACAGCCGCATTTCAGAAAGCCCTCGACGCGGCGGGCAAAGCCCGCGGCGGTGTGGTTTACGCGCCGCGCGGGAATTACTTCTTCGCCGGCCATCTCAATGTCCCGCCTGCCGTCACGCTGAAGGGGATGTGGGAATCCGTTCCCGCGCACAATGGGATTCGCGACCGTGGCCTTCCAAAACCCACTGACGACGGAACGACGTTTCTTGTCACGGGAAGCTCCGGCAAGGAGGACGGCCCGCCGTTCATCACGCTCAATCACAACAGCACGCTCAAGGGCGTGGTGATTTATTATCCCGACCAGAATCCCGAGGAAGAACCCAAGCCATATCCGTATGCCATCGCAATGCGTGGAAAGAATCCGGCCGTGCTCGCGGTCGAATTGCTCAATCCCTACAACGGGATTGACGCTTCGCGAAACGAGCGACACCTGATTCGCGATGTCCACGGCCAGCCGTTGCGCCGCGGGATTTTCGTGGATCACATCTACGACATCGGGCGTATTGAAAACGTCCATTTCAATCCGTGGTGGAGCATGAAGCCAAAGTTGTTTCAATGGCAGCAGGCCAATGGCGAGGCGTTCATCTTCGGCAAGAGCGACTGGCAATATGTTTTTAACACGTTTTGCTTCGGCTACAACGTCGGCTACAAGTTCATCAAGACAAAGTCCGGCGATTGCAACGGCAACTTTCTCGGCATCGGCGCGGACGATTGTTTCACGGCGCTGGAGGTCGAGGAATGTTCGCGCATCGGATTGCTGATCACTAACGGTGAGTTTGTTTCCTTCCATGGCCCAGACCCCACGATGATTCGCGTGAGCACGAACAACACCGGCAGCGTCCGGTTCGTGAATTCCGCGTTCTGGGGACCATGTAATCAGATTGCGAAGATTGCCGGGCAGGGGACGGTTGGGTTTAGCGATTGCACGTTTGTCCAGTGGGATCGCAAGAACGAAGGGCGTCATGCATTGCAGGTCGAGAGCGGCAGTCTGATCGTGCGGGGTTGTGAGTTTCAAGAAGCCAAACCACAGATTTCACTTGGCGAAACCGTGCGTCGCGCTGTAATCACGGACAACCTCATCAACGGCAAAGTGCGTGTCGCCAACAACAGCAAAGGTAACGTCGTCCTGAGCAACAACGCGAGTGATGAACCAAAGTCGGAAACAAAATAAGGATTCTATGCGAAACCGGGTATTGTTTGGAGCAAGTCTCGCAATAATGATCGGAGTCAGTGGTTGCCGCGAAAAACAGCCAGTTTACCGCCCATACCAACCGGGGCTAAAACCTGATCCGAGTGTTATCTCAGTTTCAACGAATGGAAATGATGCGTGGTCTGGTCTCCTTGGTCTTCCAAGCCTTGATCGTAAAGACGGCCCATTTGCCACGCTTCCTCGTGCGCTCGCTGCGGCTCGTGCGTTCCGCACGGCAGGGGGCACGGGCACGGTGAACATCTGCCTGGCGGATGGAACTTATTTCCTTACTGAACCGCTGGTGCTCAAACCTGAGGACTCAAACTTGCGATTCATCGCTGTCGAGGGGCAGCGCCCGGTTGTCAGCGGCGGACGCCGTATCACCGGTTGGCGCGAAACGACCGTGAACGGTCGAAGCGTCTGGGCTGTGAACATTCCCGAAGCGCGGGAAGGCAAATGGTCCTTTCGCGAACTCTGGGTAAACGGGCGTCGTGCGGTGCGCGCCCGGCTGCCCAATCGCGGTTATCTCGAAGTCGCCGAGTTACCCGACAAGACGCCGAACTGGTCGGATGGCCATTCGCGATTCCGCTATCGCGAAGGCGATTTGAAAGCCTGGCCCACCATCACCAACGCCGACGTAATGGTCATGACGCGTTGGGTCGAGTCGCGATTGCCGGTCGTGGCGGTGGACGAGAAGGAGCACCTCGTGATGTTTGGCAAACGCTCCGTGTTCCAACTTGGCGCGGGTGATCGCTACTATGTCGAGGGGGCGCTTGAATTGCTCGACGCGCCGGGGGAGTGGTATCTCGATCCGGCCAAAGGCACGCTTTACTATGCGCCGTTGCCGGGTGAAACGCCGGAGCGCACCGAAGTCATTGCACCCGTACTACGGTTCGTGCTGCGCTTGGAAGGCCAGCCGGAGGCGGAGAAATTCATCGAGCGGGTGAATTTCCGCGGACTGACATTTGCCCACGCTGAATGGGAGTTCCCGCGTGACCCGGAGGTTGCGAAACGTTCGGCCATGGTGTGGCCGGCGCCGTCCACCGAGATTGGTGGGTTTGCGCAAGCTGCCATCGGGGTTAACGGCGCGGTCTGGGGCGAAGGCGTGCGTAACAGCACCTTCGAGCACTGCAAATTCATCCACCTCGGTGCCTATGGCCTCGAATTGGGTCGCGGCTGCCAGAGCAATGTGATTTCGCGTTGCGAGTTCGGGGACCTCGGCGCGGGCGGAATCAAGATCGGCGAAACTCACATTCGCGACAATCCCGCCGAACTGGCTCGCGACAACGAGATTTCCGACTGTTACTTGCACCACGGCGGGCGGACATTTCATAGCGCGATCGGGATTTGGATTGGCCAGTCACCGGACAACCGCATCCTGCACAACGAAATTCACGATTTCTATTACACCGGGATTTCCATCGGTTGGACCTGGGGCTACGACCCGCGCGCGCTGGCCACAAACAATCTGGTCGCGTTCAATCATGTCCATCACATCGGCGTGATGTCGGATGGCGACGGGCCAATTCTCAGTGACATGGGTGGCATTTACATGCTGGGGATGCAACCGGGCACCCGCGTTGTGAACAATCTCTGGCACGATATTCAGGGCCTGCGCTACGGCGGCTGGGGCATCTACACCGACGAAGGCAGCAGCAGCATTCTGATCGAAAGCAACTTGGTCTATCGCACTACGCACGGCGGGTTTCATCAGCATTACGGCGCGACGAATATCGTTCGGAACAACATCTTTGCCTTTGCGCGCGATCATCAGGTCCAGCGCTCGCGTGAAGAGCCGCACGTCAGCTTCAGCTTCAGCAACAACATCGTGCTGTTTGACAAGGGCGTGTTGCTCGGCTCGACCTGGAAGAACGACAACTTCATCCTTGACCGGAACGTCTATTGGGACACGCGGCTGACGGAGAAACCCACCGAAATGAAGTTCACCGGCGGAACACTGGAGCAATGGCGTGCGCGCGGCCACGACAAGAATTCGCTCATCGCCGATCCGTTGTTTCTCGCCTGGGAGAAGGACGACTTCCGGCTCAAGCTGGATTCACCGGCGCTAAAACTCGGTTTCCAGCCGATTGACGTAAGGCTCGTCGGGCCGAGACGATTTCGCTGACGGAGCGCTCATTCCGCTTTGCCCGCGCAGGCGGCGGCGCTTGCTTGTCCGAGTGTTTTGTTGTAGAACCCCCGCGCTTTGGCAAGCGACATGATCACACTGAATGGACATCATCTCTCCATCCCCGAAGTCTGGCTGGCCGCCGTGCAATCGGCGCCGTGCCGTCTGGCGGATGAAGCGCGTCCGCTGATCCGGCGCAGCCGGCAATTTGTCGAATCGCTCGCCGCCCAACCGCGCGCCATTTATGGCATCAACACCGGCTTCGGTCCGTTGAGCGGCTTCCGCGTCTCGGACGAGGACCTCGCGCAGCATCAGCTCAATCTCCTGCATCACCTGACGGTAGGGCAGGGGACGTTGTTCTCTGAGGTCGAAACGCGCGCCATCATGGTGGCGCGCGCCAACGCGCTGGCGCGCGGGTATTCGGGCGTGCGCGAAGAGCTGATTGAATTGTTGCTGGCGGCGCTGAATCGCGGGGTGCTGCCGGAAATTCCCAGCGAAGGCTCCGTGGGCGCGAGCGGCGATCTCGTGCCACTGGCGCACATGGCGCGGTTGCTGGTCGGTTTGGGTCATGCGCGGGTGAAGGGCGAGCGGCTGCCGGCAGCGGAGGCGTTGCAGCGGGTCGGTCTTGCTCCCTTGGTGCTGCAAAGCAAGGAAGGCATCGCGTTGGTGAACGGGACGTCCGTGATGACCGGTCTGGCCGCGCTGGCCGCGCACGAGGCAGACCGGTTGTTGCGCTGGATGGAACTGCTCACGGCGTGTTTGTTCCAGGCGCTCAATGGCGAACCGGAGGTGTTGTGCCAGCAGGCGCAAAAAGCGCGCGGCTTTCGCGGCCAGTCGCTCGTTGCTCAACGCATCAGCGATTCGCTGCGCACGCATCCCGAATTTGCGCGGCGGATTGACGAGCATCAGTGGGGTTCGCTGCCAAAACCTGTGGCAGGCGGCGCGGAGATTCAGGACCCGTATTCGCTGCGTTGCACGCCGCAGATTCTCGGCGCGTTTCAGGAGGCGCTCTGGCATGTCGAGCAAGTGGTAACGCGCGAATTGAATGCCAGCACGGACAACCCACTCGTGTTTCCCGACGCGGAAATGGTGATCCACTGTGGCAATTTCTACGGCCAACAAGTCGCGATGGTGAGCGATTACCTCCGAATCGGGCTCATCAAACTCGCGCTGCTGGCGGATCGGCAGTTGGAACGATTGGTCAACTGGCGCTACAGCCGCGGACTGCCGCCGTTGCTCGCGGCTGGTGCGCCGGGATTAAACACGGGCTTTGGCGGCGCGCAGTTGCTCGCGACTTCGCTCGCGGCGGAAGCGCGTCTGCTCGGCACGCCGGCGTCCATCCAGACCATCTCCACCAACGCGAACAACCAGGACGTGGTGAGCATGGGTTGCATCGCGGCCAAAATGACGCGCACGACGTTGCCATTGTTATGGAAGCTGGTGGCCATCGAAGCACTCGCGCTGGCGCAGGCCGCGGATGCGCGGGGCTGTGACAAGGTCCTGGGCGGCGATTATCGCAAACTTTACGAACTGCTGCGCGGCGTTTCGCCGAAGCTCGAACGTGATCGTCCGCTCTTCGAGGATATTGAGCGCGTGACCGCGCTGCTGCAAACCGAGGCGGCGCAACAACAGTGTCTGCGCTTTCAGGATGAATCGCATGCCAACTGACGTGGATGTGTTGATCATTGGCGCCGGGCCGGCGGGGGCCAGTGCCGCCGCGCTGTTACAGCAAGAAGGATTTCGCCTGCTGGTGGTGGAGAAGCAGAACTTTCCACGCTTCGTGATTGGCGAAAGCCTGTTGCCCCATTGCATGGATTTGCTCCAGGCAGCCGGGCTGCTGGACTGCGTGGCGGAACAACGCTTCATGCAGAAAAACGGGGCGGTGTTTCATCGCGGCGGCGCGACTTGCGATTTTGACTTCTCGGCGCAGTTCACCTCCGGCTGGAAATACACCTGGCAGGTGCCGCGGGCGGATTTCGACAAAACGCTGGCCGACGCGGTGGCCGCGCGCGGCGTGGAGTTTCGTTACGGGCACGGGGTCACGGCAATCCAGTTGGATGATTCGGGTGCGAGCGTAACGATTGAGCAACCCGACGGCGCCAGCAGCACGGTCATGGCGAAATTCGTCCTGGATTGCAGTGGTTACGGGCGGGTATTGCCACGTTTGCTCAATCTTGAAGTGCCGTCGCGGTTCCCGACGCGCGAGGCGCTGTTTGCGCACGTTGCCGGCGACCGTCGTCCCATGGGCCGCGAGGAAGGCAAGATTTGGGCCTGCACACACCCCGGCGGTGCGTGGATTTGGATCATTCCTTTCTCCAATGGCCGCACCAGCGTCGGCGCCGTCGCCGTGCCTGGGTTCTTTGCCAAGTATCCTGCCGAACCCGAGGAACGCCTGCGCGCGATTCTGGCGTCCGACCCCAGCGCCGGGCCGCGGTTGGCCGGGATGCAGATCGTCTTCGGGCCGGAGCGCATTGCCGGTTACTCGTGCGCGGTCAAGCAACTCTTTGGTCCACGTTACGCACTGGTCGGCAATGCCACGGAATTTCTCGACCCTATTTTCAGTTCCGGCGTGACGCTGGCCCTGGCCTCGGCGAATCGCGCTGCAAAGGTGCTCACAAGGCAGTTGCGCGGTGAGGTGGTCAATTGGCAGACCGAGTACGCCGATCACGTCATGCAGGGAATCAATACCTTTCGCGCCTACGTGTCCGCGTGGTACGACGGGACGCTGCACGAAATCTTTTTCTCCGCGGGTGCGAATCCGGACATCATGCGGCAGATCTGCTCGGTGCTGGCGGGTTACGTGTGGGATTTGTCGAATCCCTATGTCGCCCAACCGGAGCGCGCCCTGCCACTCCTGTCGCGAATCGTTCAGGCACGTTCACGAAGCGCGACATCATGAGCTTTTTTCAGACCGACCCCAGAACGGCTTTCGAAGCAAAATCCGAAGCGCAGCGAATTGCGTTTGCGCCGATAGTCTTCCAAGCCTGCCGGGTGCTGCGGGACTCCGGCATCCTGGAGTTGGTGCGAGCCAGCGGCAACACCGGCCTCACGCTGGCAGAAGTCGTGGCCAAAGCGAACCTGCCGCGTTATGGGGTCAAGGTGCTTCTGGAGTCGGGCCTGGGCATCGGCCTGTTCTGTCTGAACGAACAGCGCTTCACCCTGACCAAGCTCGGCTATTTCATGCTGCGCGACCCGATGACCCGCGTGAACATGGACGTGGTGCATGACGTGTGTTACCGCGGATTCTTCGACCTCGACAAGGCCGTCGGACAGGGCCAACCCGCCGGCTTGAAATCGCTGGGTGACTGGAAAACCCTCTACGAAGGTTTGGCCTCGTTCACGCCGAAGGCGCGCGAAAGCTGGCTGGCGTTCGATCATTACTATTCGGACAACGCCTTTCCCACCGCGTTGCCGCTGGTGTTTGCGGATCAACCGAAACGCCTGCTCGACATCGGCGGCAACACCGGCAAATGGGCCGTGGCGTGCGCCCGCTTCCATCCCGACGTGCAAATCACCATCGCGGATTTGCCGCCGCAACTGGAACTGGCCCGCGCGGAACTCCGCACGCACGGGTTGGAAACGCGCGTGGATTTCTTTCCGATTGATCTGCTGGACGTGTCGCAATTGCTGCCCGCCGGTTACGACGCCATCTGGATGAGCCAGTTTTTGGATTGTTTCTCCGAGCCGCAGATTGTCTCGATTCTCAAGCGCGCGGCCCAGGCAATGGACGCGCGGACTACCTTGCACATCCTGGAATTGTTCTGGGACCGGCAACCGAACGAGACGGCCGCGTTTTGCCTGCAACAGACGTCGCTCTATTTCACCTGCATCGCGAATGGCAACAGCCAGATGTATCATTCCTCGGACCTGTTGCACTGCCTGGCCGAAAGCGGACTCACCGTGGTGGATCAGCGCGATCAAGTGGGGCAATACCACACGTGGCTGAAATGCCGGAAAGTGCCGGCGGCTTGATCCACTGGCGATTGTGCCTCAGCGGATCATCAATTTGCCCGGGTCTTCGTCCTTCAAGCCGTACTACCGGTGCGTGGGCGGTTCATTTTCGGCTTTCCAGCACCATGTGAAAACAGCCGTGATGCCGGTGGATTTGAAAGCGGCGCATCCCCGCGCCCGCAGCCATCGCCCGGAGTTCTCCCACGGTGAAGGCGGCGCGACAGGACTGGGGCACGTCATTGCGGGTGACTGGATTTCGAAGGACGGTGCGCGCCACCAGTTCTGCGGCAACGATGGCGAGCCAGTTGCGCCGCAGATCGTTGACGACGCAGCCCACCCGCGCCAGGGTGTGAATGCGTTGTAGAATGGCCTGGGCTTCCGCATTGCCAAAGTGGTGCAGCGCCAACGAGCAGAGCACGAGATCGAAGCTCTCCGGGGCGTAGGGCAGGGTGCGCAGGTCGTGCTCATCCAGCCGGATTTCCGGCCACTCCCGGCACGCCGTGCGCGCGATCTCGAGCGCCACCGGATTGGCGTCCACGGCCACGACCGTTACGGGAAGCCGCACGCGTCTGGCCCAGGCGACGATGGCCCGGGGAATGTCCGCGCTACCCGTGCCCAAATCGAGGATGCTCACGGATGGCCGCCGCGCCGTGCCAAGCAGTTTGCCAACGTAATGCAGCATCAACCGGTGTCCCCCGAGCCGCCGGTTGGCGCGTTCCAAGGCTCGTAGTTCTTCGCGCACCAACTCCGGATCAACTCCGGGTTGGTCCATCATCTCCGGTCGCTGCGCGTTGAAGCGCCGGGTTGGGGCAAACAAACTCATGCCGATTGGATGCTGCCTGGCTGACGAAATGGACGGCCTGGCGGACAATCCGTGGCCATTCCGCCTGGCGGACGGTTTGATTTGCAGGAATTCCATCGTGCGCGGAGACTAGTGTGCGGCAGCGGCAAAGGCAATCTTGCCAAGGGAGTGTGAACATTACTTGATCGGGTGGGGGCAGGATCGGCCCCAGGCAAGCCTGCCGCTGTGGGTAGTTCACATTGCCAATCGCCCGCTCAGACTCACCAAGAACCATTTTCAGTGTTTCGGTCGCTGTCCCTGGCGATAGGAGCTTCGATCCGGACAGTTCTCCAGCCGCAGCGTCAAAGTTCCTTGCCGCGGTACTTTGACGGGTTACGGATCCGGTCGAGCCGTTCGATTTCGAGGTCGTTCAAAGCAGCCTGCTGCCGCCTTTGTTTGATGGCTCGCACGAGAATCTGGGGAATCAAGCCGGCCTGCTTGGCCAGTTGGAGGAGGGTCAGGCAAATGAACTTCAATATGTTCATGGAGTGGCAACTCCGGAGCCAGGGCCGCTTGGTGCATTCATTTCAATTCTTGTCCTGCGGCAGGACGGCTTTCGTCAACCGGTAAATCGGTTTCAAAAAGGAGGCAGCTTGGAACCCAGCCGGTCCTTCCCACGGTTCAAACCCCTGGCGCTCATCCGCGACGAAATCGCCGCGACACACCAGTTCATTCCATTTTAAGCGTCGAAGGTTTCCCGGAAGAGCGACTTTCGCAGCAGCCTCTGGTCCGGCCGCGGGTCGCGGTGGTTTGGGGGAACCGTTGGTCACTGATTGACCGTTCCTTTTGATAACTTCCAGGTTTGGCTTCATGATGTTGGTGACGCTTCAACTTCGCATTGGCTGTAAAAATCGCGACCGCTATTCCTGACAACGCCGCCTGCGGTGCGAACGCTGTTTCGAGTCGCCACCCCTTTCGCCAGCGGTGCGAGCAGCGACGATGAAATCAAGCCCGGCTGGAACCGCGCAACGTTCCCATCAGACCCACGCCGGTGGCCACGATGCCGCCGATGAGCATCCAGACGGCCTTGTCCGTCGGCGATCCGGTAAAGAACCGGGAAACGTCAGAGCTGAACGAGTTCATGGCGTTGATGCCAAAGATCATGAGCACCACCCCGCCCACGAGCAGGGTCAGGAAGATGATTCTATTCATAACGGGATTGTTTTGAGTGGTTGATTGATGCCGAGGGACACTCGGCGAGTTTGCTTGCCGCTTAGGTGCGCCGCCGGCCGGAGATGAAGTTGATGAGAATCATGACAACCGCAATCACCAACAGGATTTGAATCAGGCCGCCCATCGCGGTACTGGTCACCAGTCCCAGGAGCCACAAAATGATCAGCACTACCGCAATTGTGTATAACATATTATCCCTTTCAGTTTGGTTTGGCTTGGTGGCCAATGCCGACGGGGCGCTACCGCACCCGCGGGCAAAGACCGGTCATTTCAATTTCAGTTATGAACGATCCGCAGATTCTGCGGCGGCGAAATCGGGTTCAACGACGCGGTCGGAATGGTCATGTTGTTGACCACGCTGGTGACCCCGTCAATGTCGTTGATGAGCTTGGTGACCAGACTCTTCTCGGCGTGGTTCTTGGCCACTCCGCCGATCGTCACCACGCCATCCATCGTTTCCACCCTGGTCTTTAGCGCGCTGGTTGAGTAATGGGACCGCAATGACGATTTGACCTGGGCCGTGATGGAGGCGTCATCAATCTTCTCGCCGATCGTTTGCTCCGGCTGGGTCGGAGTCCTGGCTATCTTCATTTCGTTTATCACTTCCTTGACCCCTTCGACGTCCCTGGCGTATTCCGTGGTCAATTCCTTTTGGGCCAGGCTGGAGGCTTCACCGCTCAAGGTGACGATTCCATCCTTCACCTCCACGTCGGTCTTGGTGGCGCGCACGTTGCGATGGAACAGGAGCGTGGTTTTTACCTTCGTGCTCAACCAACCATCCGAATGTTCGGCGGGGCTTTCGTTTTTTACCTTCAATTGATTATCCACGCTCTTGACGCCCGGCAGTCCTTCCACAGTGTCTTGGGCCAGGGATTTGTGGGACGCTTCGGCGACGGTCCCGGTCAGAGTCACCACCCCGTTCTTGGATTCGGTTTTAATCGTGTCGTCTTTGAGATAGGTTTTGAACACGTGGGACTTTTGGACGGCCGACTCGATGCGGTTGTCCGTCTCCTCGGAAGCGCGCAGCGGCGCGCTGGAAAGTAGCAGCGCGCCCGTGGCGGCCAGGAGCGCAAGTGGATAGAGACTCTTCATTATGTTTTTTTGTTTCGGTTGCACGGCTTTTGGTTTTCTAACAAGAGAACGATACGCCTCGGGCCGGCCTGGCGCTATGGGGTGTATCCCTACCACGCACCTTTGGAGCTTCTCGGCGAGGACGAATCCGGCCTGGTCCTCAACCGAAAAAGCGCCTCAGCGGCTGGCGATTTTTCACCAGTTTGCTTCTCGGAAACTTGAGTTTAGAACCGCAGACGCAGGACCGGGTGGCGTGAACAGGGTTGCGCGATAGAAATGATACCGGTGTTGCGCCGCGTCCGGGTGTACGAACTCCGCCGAATCGCCCTGGATCAGCACTGTGCCCAGGTCATTCCAGTCGTACAAATTGGTCGAAGATTGAACCATCAAGGATTTTCCGTCCGACGCCCGCACGGTGAGATGGACATTTCCGGCTGGCGAGACTTCGATGAGAACGCTGGGCACGAGTTGATACGTGGCAGTGAACGTGGTGTCGGTCGCAGGCCAGATCACGTCATGCGTCGCGGTGCCGCCATCCGACCACGACGCGAAGGTGTACTCGGCACCGTTGAGCATTTGTGGAGAATTGGCCCCCAACGTGCGACTCATCCCGACCACGCCGGATACGGAAACCGGCGTCGTCTGCGGTTGCCCATCCAACGTGAGGTGGAGGCCGGACGGGCTGGTGGTTAATGACACTTCGGTCGTGCGCGGCACCACGTCCACGAAGTCAGCATGAGCTTGGCCGCCCGAGTCCGTTACCGCGAGGTGAATGCGATACCAAACATTCGCCGCCGTCTCGCCTTGGGTCGGAATCACAAAAGACCCGTTCGTCACCCCTCCAATCGGTCCCAAAAACGGATGGGTGTGGGTATCGTGATGAAATACGATGGTCCAACTGTAAGCCGTGGCCGGCAGATCGCCATCCTCGGGATCGGTGGCCGCCCCCGCATACTGGATGGTCTCACCAGCAGTGTACAGCAAGCCGTTTGCGGGAGCGGTGATCGTGCCGGTTGGTTGGCTGTCGCTGGTGACGTGCAGCAAGGCCGGATTGCTGGTGATGGCCCCGGTCGCGTTTGTCACCGCGCAGCGAAACACCGCGCCATCGTCAGCGGCAATGGCGGATGTGAGTGTGTATGAATTGGAGGTCGCTCCTGAAATCCACGCGCCACCGCGCTGCCAGCGATAGCCCAGCGGCGCAGTACCGGAGGCCGCCACGGTGAAGGTTGCTGATTCTCCGACCATGACGGTTTGCTCCACTGGATGCTGCGTGATTTGGGGGGATTGCCCTGCGATGTAGCTGATCGCATATATCGCACCGCTGCCGCGCGCCAAATAGTAGAGCCGTCCGTCGGCGCCGACTTTCAAGTCCACCGGCCCATTGATCCCGGTGGCAAAAGCAGTGACTTGATTGCCTTGGGCCGGATGCAGTCTCCGAATCCAGCCATTGACGTAGTCCGCAAAGAAATACACCCCAACATTCGTGCTGGGAAACTGGACTGCGGCCGGATTGTAGAAAGCACCGCCAGCGATGCAGTAGCCCGAACTGCTGCCGGAGCCGTGAGCATAACGAAAGATCGGATCGCGGTAGTTCGGGTTGGTTGGGCTGCAATAACCCTCGCAGTTGGGCCAGCCATAGTTCGCCCCGGCGAGGCCGTCGTTGATTTCTTCCCAGGTATTCTGGCCAACATCGTTGATGAATATCCGGCCCGTGCCGGGCTGCACCGCAAACGTGAACGGGTTGCGCAGTCCCAGCGCCCAGATCGCCCGGTTCACGCCCGTCGCCGTGTTGTAAAAGGGATTGTTCGTCGGAATCGTGCCGTCAGGATTGAGCCGCAGCATTTTGCCGAGCAGATTGCCGAGCGTTTGGGCGTTGGCGGAATTGGCGTTATCGCCGACCGCGATGTACAGCCGGCCATCGCTCCCAAAGTGCATGGCGCCGCCGTTATGATTCGACGCGCCACTGAGGTTGTTCAAATCCAGCAGCACCACTTCGCTGCCGGCAACCGCGACATCCCCGTTGGCCATGAAGCGGCTGACGCGATTGTGAATCGCCGGGCTGGTGGCGGTGTAATAAACATAGACGTACTGATTCACCGCAAAGTTGGGATCAAACGCGATGCCCAGCAAACCCCGCTCCCCCGTGCTGTTCACCGTGACCGTGAGGAAAGGCGTCGCGAGCAAACTGCCGTTCTTGATCACGCGCAACTGGCCGCCTTGCTGACAAACAAACAGTCGCCCGTCGGGGGCAAAGGCCATGGCGGTGGGATTGGACAGGCCGTTGGCCACCAATGATTCGGCATACCCACCCGGCAACGTGGCCGCCCGGGCAGTATTCAACAGGGTGGCCACCAGCATCAAACCACCCACCAGCATTGTTTTTTGCAAAACCGGGAGGCACCAGGCCCCGTAGTCAGCGAGCTTTGGGGAGCAAATAGGTGCGCTGAGAAATGTGGTTTGTTTCACAATCGTAATTCTTGTTTAGTTGGCTCTTGCTTCGGCCAGGTTCAGATCCGCGCTGGCTCGCAAGCCACAATCCTGAACGATTTGGATGTCTTCGCGGAAGTCACAGGCTGCGCCCTTTTCTGGCGTTGCGCCATGGGGTGTATCCCTACCGTGGGACTTGGGTCAGATCCGCATAGTGGGTTTTCGCTCGTGTTAAGCGAACCCAGGCGGACAGATGCGAGTTTAAGCGAACAATGTTTCATTCAATGCCCGTTCGTGGCTTCGTCCGGTCCCTCCACGCCCCATCCGTCTCGCTTCCAACCAAAGAGAATGGCATGAACCCGCTCCATCTTCTCGTCATGGCTCAGGCTGCTGTCATCGCCAATCACGGCCAGATATGCCCGCAATTGCGGCCACTCCTTCTGGGCCGCGGCAGTGGCTTCATAATCGAAATACTTTTCTGCCAGCTTCAGCCGCGCCCGCCGGATGTCATTGTCCTCGCTCGCCAGCAGCAGCTTGGTAAAGGACGCCAACTGTTCCAACTCCGCCGGTTTCTCGCTGGCGAGCTTCAGAACGGCCTTGCCCACCAGCTTGACCGCCGCTTCCCGCAAGCCGGCCACGCTGACCGGCAGATCATTCAATTCATCGGCCGCCGCCTGCGCCTCCACCAGTTCCTCGATCTGCCGTTCCCGCGCCCGGCGACGATAAAACCGGCCCACGCTGGCGATGGTGGTTTGCAGGCCGAACTCCTGCTGGACCCGTTCCAGCGTTTTGGCGTAACCCAGGTTTTCGTCGAACAACCAGCTATCCAGCATCTCGCGCTGTTCGGGCGTGAGTTGGTTCCAGGTTGAATCGTCGCGCATCTTTCTCATGGAGTGAACACCCTCTCCGCCTCGAACGGGGAGAGGGTTGGGTGAGGTGAATTGAAAACCACGGATGAACACCGATGGACGCAGATTCTTGAAAGGGGCAACGGGAAGAATACCCTCTCCGCCTGCAACGCATTCCCTCGCCTGCGGGAGCGGGAGAGGGTGGCCAGAGGCCGGGTGAGGGTTGGATGGGAGAAACATTTCATTGCGGAGACGTAAGGGTGAGGTGTTGCGCCGTTCATTTGTAGCGCCCTCGAATGTGGCGGTTGTAATAAGCGCCCATGGATGATGAAGCCATGAAGCCAAGATAAACCGAAAGTGGCACACCGGGATGTTTGTAAAGTGTGGCGCTGGTGTGAAAAAGAACGGCCAGCGTGGCGCCGTTGTAGCCCACCTTGCGGATCGCGCTCGAATTGACTGGTATCAGAATCACACCGCCACACTAACAGCGGTAAAGGAATCGGGGTAAGACCGGCAAACACCACGGCATTTGCCGGGTAGTCAGGAAATGCCGCGTTATTTGCCGGGTGTTCGCCGTTCCCACGACATCGGCTTCTCGTCCTTGGGCAGAAACGGAAACAACGAATGAAACAGCTTTCCGGCTTCACGCCGCGCGTCATGCCATTTTGTAACGTCGCGCCATTTCGGGCGGGAAAACTGTTTCGTATTCCAAATCGCCGGGCATTTGTCTCGTCGCGGGTCAACAATAGCCAACGGCGTAAAGCGGGCCAGCAACCTCATCACGGCCAGCCTTGTGAGATGGGCGCGCCAATCGCCGGGCTTGTGGCCTTTGTCGTCCGGTTTGGTAACGTCGCGAGGCCGGACCCGTTTCAGCCATTTGCGGAAATAAGTTGCGATTTCGTCGTTGGTGAAACATTCCCAAGCAATGTCAACCAACAGAGTTTCTTTCGATCCCCACCGGATTCCAGGGCGAAGTTCCGTAAATTCGGGCGGGATAGGTGCATTAGGCTTCTGAAAAAAGTTCCCCTTTTTGTCGCGACCCAGATACCTCCGCTCCCATGATCTTCGTTGTTCGTGCCGCCCATCCGTGGCCTGCTGGCACTCGCGCGCGATTTCCTTTGCCCACGCCCAATGCGAAACCTTGATGGGAACAATCCCAAATTGTTCAACGTCCGTTCGAATGTGCGCGCGAAACTTGCGCTCGGCTTCGGAGAGTGATTGCCACGGCGCTGGAAAACTTCCGGTCAACGGCGGCGCATGCGGATGACGATAATTGGGTTTGTCCCGGTCCTCCGACTGCCAAAGCTGCCCCGGCTCGTAGCAGCAGCCGCGAATGAACACGGCGGCGGCGTGCCCGATGGACTGAATCCTTTCCACATCGTCCCACAACTTCCGAATCTCGTCGTTAAGCTCTCCGCCCGGACACCACCACTTTTTTCGATAGGCCAGCAACTTTTCCCGTATAAAGGCCGACTCCCGCGCATACTCCCAATAACAACAGGCGACCAGTTCCGGTTCCGGCACGGCGTCGAAGTTCCAATCGAATTCGTTCATACGCAGTGGATGCAATCTTCGTCACCGTTTTGCGGCGGCGTCACTACTCCTCGCCGGCAGCGCGCCGCAGGATGGCCGAAACCTCTCCAATGTTGCCTTGCGCCACGGCGGCTTTGACGGCCGCCACCACCGCCGGATCGGGGTAAAAACAATCGGTGATCATGTTCATGGAAATCGCCGAACCGCGCAACCGCAGCCAGCCCCAATCCGCGCCAAAGTCCAGCGGTTTGGGGTCCGGCGGCAAAGTGTTCACCGCCGCCCGCCATTCCTCCTTGGTGGGCCGCCGGCCGTTGAAGGTTTTTTCCAAGACGACCCGCTCCGCAAACGTCGGAATCCGGCAACCCAAATCATGCAACGTGATGGCCCTGGCCCGGAAACCATTGGCATCCGTCTTCAACTGGTCCACCCGCATCAACTTGAGCCCGCGGCACTCATAGACGATCTCCCGGCCCTCCAGGCTTTCCACCAGCGGCCGGATCAATTCCCGCGCCGCTTCTTTCAACCCCGGCTGTGTGGGGTAAAACTGGTAGCCCGAGCGCAACCGCTCCTTGATTTCCTCGACCGTCAGTTTTTCGTCGCGTTCATCTTTCATGGTTATGCAGGCCTGATACAATCTTCCGTGACGAGTTTCTTTGCGTCGGGATAATTCCTTGGCACGCCGGGGGCGGTCACGGGTGTTGGACGCGCGGGTTGTCTGGATTGCCCCAACGGGGCAACGGCGTTCAGCCCAGGGTTGGGCGCCGCGCTACCCTGGGAACCGGAACCAAAACGATCATCTACCCCAACGGGGTTGTGGCAATCTTCCGCCCAATGCGCGACGCAACCCCTTCGGGGTAGGAAACCATTTTGACGACCAACCCAAGGTAGCCTCGCCGACTCGGCAACCTTGGGCTGGAGGACGGAATCCCGTTGGGATTCTGGGCAGCGTGCGTTCATGCGTTGCTTTCCACAGGCTTGATACAATCCTCCGTCACCAGTTGCTTCGCGTCGGGATAATTTAGCGGCACGCCTGGGGCGGTGACGGGTTCGGCCTTTTCAATGTTCGCGGCGACTTGCTGGTCCAGGGCGAGGAGTTGGGCGAGCAAATCCTTCTTGGCGCTGAAGCCGTAGGCGGTGAGGACGGCGGCGTCCAGCGCGGCGTGGGCGTCCTTCAACGGATTCGCGCCGGGCACTTGAGCCGTTTGGGGAAACGGCGAAAGGAATTTTGCGAAGCAAAAGGCCCGAGAGGGCCGAGCGAGCGGGCGCGAGCGAGTCCATTCGAGGGTGCGGTAGAGGGCACGCAGGCCGCTCTTCAGTTTCGGCAATGCCTTGGAACGGACAGCCACGGTAAAATTGATGCCGCCAGAATTCACGATGGCACGTCGAAAACCAACACTGTCAATGTCAGTTCGTGGCTTTTGTCGTCACGATGCTGCAAAGCAAATCGAAAACCTGTTTCGTGTTTGAAACTTGTTATCTCACGTTTGAAATGAGCGTGTTGCTTTACCAGGTTAGGAATCTGCGCAAGCACAGCTGTAGTACTTTTGTTGCGGTTAAACAAGATGATGGCGGTCTTCGTGTCGCACCGAGCAGTGTAGCCGAGCAATTGGTTAATCGTAGCGCTGAAGCCTGCCGCACCTGTCCAGATTTTGCATTCGCCGATAAATATGTTTCGCCCCTTTAAACGAACCAGAATGTCAGTTTTGCCCTCATAGTTAAACGTCTCGCCTGTGGCTTGCCCTTCGTAGTGACCATTCAGTTGGACAACAAATTGTGTTCGTAAATCTTCCTCACCCATATGTGCGAATGCCCGCGGACTGCGCTCCATGCCCTGCGCTGTGTTTGAGATGACCTTTAAAATGTATTCGTAGTGCTCCATTTCATCCAACTCAGGACTGGGCTTTCCTGATTTGGCGGGTCTTGCGTAATTCGAATCAATCAATCGCTCCTGTTGAATGAATTCCTGTTCCTTGTCGGTTGGTTTTCGATCAGTAATCCGGCAGTGAATGCTGTCGCCTGTTGTGAGGAGAATCGTCTGCGCGACCGTGTCAATACCCAAGACCGTGGACGCTTCGACCGGCGCATCTGTCCAGCACACGAGAACTCGTCCGGTCAGAAAAACTTCCAGATAATATGACGTTCTTCCGTGGACAGTACGTTCATTCCTATCTGGCGTTCCCAAGTCCGCATAGCGAACACGGCGAATAGTCACTGGGGGAAAGGAGGTGAGCGATTCGCACCGCCACACTTGTTCGTTCTTGCTGTTTATTCGCAGGACGTTCTTGGAAGGATCGAGAATTTGGGCTTCTCGTTGTTGGGACATTGTTGCAATAAGGCGCTCCTGCTGAACGGTCTGATACTCCGTCTCCGAGAGCGGCTTTCTCTTCACTTCTGCGGCAACGGTCGCACCCGCTTTTGTAATGATGCAGTGTGCGGTCGTGTTGATGACCGCAATGTCTTCCAAGCCGAGTGGTTCGGCAAGCCACACTTCCAGTTTCTCGGCCTCGGTCCATAGCTCGAAACCGGATTGTTGGCTCTTAACGTCAAGGGAAACACCTGAAGGGCCTAACCGGCGGGGAATAAAATGTCCGCCGCGCATACCTGGCTGGTCGCAGTGATATTTGACATTGTAGCCTGTTGCACGCTGGCGCGAGAGATGTCGCCAGACCGTAACTACGACGTTATCGATTTTTATTTGAGGCTTCATTGCTCAGTTGGCCTTATGCAATCCTCCGTCACCAGCTTCTTCGCGTCGGGATAATTCTTGGGCACGCCGGGGGCCGTGACGCATGTTGCGCGCGGTGCGGTCTGGTTGCCCCAACGGGGCAGAGGCATCCAGCCCAGGGTTGGAGCGGAGCGACTACCCTGGGAATCCGAATCAAAATCATCATCAACCCCAACGGGGTTGCATCGTTCCGTTGCGAAGGTGATGCAACCCCGTTGGGGTTGTGGGAAAATAAAACGCGTGACCCAGGGTAGCTCGTGCCTCGCAACCCTGGGCTGAAGGCTGGAATCCCTTCGGGATTCTGAGACGACGGAGTTCATGCGTTGCCCTCCACCGGTTTGATACAATCCGCCGTCACCAGGTTCTTTGCGTCGGGATAGTTCTTGGGCACGCCGGGGGCGGTGACGGGTTCGCCCTTTTCAATCTTCGCGGCGACTTGCTGGTTCAGGGCGAGGAGTTGGGCGAGCAAATCTTTTTTGACGCTGAAGCCGTAGGCGGTGAGGACGGCGGCGTCCAGCGCGGCGTGGGCGTCCTTCAACGGATTCGCGCCGGGCAGTTCGAGGGTGCGATAGAGGGCGCGCAGGCCGCCTTTCAAATTCCGCAACGCCTCGGCGCGCACGC
>JACZKP010000087.1 GCA_014860005.1 Verrucomicrobiota bacterium | reverse complement strand
TGCCCCGACTGGGCCAATGGCCGATCAACCGCGTGGCGGAGTTGACCCCCACGGCGTGGAAGGCAGCGCAGAAATCCTGACATTCCCCAAGCTTGCCCTCCTCCAGCCCTCGCGCCTAGACGGGGTTAGTAATACGGATACGAACAAACAATCCCAGAACTGCGGCGGCTGGCCGTGCATGATGAGGTCGTGGCGATTGGTGAGTGTGGTCTGGATTTCAATCGTGATTTCTCGCCCCGACCGGACCAGGAAAGATGCTTTGAGGCACAAGTAGCATTGGCCGAGGAATTGCAGATGCCACTCTTCTTGCATGAACGCGACGCTCAACAGCGCTTCAGCGAAATTCTCAAGCAAACTCGGAAGAGTGTGCCAGCCGTCATCCACTGCTTTACAGGGACGCGTGAAGAATCTAAGGCATATCTCGACCTGGGGCTGCACATCGGCATCACCGGTTGGATTTGTGACGAGCGCCGCGGAATGCAGCTGCGCGAATTGGTGAAGGAGATCCCGTTGGATCGGCTGATGATCGAAACCGACGCGCCATTCCTGCTTCCGCGAACGATGCCAGAGAAACCGAAAGATGGTCGCAATGAACCCGCCTTTCTGCCCTTTGTTCTTCAGATGGTCGCTGACTGCCTCGGCAAAACGACTGCGGAAGTGGCGGAGACGACAACGAAAACGGCGAAAGAGTTCTTTCAAATCGGAACATTACGGGCTGCGGAGTGATAATAGCTCGTTCGCCGTTCGTTGCATAAAACGCTGCAAATGGCCAACGATATTTCCTGAAGAAAAAAGCCTCAGCTCCTCCCTGAGCCCGGAAGATTGATTCATCCCGTGAGTGCGAATTCCTGAGCACACATGTAGGTGTTGCGATAGGCGAGGACACCGGACTTACCGAGTTGCTGCTGTTAGTTTGATCTTCCGGGCCACCGCGAGGAGGTGATCCGGGCGAACGTCGCCATACACTTCACTGATCAGCACTGGCCCTGTTTTGTCACCGATGAGTTGAGCAACTTCAGCATCGGTGAGGCCCGATTGTCGCGCTTGCGTCACGAAGTACGAACGGAGCCCTTGCGGAGTCACATGTGGCAGGCAACAAGTCGCTGCGGCTTGGGTCAAACGTCGCCGGTATGAGGAACCATCTCGCGGTAATGTCCGATCGAACGGCGAAGGAAACATCAATTCGCCCTTTGCTTCCTTCTCCATGCGGTGCAGCAGCCCCTCGAGTTCGGGCAAGATGGGGACAAACGGTGAAACGCCTCTCTTGGAGCGCCTGACGTGAAGTAGCTGATCCTTCCAATCCACCTGCGGCCAGCGGGAGTTCAGCCCTTCGCCCAGGCGCAGGCCGGTGTACGCAAGATACCGCGTGAAATCAGCCTCTTGTTGAAGCCCGTTTCGCTCAAGCCAATCCACAATCAACACCAACCCACGCGGTGTGGGTGCCACTTCGCGACAGTGCCGAACATCAGCGTCATCTGAATACCGCCCGCGGTCCTTGATCGGATTCGACGTCAAATATCCCTGCCGAATCGCGAGTTCGAGCGCGTTCGATAAGACCACCAGATTCAGGTCCACAACACGATTTCCGCCCCTGGTTCGCTTCTCGATTTGGTGGCCGCGCAAGCTGAACTTTGAAACGTAGCCGCCCTGATTGCGCCACGCGTGATAGC
The DNA here is from genome assembly GCA_014860005.1 of Verrucomicrobiota bacterium. Next base: position 3,293 of record JACZKP010000087.1, on the reverse strand, counting down.
CGTCACAGTCTGCGAGGGTAAGGCGCTCTCCGATCATGCGCCCGAAGTAGATTCGAAGGGGATGGAGCGAATACTGCTCGTTGCGAATCGATGTGGGCGACTTGGGTTTCAGTTTTCGCTTTTTGACCGTCGGTTGGCCGGCGGCTACATAGTTGTCGAGAATCTGGTCCACAATGAGCGGTGGCGGTTTGGAACTGTTCTCCTGCTCTGAGCCGAGCGTGTTGTCATTCCCGTTAGTTTTCTGGTTCTGAAGGCACGCCGTCATGGGCGAGTCCTCCGCGACGTGAACCAGCTTTTGGATCCGTCGGTTCTCGTCCCAGTTTTCCTTCCATTTCCGTGCCAGCTCCAGCTTATCGGTTTTGGTGGTGCGCCAAGTCCACCTGCCATCCAAGAACAGCTTTGCGAAAATGCGGGTTCCATTTCCTTTTGTCGCAAGGCTAGGTCCAACCATCTTAAATGCCGGGTCAGTTTTTCGTTCTTCTTTCATAAGCCGCGTGGTTCATACTTTTTTGGTGAGTGATTCCGCTGAATAAGTTTGCAGTTGCAGCCTCTCCCAAAAAGTCGCTCAATGCTATTGAGCCTGCTGCATGCCGCGTGCTGAGAACTGCTTGCACAACCGACGCCAGCTTCATTTACTCCAGTCGTGCAGCTTGAGTTCATTTTCAATCCGTTCAAGCGTTCCTCGGCGGATGGAATTCTGTCGGCAAACGGACGTCAGATTCCGATGGTGCTGGTCCGGAATCGGCGGGCGCGTCGTTACGTGCTTCGACTGCGGCCGGATGGCTCGGCGCGAGTGACGATTCCTCGCGGGGGTTCGGCAGCGGAAGCTCGACGATTCGTCGAACGGAACAGGGCTTGGCTTGATCGGCAACTTCAACGCTTGGCGACGCAGCCGAAGCGGCCAGCAGAATGGTTGGTCGGAACAGAGATCCTTTTTCGCGGCGAACCTGTGAAACTTGAAGCCGGGGTGAACGGTGAGAGCGGCATGATTCGATTCGGCACGGAGGTCGTCAGAGTGCCTCACGCAGCGGCTGATTTGCGTCCAGTAATCGAAAAGCTTCTGCGGAGGTTGGCCGCGAAGGAACTGCCGCCGCGGGTTTTGGAATTCGCTGCGCTGCACCAATCGCCGGTGCGCCGCGTCACGGTGAGGAATCAGAGATCACGCTGGGGCTCGTGCTCGCGCCGTGGCACGATTTCGCTGAACTGGCGGCTCATCCAAGCGCCGCCATTCGTTCGCGACTACCTGATTTTGCACGAATTGTCACACTTGAGGGAGATGAACCATTCAGCGCGGTTTTGGCGGGAAGTCGAACGGGTCTGCCCCGATTACGAAACGGCCGAGCGATGGCTGAAACAACATTCTGCTCTGCTCAAGTAGTTGCGGACTAATCGAGCTTCAGCACATCCCATGCGGGCTTTCGATGTGTGGGCAGCCAGTTCAGCTTGGGCGCTTCGCCTGACAACCAGTTCGGTGGAACGCCACCATACACGTTCTCAAGTGTGCTGCCACCCGAACTGTGGCCGATTTCCACGGCGATCTGGCTGTCCAACGTGCCCCACGATCTTCGGACCGTTACGAAAAAGGCGCGATTCCCATGTGGCTTAATTTTACGCGGCCTGTCTTTGCTGATGCGCCTCAGTGCATGAGCAAGCGCGCTTTCACAAACGGGTTTGTTTAAATCCTTTTCGTGGCCCGGAAAAAACCAGTCCGACTCGGGATAATACTTTGCTTTCCATTTTCGATGTGCCTCCAACAAGGCGGCCATGCCGGCGTTCACGGCGGTGTAAGGGTTGTTTAGATGCTGGTTCTTGCACCTCCAAACTCGCATGGATTTTCCGTCGGGCGTCACATAGCCAGGATCATCTGCGCCTGCGTTCGCGCGCCACTTCTGCACCTCGCACCCGCGGAGGCCGCAATAGGCTTCCGCCAGCATTTGGAAACCCAGCACTTGGCTGTGCCGGTTCTTGAACAACTCTTCAGCGATTGAGTGAAGGTCGTCCGCATCGGCCGGCATGAATTCCCGGCAATGTTTCACCCGCGACTTTGGCTGGTATCTTGGCCGGTCCGCGACGGGGTTCACCTTCACGAGATCGCGGCGTTTGGCGTAACGGAAAGAGTTGTTCAATGTGTTGAGTTCCCGGTCAATCGCCCGCAAGCCTTCACCTTGTTTGACGCGTCGAATGCGCCAGTCACGATACTCGTCGCAGACTCTGTCGCTGACTTCTGCAACCGCAACCAACGCCCAGAATTTCAGCAGCATGGCACAGTGCCTCTCTTCGTCCTCTCGCGTTCCGTCGGGTCGAGAGAGAAGATTGCTGTCCAAGTAATTGTCTTGCTGATAGCGCCGGATCACCTCTCCAACGGTTTTTGCCTCAACTTGCGTGCCTTTGGATGGGACCTCGGCGTATGGATTTTTCCCGGCAGAAACCGCCGCTCTCCGCCGATAAAACTCCTCCTTGGCGAATTTGAGGTTCTTCCCGCCAAGCGAACGGCACGTGCGTTTTCCGTTTATGAGCGGTCGCTCGAAATATTTTCCGTTCCGCGAGTTCCTGTAGATGCCTGGCTCGATCTGCTCGAATCTTCTGCTGCCGTTGGCGTCTTCGTTTCTGAGCGATGGGCTGGTTCGCTTTTCACTTGTCCACGGTTGCTCGCAATTTGCTGCCTCGGCCCGTTCAATACGACTCATGTCTCTCCCGATTATAGGGCGCTAAACGGGTATCTTCGCGGTTTCCAGTGAACCAGCACTGGACTACAGATTGGACTACAGACCGCTTTTTCAGCAGAGGAAGGACGGGCCGGCCCCGGGGAAATGCCAAATTTCCTAAGAAATTTGGCGCGCCCGCCGCGACTCGAACGCGGGACCCTCTGCTTAGAAGGCAGATGCTCTATCCAACTGAGCTACGGGCGCACCTAAACATCAGGCACTTACAGAGGCACTTCTGAGATTTCGGAAATCGCACCCCGAAATCGTACCCCCCCGCATCGCACGAAAAACGGATTTCCCGTTCCTGTAAGCAGCGATGCGTAATGATCGGCAAGCAAAGAAACAGAGTCTCTGGGAACCAACCCGGTACCAGAATCTTTTTCGTTATGTGCCATCGGGAACGATTTTCGCACGGTTGAGGATTTCCGGCAAGCAGGTAAGGAAAAGTTGTCGGCGGTAGTTCAAAAGGAGATTTCTGCGCGAGTTCAAAAGGAGACAGGTTTCAGAGTGAGTATTTTCCGAGGATTTCGGGCCAACTGTTAATGGGTGGACCTGGGGGTTGGGTGACCACCCAGAACTGTCTGAGGG
>JACZKP010000086.1 GCA_014860005.1 Verrucomicrobiota bacterium | reverse complement strand
CCCTCAGACAGTTCTGGGTGGTCACCCAACCCCCAGGTCCACCCATTAACAGTTGGCCCGAAATCCTCGGAAAATACTCACTCTGAAACCTGTCTCCTTTTGAACTCGCGCAGAAATCTCCTTTTGAACTACCGCCGACAGCTGATGGGAAAAGAATTGCCTGTGGCACGCGGGCACGCCAGATTAGGAGGCAACCGTCGGAGAGATGGCAGAGTGGTTTAACGCACACGCCTGGAAAGCGTGAGTGGGCTTATACCCCACCGGGGGTTCGAATCCCCCTCTCTCCGCCATTCTTCGTCTTACCCTTGTAAATAAAGGCTATTCCCGCTCTTCGCCGGCTGCCTAAAATCGCACAACGTAATCAAAACGTAATCAATATGACCCAACTTTACATAGTGGCTCACTATGATTCAAGGGGTCGCATAGCGATTCATAGCAAAGCGATTTAGGCTTACCTGGCGGTTTTTCAGCCCGCAACAGCCCTCTTTTCCGCGCTATAAGAAGATGACAGTAACATGTCGTTGTCGTCTGTTTTGCAGGCGATGGCGACCGGTGCCGTAACGACGTTCGCCCTTCCCCGCCCGGCGAGCGTCCTTCGACCCAACCCGTGCCGAGTCCTTGGCTTACCATCGGGCCTGCGGCGTAATTCTCCTCCGCCCCTTCGCGCCAGGTTCATCGTGTCGCGATCACCAAGCCCGGCATCCCCGATGTCGGGCTTCGTCATTTTCAGTCTCGATGCCGCCCGCCCAGCGCGTGACGACCCGCACCAAGCGCCCCTCCCTCCGGGCGCTCGACAGCTTTGACCCAGCGCCTGCCCGGCTGGGGCAGACCGCCGCAAGTCATCCGAAGAACCTGCGGCGCCGACCAAGGCCGCATTCTTTGCATTCCCGACTTGGTTGTTCTGCTCCACATGACTGAAGAATACATGCTCCAGGAAGTCGCCCCGCGTCTCCGGGCCGGCATTGGCTCCTCAATCCCTCGTGCCGGTGGCGAGGATGATTCGGAACTCCTACAGGACGGTTTGGTTATCGCCCTCGGATTGCTGCGCAGCGCAGAAATAAGGGACAAGGAAGTCAGTCCCGGTAACATTGCCTACTACACGCTGAAGCATCTCCGCGCTGGTCGGCGCAGCACCGGGTTCCGCAAGAACGATCCGTTACACCCCGCCGCCCAGTTGAACGGCTGCCGGGTTTACTCGTTGGATGAACCCGTGCCGACCGAGAACGGCGAAGACCTCACCTTGAGCGAGGTGCTCGACAGCCGGGCGGAAGATCCCTCCGTGGAAGCCGGCCGGCGGCTGGACTGGCAAGGTCTGCTGCACAAGCTGGATGACGTCGCCAAGGCGATCCTCCGTGCGCTGGCCGACGGCTCCGAACTGACGCGCTTGGTCGCCCCGCTGAAATTAAGTCGTTCGACGTTGCAGACGCGAAAGAACCAACTCGCCAAGCTGATCCGCGAATGCCTCGGCGAAGACATCCTGCGGGAAGTGCAGACTGTCCCCGGCTGGCGGAACGGTCTGGAAGCCAGCCGCGAAAGACTGGCGTGCCGCTGGGCGCGTCAGGCGGCGTAAGTCCAAATCACACCTCCACCACCCGGCCCTCAAAAGCCGGGGCGGTTCGCTTTCATCCCAAAACTCACAACCAAAAACACAACAAAGGAAACATCCATGCTCACACTCGAATGCAACTACTCGAAGAAGATTGGTCTTCCGCACTACAGCAGTCACCAGTTCATGGTGACGCTCCGCACCGAGATCACCGACCTCAGCACCGTCCAGACGGAAAGCGACCGCCTCTATGGTCTGCTGCAATCCGCCGTGGATACCGCGTTGCAGCGGGTTGGCTATCTGCCCGAAGCCGCGGCACGGAATGGCAACGGCCACACGACGCCCCGGAGCAACGGCAACAACGATCGCTGGCAGTGCAGTGACAAGCAGCGCGACTTGATCCTCAAGCTCACGGACGAACACAAGCTCGACAAAAACGCAGTGGAACAACTCGCTCAAGATCGGTTCGGCAAGAACGTCAAAGCCCTGAACAAGCTCGAAGCGAGCGGCTTGATTGACGAGTTACTCATACAGACCGGCCAGAAGCAGGGCAACCGGCGATTCAACCACCCTACACCGGCGAGGGCGGCATGATTGCGGTCCTCGAACCATCGGCCCGGGCTCCAGAAAAACCACCGCCGAAAGATCGGATCGAAGAACTTCAGCTAACCGTCTCGGCCTCGCGGCTAGGACTGTGGCACTCGTGCCGGCTGAAGTTCTACTTTCGCTACATCAAACAAATCAAGAAGTCGCCCACGCCTTCGATGCACGCGGGCTCGTCAGTCCACGCGGTCTTGCAGCAGTGGAACATGAGCCGCTGGCGTCGCGAACCGTTCGTCACCGAGCGGTTCAAGACGCTGTTCCAGGTCCAGTGGAAAGCCCTGCAAGCCGACAGCAAGATTCGGTGGGACGGCGAGGAAGAAGCCGACCGTTCGTCCTCCTGGCGGGCGCTCGAACACCACTTCACCGAGACGCCGATCAAGGCTGACGAACGCCCGGAAGCAGTTGAAGTGTCGGCCAGCGCCGACCTATCGAAGCACGGCCTGCCGACGTTGATCGGAGTCATTGATCTGGTCCGCTCCGGCGGACGGATTGTGGACTTCAAACTCGCTGGCAAAACGCCGGACGTGGAACAGGTCGTTCACACTCATGGGACGCAACTCACCGCTTATTCGTTGCTGTATCGCGATGCGACCGGTCACCCGGAAGGCGGGCTGGAGTTGCATCATCTGGTCCGGACCAAAAAGCCAAAGGCGATCATCACCTCGCTGCCGCCCGCAACGGAGCAACAGGTGACGCGGTTGTTCCGATCCATCGAATCGTATCAGGAAGGCGTGGCCCGGCAGGACTTCGTGCCCTCACCGGGCTTCGGTTGCCTGAGTTGTGAATTCATCCGCGAATGCCAACGGTGGCAGCCATGAACCCAACCTGCCACAACCGCCTGACGGTCCTGGGTCCGAAAGCCGGCGTCGAACGGTTTCAAAACAGTGCGTGGGCGAACATCCTGCGGGCGCGCTATCGGGAGCCGCTGGAGTTCTCGCCGCGCCGCTTCGTCTGCCAGTTCGAAACCAATCCCCACGACCTGCGCCGGCTGCAAGCCCTGTCCCGGCGCTGGCCCGGACTGGTGCTGTTGCTGGACTATGAAGTGCCGCGGGAGCGGATCAAGGGGCTGGCCAAAGCCGGGGCCGGTCAACTCGAACATTGCGAAATCGGCTATTGAATCCCCAACCCCCGACCAAGGCCGGACGCGGCCCCTCGCTGCGTCCGGCTTTTTCCCTTCAGGTCGAAACGCCCGCCGGGGGCGTCTGTGCGTCACGCGCACACTGACGAGACCAACTCTCCCAGCAGGAAAATCAACAACAACCAAGAAAGGCAACATGAAGCAAATCACAGTGCAATACGGCGTGGACAGCATCACCAAGCAGGTCGAAAGCGGATTTACCTTTGGCGACTTGCAGGACAGCGACTCATTCCAGGGGGCGCTGGGTTTTGGCGACAACACCAAGGCGCTCGTGGATGGCATCGAGCAGGACCGGCGGACGGTGATCCCGGAGGGCGCGACCGTGCGTCTGGAGACTGCGGCCAACACCAAGGCGTAAAAGCTCAAGTGCAAGCCCGCTCCCGTCCTGGGGGCGGGCTGCTTCCTGATTATGGAAACCACCGAAATCATCATCCGCGACAACGGCACGATCACGGAGCGCACCATTCGCGAACGGGACGTGCAGGCGGAAGCCGACGTGCTCGATGCGCTGACCGCCGACGTCACGCGCCAGGTCCGCAACGTCCTGGCGATTCCCGGCTGGGGCGTGGCCCACGCCAATGTCGGTCTGAGCGACACCCTCTGGTCGGTGCCGATTGATCGCATTCCGCTCAAGGCCCGGTTCCGGGTCATCAACGGCGTGCTGCTGCCCATGTTCGCCTCGACCAGCTAACTGGAGATGCCGCTGGTCTGGCAGTCACCCCGGGAAGTCCGGCTGGTGTTTGTGGTGCGAACGGAGTTGTCAGACGACGACGTGCTGGTCGGTGGCAACTGGGTGTTTGCGTTCAACCCGGAGAACAACGCCTTCCGGCTGCCGCTCCCCAATCTGCACGACGAATGCACGCTCTGCACGGGCGTGTTCGAGGATCAATATGCCACGGCCCAGGAATGCGTCATGGCCAGCCTGGAGCAGTTTCACAAATCAAAGTGGAACGCTGACCTGATGCGGACGGTGACTCAATCCCAGCAGTTCTTCCGGTTCCGCCCCACCAACGAGACGTTTGAGACGCTGCCCATCGCGGTCGCGGACTGGACGAGCCTCTGCGACAAGGTTTCCACCGCCATCACCGATCGGGTGATCTTATGAAACCCGAACTCCTGTTGCCCCTGGTGGCCAAACTCAAGGCGTGTCCGGAGCGTGACGCGAATGTCTCCCGTGACGGGTTCCTCAAATGCTGGGAGGAGTTGCGCCGGACGGATGCCACACCCTTCACCAAACCGCCCGACCCGATCATGGCGGCGCTGCTGTTGGATGACGATCAGTTTGCGGAATTACTCGACGAGGAGGAGCAGACTCAACTGCTCACCCTGATCACGCGGGCGCTGGCCCGCTACGAACAAATAACCAATCCGCCCAACCGGCTCGGCAAGCTGCTGGCCGGAATCATCAAAACAAAAACAGTATGAACTACCTCATCGGTTGCGGGGGCGTTGGCTCAGCCATCGTCCCCTCCTTCTGTCTCTTGAAGTCCCCGGCCGAGATCACATTGATCGACGGGGACCAACTCGAAACCAAAAACCTGAACCGCCAGATGTTCGAGGCCCGGCAGGTGGGCCAGAACAAGGCCCAGGCGCTGGCGGCCCGTTACCACTGCCACTGTCTGCCGGAATGGTTTGCCCGGGGCAAACTGCGGGTTCAACGCACCGACTGGCTGATTGGGCTGGTGGATAATCATCGGACCAGGCTGGAGGTCTTGGAAGTCTGCGACGAAAGCGGCTGCCAGGCGATCATCGCCGCCAACGAGACTCATTCCTCCGAAGCCTATTACTACCGGCGGACGTGGCAGGGAACGCGGCGCGATCCCCGGGTTTATTACCCGGAACTCACCAGTGATCGCAGCGGGGATCCCCGCGCCGCGGCCATTGGTTGCACCGGCGCGGCGCAGACCCGCAACCGCCAATTGGTCTCGGCCAACCTGATGGCGGCGGCCCTGGCCGAGCATCTGTATGTGCTCTGGAATATGAAGGCCCCGCGCCTGGATGCGGAGACCGTGGCGGTCCTGCCCTACAAGCTGGTCGCCAACCTGAGCAAACTTGAAACCCACAAATAGAAAGGAAACCCCCATGACTGCGACCCTGACTGAAACCGAACCGGATGTGCCGGCGGACGTGCCGGTGCTAACGGCGGCCCGCCGGTGCCAGATCGAGGAAGTCTTTTGCCCTCCCTTCATCGAACTGCTCGCCCTGGCCCCGCGCAATCCGATCGTGCGCGGGTTGATCCTGGCCCAGACCCGCCAGCAACCGGGACGTGAATGCGCCACCTTCGAACAACTCAAGGACTGGGTGGAGACGACCTGTAACAAGCGAATCCCCGCGCCCAACGCCCGCGCCACGTCCGCCGGCGCGGGCATCGACATCACGGTCGAGTTCTCCGAAACCGAGAATGGCCGGGCGGATTACTCCGTGACGCGTTCGGGCCGCGACACGTTCCAGGTCGGGGCGGAAACGCTGCTGGAAATCGTGCAGGACGCCATCGAGTCGGGCGGCGGCCTGGACGAGGTCGTGGACCTCCTCGCGGACAAGATTGAGGACGATGCGTGGAGTCAATGCAACCCGGACCTCGATAACTATGGCGACTACGACTACAACGACCACGACTCCACCGGTTCCGAGGACCGTGAAACCGACTACTCCAAGGAAGACATCCGGACTGCCGTGCTCGCCTTCGTGCGGGAGCGGCATCCGGAACTCGCCGCCGAACTATGAAGAAAGGCCAACCATGAAACTGACCCAACTCGCTCCCGGCGGACTCAGCCAAACCAAGGCCGTCCCGGGACTGTTACACTGCCAGATCGAGTATGAAGTGAAAACGGGCACCGGCACGCTGGACTACATCGGCCCGAAGTTCTCCCCCGCGATGTGGCAGCAGGTGTTGGCCTTCTTCCGGTGGACGTATGAGGAGATGGCCAGTGAAAGCCAGGTGCGCCTGTATGTGAACCCCCAACTCGGACGCTGGGGCGCGTGGGCCTTTCCGCAGGAAGCCCGCACCGGTCTGAGCGCCCGTGAGATCGCCACGCCGGAAACCCCGGAACAGGCGATCGCGCGCTTTGCTTCCTGGGAGGCCGAACCCTCGGCGGACTGGTTCTACTTCGGCACGGTGCATCATCATTGCCAGGCCAGCGCATTCCAGTCGGGCACTGATGAAGCGAACGAACGGAATCAGGACGGCCTGCATCTCACAGTGGGACGGATGGATGCGGAGCGGCACGAACTTCACGCCCGGTTTTATCTGGCGGGGAATTGTTTCACGCCGGACCTGAACCGGTTCTGGGCGATTGCGCCGGACCTCGCGGCCCGCGTGCCGGTCGCGATGCACGATGAACTGGCCCGGTTTGAAATGGGCGAACCGGTCGTCGTGACCTTCCCGGAAGCATGGCGTCAGAACGTGATCGAAGTGAAACCGGCAGAACGCCGGCTGGGGATCCCATGGGACGTCGGCCGGGGATCAACGCACCAGTTGGAACTCCCGGATTGGATGCGGGCCGATGACGCCCTCCAGGACATCGCCCAGCAGTGTGAACAGCTCGGCGTGGCGCAAGATGAATTCATGGCCACCCTCACCTATTTGGGAAGCGAGGGATCGGTCGAGGGCATCATCGTCAACGCCTGTCTCAAACATCGGGTCACGCCGGAGGAAATAGTCAGCGAACTGCAACTATCCGAACCGGCCTTCTACTAACCCCCAACCAACAACCCCCACCGGGCCGGATGCGCCAGTGTGCGTGTCCGGCCCTTTGGCTTTAGCAACTGTGAAACTCTACACCCCACACGAATTCAAAGTCCTGCATGTCCGCGAATGCCAGCCGATGAGCGAGGTCGCGGATACTCCCGACATCGTCGCCGCCTACTGGCGCCACAACATTCCCCAGGCCGGCTGGTTCGATCCGGCCAAGGAGGCGCTGGTCGTGCTCGTGGTGAACACGCGGCGGCGCATCATCGGCCACAACCTGGTGGCGCTGGGCAGCCTGCATACCTGCCCGGTGGAACCCCGCGAGGTGTTCAAGCCCGTCATCGGCGTTTCGGGCAGCGCCTGCATCCTGATCCACAACCACCCCAGCGGCGATCCCACGCCGAGCGAGGCCGACATCAAGGTGACGCGGGATCTGATCCGGGCTGGTCAACTACTCAAGATCGAGGTGCTGGATCACGTCATCATGTGCGAAGTCGCCCCCGACCGGGCCAAGGCGTGGTTCAGTCTGCGCGAGGCCGGCTATTTCAGCGTCTGACACTCCGGCAACCGGAGGCCGGATACTTCGGATAGTAGTATCCCACTCGCACCAGCCAGGACAGCAAACCACTTCCCGGTTCGTTCCACAGAACCGAGTGAGCAATCCCTATCCGAAGTATCCGAGACAAGGAATTACTGCCCTCCGTCATTCCCAACTCCGCCGGGCGTGGCAGTGCGCCCGCGTTTCCAGTTCCAAACAAACAATAAAACCAAAACCATGAACATCACCACCGTCGATCCATCTGAGAGCATCACATTGTATTACCGCGAAGGTTCTTCCGACAAAGTGTATCAATGCGCCCTTACACCGGCGGAGGCCAGCCGTTACTCGGTCACCTTCGCTTACGGCCGGCGCGGCGCCACCTTGAACACCGGGACGAAGACCAGCAGCCCGGTAAGTTACGAGGACGCCAAGCGCATCTTCGACAAATTGGTGCGCGAGAAGCTGGCCAAGGGCTACACGCCCGGCGCCGATGGCACGCCCTACGTTGGCAGCAACGGCGACAAACAACCTTCAGGCTATTTGCCGCAGTTGTTGAATCCCATCGAAGAAGCCGACGTGCCGCGATTCTTCCGGGACGCGGCGTATTGTGCCCAGGAGAAGTTCGACGGGCGGCGGCTGTTGCTTCGCAAGCACGGCGCGGCCATCGAAGGCATCAACAAGAAGGGCCTGATCGTCGGCCTGCCGGAGCCGGTGTTCCAGGCGATCCACAAGTTCCCCGGCGATTGCGTGCTGGACGGCGAAAGCATCGGTGACATGTTTCACGTCTTCGATCTGTTGGAACTGGAGGGTCAAGACATCCGGGGCTGGAGCTACCGTGAACGCCTCGTCGGCTTGATGAACCTGCTGGCCAGCGTGCAGCAGCGGGTCATCCGGTTTACGGAAACCGCCTACACGACGGAGCAGAAGTCCGGGCTGCACGCCACGCTGCAAGCCGGTCGCAAGGAAGGCATCGTGTTCAAGCGATTGGACGCGCCCTACACGCCCGGTCGGCCCAACTCCGGTGGCCCGCAGGTGAAGCACAAGTTCTACGCCACACTGTCGGCGGTGGTCAGCAAGGTCAACGCCCAGCGCAGTGTGGAGATCCGGCTGCTCGGCAAAGACGGGTGGGCGCTCGCCGGCAACGTCACCATCCCGCCCAACCAGGAAGTCCCGGTCGTCCGCCAAGTGGTCGAAGTGCGCTACTTGTATGCGACGGATGCCGGCATCCTGTATCAGCCGGTGTATCTCGGTGAGCGCGATGACGTCGAACCGACCGATTGCGTCCGCTCCCAACTCAAGTTCAAGCCGGCCGGCGAGGAGGCGGAAGCGGCATGAGCGTGCCGAAAGTGATCCTCCTCAACCGCAAGCAGGTCCGCGAGTTCGCCCTCGCAATGGCGAAACACCGGGCGCACAAGTTCACGCGGGTTGGCGGCGACTTCTATCTGAAGTGTGAAGGCCAACTCAAAGCGTTCATTCGCTCGGAAGTCCATCGGCATCCCTCTGTCGGCAAGACCATCAAGTAATCCACCCCAACCAAACCCGCCCGCCGCCCATGATCCATGCCGGGTCGTGGGCGGTTGGCTTTTCAATCCATCAACGAAAGGAAATCCATGACCCCAGAAATCACCCTCCCCGTGGCCGAACTGAAACAAGCCCTGCCCGGGTTCAGCAAACTCGTCTCCAAATCCCGCTCCCTGCCGGTGCTGCAATCCGTCCGCGTGCAACGCGACGCGCAAGGTGTCGTCACCATTGAAGGCACGGACCTTGACGCCCACCTCGCCTATCGGTTGAAGGACGCGCAAGCCGGCAAACCGGTGGAAGTGCTCGTGCCCTTTGACTCCCTCACCAAGACCGCGAAAGGATCGAGTGAGACCCTCACCCTGATCCCGGACGGCAAAGACAAGATCCGGCTGCGTTATCAGATTGGGAACAGCCCGGTGGAACAACGCATCAGTTGTCACGAAATCAACGAGTGGCCACCGGCGCCAAAGGTCACCGCGCCATCCGTGGCACTCGATCCAGACTTTGGCGCGACGTTAAAGGAAGCCTTGCAATGCGCCAGCGACGATTCGAGTCGGCCCGTGTTGAATGGGGCGTGCCTGGACGTGACGGATCCCAAGGGCCATTACGTCGTCGGCACCAACGGCCGCATTTTGTTCGCGGCGAACTCGTTCAGCTTCCACCTGAAACAATCCGTCATCATTCCCAACAGCAAATTCCTGCTGTGGAATGGCTTCGTCACCGAAGACGGCTGTCAGTTCGTGGTGCAGAATGATCCCAAGAATAAGGAACTGGGTTGGGTGCAGTTGCAAACGCCGCGCTGGACTTACACGACGCGGAAGATCGCCGGCGACTATCCCAACTGGAAGCAAGCCGTGCCGACCCCCAGCGCCCAGGGCACGACGCTCAAGCTCAGTGCCGAGGCCGTGACCCAGGTATTGGAAGTCGCCCAGCAATTACCGGGCGGCGATGTCACCAACCGGCCCGTGCATCTGTTCGTGGAAGCCGGGGAACTGCATCTCGCCGGTCAGTCCAGGAACGATCCGGCGTGGGCCCGGGTGCGGATTGAGGGCGTGGCTGTGACCGGCCCGGACATTGAAGCCGGCATCAATCGCGAGTTCCTGGTGCAGGCGCTGCGTTACGGGTTGCACCAGATCAATCTGGAAACGCCCATTGACGTCGTGCTGTTCAGCGAGGGCCGCCGCAAATGCGTGGTGAAACTGCTCTCCTCACCGTCCAGCGCCGCTCCGGCGCCCGCTTCAACCAATTCACCTCAGCCCACTGAGGCCGCTGCTGCGACGCCACCGTCCGCCACAGCAACGGAATCAACCCCGACGGAACCAAGGAATAACATGTCTCAAACTCCCCTGACAATGCCGCGCCGCGGCAACCTGCCGCTCAAGCCGGAAACCAACCCGGGCAATGCCCCGGCGGCTTCGGCCCTCACCAATGCCGTCATGCAAATCGAAACCGTGAAGACGGCCTTGCGCGATGTGATGCTCGACCTCAACGCCACGATGGACCTGCTCAAGGCGGCGGAGAAGGAGAAGAAAGCATCCGCGAAGGAAGTTGAATCCGTGCGGGCCACGCTACGCGGTTTGCAGAAGGTGGCGATCTGAGGATCGGTCTGGGAGTCGGGTGTTGAGCCTGACTCCCGGACTTGTCTTGTTCATCGTAAATCACTACCCCTTCACTCGCTTGAAACGCGCCCTTCAACTCCTCAAGGAACAAGCCGGGCAGTTGGTTGATACCGTCAGTGACTTCACCGGCTATGTCGCGGTCCGGGTGCCGTTGCAGAAAGCCAGCCGCCCCGGCGAAGTCACGTTGGACCTCACGGGCTATCGGCAGGTCAACAGCTACGCCTGCGGGGCGGTGGCCGCGGCCATGGTCGTGAAGTTTCTGCGCCCGCCGATCGGTTACGACCGGATTCACAACGCCGTTGATCCCTGCCAGGAAATCGGGGCGGGCACGATGCGGGTCACCCGGGCCTTGCGTTCGCTGGGGATCGGCGTGGCACGAAAGACCAAACTCACGTTCGATGACATCGCCGTAGCCATCAAGGCCGGACGCCCGGTGCTGGCCTGCGTCACCACCCGCGATCCTAACACCAACCATTGGGTGGTGATCTACGGTTACGGTCGTCGTCCGAAGCTCGTCTTCGTCGCCGGCCAAGGTTGGCCCTTCATCGGCCGGCAGCGCATGACGTGGCCCCAGTTTCGCCGCCAGTGGGCGCCACCGGGCGAAGGCATCGTGTGCTGGAAAGCCAAACCCCGGAAGACGGTTCGCTCGTCCCGCCCCGTAAAGAAGAAGTAACCCCGCGTCACCCGACGCAGGCTCAATCCGAAGCCGGAGTCGCCCTTGCGCGGCGCCGGCTTTTTCGTTTCCAAGCTCAAACCAAGAAAGGCAATCAATGAAGAACACAGAACCTCCGTTCAATCCCATCAATATCCCGGACCTGGCCCTCCCGATCAGCGCGCCGCAAGTGCCCCAGCCGAAAGTCACCGTGTCCCGCAAGAAGCCGGCTCGTCGTAAACCAACCCGCCCGGCCAGGAAGCGCCGGGTGTTGGATGTTCCGCCCGCCGCCATCCGGTTCACCGCCAGGGTGCGCCGGCAGGTCCGGCGTTTATCCAAACGAATCAAAGGTGGCATCACCTCGCGGCTCGCGCATCTCGACCGTGAGAAGCTAAGGAAGGTCCTCATCGCGTGCGGTGTGGCCGTCGCAGCCGCTGCGGTCATTTGCATCCTGGTCAAGCTCGCGCCACTCATCGTCGCCTTGCTCGCCGTGCTCGGCCTTGGGGCGCTGCTGCAAACGTGGGACCGCCTCCGTCAACGCATGCCCGCCTGAACCATGAACCCGCTACTCCAATCCCTCACGCGGGAAGGCGTGCTCATCAATGTGTCCGTCCGCTTCTGGCGGGCGCACAAGAAACTCCGGGCCGAAGACCTTGGGCTCGAACCGAACAAGGTCTCGGATCGGCTCATCAGTCTCGGCCACTAGCGACTGCTCCCCAAGGAAGCCACGGCGGCGTTGGCCCTCGTTGAAAGCCGGGCGCACAGTCTGGTCGAAGCCAATACGTTTCCGTTCCTCAACGGCCTGGCGCACTTCGTTCCCAACGCGAAGTTGGGCGAAGTGACCGGGAAGTTGCAGGCGTTGGAGACGGAGTTCTGGCTGGCGAAGAACCAGTTCGTGTCGCAATACGGCAAGCTCCGCGACGCGGCGCTGGTCGAATGGCGCGAGATGGCGGGCAACCTGTCGGATGACCCGGCCCGGGTGGTCGCCGCGATTGAGGCGGCGTTCCCGCCCACGCCAGCACTCGAACGCAAGTTCGGGTTCGACACGCAACTGTTTCAGATTGCCGTGCCGGAGCGGCTCGGGCTGGACCTATTAAACCTGGGCGATCAGGAACAACTGATCGCGGCGCGACAACAGGCGGCCCGGGAAGCGGCGGCAAAGATCCGGCAACAGGCCGAATCCTTCGTTGCCGACTGCGTGACCAGTCTCCGGGAGCAAACCGCGCAACTGTGCGGCGACATGCTGCAAAGCATCCGCACGGGCGAAACCGGCGTGCATCAGAAAACCCTGAACCGGCTCATCCGCTTCATTGACCAGTTCAAACAAATGAACTTCGTTGGTGATACGCAGATGGAACAACAACTGGAGATGGTGCGCCGCGAACTGCTCACCCGGACGGCCGAGGAATATCGCCAGGGCGGTGCAACTGCGGTGGCCACGCTCGAATCCGGTCTGGCGAAGTTGGCGGATACCGCCCGGCAACTGGCCCAACAGGATGCCACCGAACTCGTGCAACGTTTCGGCGGATTGGGACGGCGCAAGTTCCAGTTGGCCGCTTAACCCTCAACCCCAACCCAACCGGGCGGCCTGGTCTTCACGGACTGGGTCGCCCGTGTTGTTTCATCCTCAACCCTCACCCCAGGATAAATCATGCCCAAGTTCGTCTGTTCCTATGCCCACGACATTGCCTGCTTCGCGGACTTTGTCGTCGAGGCGAAGAATGAGAAAGCCGCCCGCCGCGAAATCCGAAAGGCATTGCGGGACGGACGGTTTGAAAACGTAGATGCCCAACCCTGCTGGGAAAACGGCTCCACCAACGAACGGGTGTTCGTTCAAGGCCCGGCCACGGAGTTCGCCACCACCACCACGCTTGATGAACTCACCGGGCGGGAACACTTGTTCAGTCCGCATACGCACGTCTGCGTTCGTTGCGGTCAACACGCCAACCACGATGCCGTGGAGAACACGCCCTGTCGCCCGTAACCCCCAACCCTCAACCCATAACCCTCAACTCACCCATGAGTCACTTCACCACCATCAAAACCCAGATCAAAGACATCGCGGCCCTCGAAGCCGCGTGCAAAGAACTCAGCCTGTCGCTGCTCCAGAACGCCAATGCCCGGGGCTACGCGGCACAGACGCGGCACGGCGACTTCGTCATTCAACTCGCCGGCCCCTACGACATCGCCGTGAACAAACAACCCGACGGCACCTACGGGCTAACCACCGATTGGTGGCAGGGCCACGTCGAAAAGGAGGTCGGCAGCAATTTCGGCAAGCTGCTGCAGTTGTATGCGGTCCACAAGGCGACGGCGGAGGCCCGCAAGAAAGGCTTCTCGGTCCTGCGCCAGTCGCAACGCAACGGCAACATCAAACTCGTCCTGCTCGGAGGTGCGGCATGAAACAAAGCATCGAAATCCTCATCGACCCGGACGGCAAGCTCACCATTGATGCCGTTGGCTTCAAAGGGGCCGACTGCGACCAGGCGACGAAGTTCCTGGAAACCGCCCTCGGGCTGACGGCGGAGAAGCAACGCAAGCCGGAGTTTCACCAGAACACGCGGCGGCAGAACCAGCAACGGCTCGGGGCATGAAGACGTTCTCGATGAGGTGGACGAATCGTCTGGGCCGCGCCGTCGCTCACGCAGCGCCCCGGAGCGGATACGCCATGAGCCTGGTGGGCGGGGATCGTCACGCGGCCATCGCTGCGGTGAACCAGGGCATTGACGCGCATCTGGAGGTGTGTTTCGTCCCCGCCCGGGGCGACCGCTTCCGGGTGCAGACCCCGCCGGGCATCCGCGGCCAAATCTCCGGCCCGCGCCTGGAATGCCGGGTCTCACCGCAATCCCTCCCGGTCCTGGTCCGTCGTCTCCTGGAGTCCGGCGATGACACCGCCGAGTCCCTGGCCGCAAGCATCTGCCAGACGCTCAACATCGAACTCCTCTGACGAATACAGTTATGCACGACCTCTACGAAACCGTTCTGAATGAACTCAAGCTTCACGGTCTGTGGCGACCATGCTACTAGCGGGTCCGGTTCAAAGCGTCGTTGGTAACACCGGCGTTTGGTTATTGGTTTCCGTTTCGGAACGTGATCCGGGTTGGCCGGGTAAGCTTGTTGGGATTGTGGAATCACTGGGCTCGCGGTGAAACCCGGCCCAGCCATAAGGACGTCATCCGGCACGAACTGGGGCATGTGGTGCTGGACAAGAACCTCAAGCTCGCCCGCCAGCTTGGTTACGGCCGGTTGTTTGGAACGCCCGATTCTTATCACCCGAAATCGCACGTCTCCGACTATGCCGCCTCCAATGCCGACGAGGATTTTGCCGAAACCGCGATGTTCTTTCTCAAACACAAGGGACGGATGCCCCGGCGGTTTTCCAGAATCCGCCTGCGCCGCAAGTGGAACTTCATCCGCCGACTGGGACGGCACCTCCGCCGGAAAAGCTAAAACGCACTGCCACCCCAGCGGACGCACCCATCCTGTGAGGCACGACGAGATCGCCCTCGCAGCCAACCCTCAACCCTCAACCTTCAACCGATTGAACCATGCCCAAGTTCGTCTGTTCGTATGCCCACGACACCGCCATGAAAACCCGCAAACCCTCCACCGCCCGCGTCCATCTGTCCGATGGCCGGGTGCTTACGTTCACCGATCAAACCCTCGCGTATCACACCTGGCTGACCCTGCCGCGGGGCATCCGGGCGGCGTTCCGGGGACAGGGCGACACCCGGCCGATCCAGCCGTGGGATTACGCGGACCAACCTTGAACCTATGACCACCCTCGTCCTCAAGTTCGATCCCGCCGGCAACGGGCACAGCCTGTTCACCGAGGCGATTGATCTGTCGTCGCTGGGCGCCCTGGAAATCGTCCGGGCCTCCAGCATCGAATTCAACAACCCCGCCCAGCAGTGGGAGGTTAAAAGCCCGGAGGGTAAGCTGATGTTCAGCCATCCCTCCCGCCAAGCCTGCCTGAACTGGGAACACCAATACTTCAACCGATGAACCAACCTGTCCGCCAAGTGTGGACGTTCGGCTCGGACTCCAACCCGGAAGTTTCCTACCAGACGCTCCAATACGCCGACGAAACTAAATCGTGCAATTGTCACGGGTGGTGTCGCCGCGTCGCCACCGATGGTTCGCGGGCGTGCAAGCACACGCGTTGGGTAGACCTCGGGATCGCGGATCGCCATTGCATCGCCACCCACAACTACAACGACCCCAAACCTCAACCCCTCATCAAACCACATGCCCAAAAACAAATCCAAACCGCGCCCCGCCTCGGACATCGCAAGTTCGCCCTCTGAGCTTGGCGCCCGCATCATTCACTACCTTCAAGCCGGCTATCCCGGCCTTTACCTCGTCTCACCCGAAGAACAACGCGTCGAGGCGGAACTGAAAGCCGTCACCGATCATCTCAACCGGGATCGCGAAACCGATGAGCAATACCAGTTGTGTTACTGGTCCGTCGTGGACGGCTTGGTGAACACGAAGACGAATCAGGCCCACAACGCCAACGATCCACTGGAAGTGTTGCAAGCCATCGGTGAACAGCCCGAACGGACGATCTTTCTATTGAAGGATTATCATCTGTTCCTGCAAGACCCGAATCCCATCATCGTCCGCAAGCTCAAGGATGTGTTGCTGGAGGCCAAGACCAAACAGAAGCCGCTCATCATTATCGGCTGCCGGCTGGTGTTGCCGCCCGAACTGGAACGGGAAATCACCGTGGTCGAGTTCACGCTGCCCGGGAAGGAAGCGTTGCGCGGGGTGCTCAGCGGCATCCTCGAATCCGCCGGCCTCAAGAACCTGGCGGTTGAACACCAGGACAAGGCGATTGATGCCGCCTCCGGGCTCACCACCATCGAAGCGGAGAACGCCTTCGCCTTGTCCTTCGTTCAGACGCGGACCATTGAACCATCTGTGGTCGCCCGGGAGAAAGCGCAGGCGGTGAAGAAATCCGGCCTGTTGGAAATCATCGAAACCCGTGAGTCGCTCGACTCCATCGGCGGCTTGGACGTGATGAAAGACTGGCTGCTGAAACGCCGCAATGCGTTCACTCAGCGGGCGGTGGATTACGGTCTGCCGCCGGCCAGGGGCCTCCTCATTATTGGCCTCGCCGGCACCGGCAAATCGTTGTCCGCGAAAGTGACGGCGCAGGTGTTCGGCGTGCCGTTGCTGAAGCTGGACGCCGGCCGATTGTATGGCGGGCTTGTCGGGGCCAGTGAGGCAAACCTGCGGTCGGTCATCCAGACGGCGGAGGCGATTGCCCCGTGCTGCCTGTGGCTGGACGAGGTCGAGAAGGGTTTGGCCGGGAGCAAGTCGTCAGGATCAACCGATGGCGGCACCTCGGCACGGGTGCTGGGATCGCTCCTGAGTTGGATGAGCGAAAAGACGGCGCCGGTTTTCGTGGTGGCCACGGCCAATGACGTTTCGCAGTTGCCCCCGGAATTGCTCCGGGCGGGCCGCTGGGATTCCATGTTCTTCGTGGACCTGCCCAATGTGGACGAACGCCAGGCGATCTGGACCATCCAGATCCGCAAGCACGGGCGCAACCCGTCCGACTTCGACACCCTGCAACTCGCCCGGGCCAGCGAAGGACTCACCGGCAGTGAGATCGAAGCCGTGTTCGTGGAATCGTTGTATGACGCTTTCGACCGGGACACGGAACCCACGGACCTCGACATCGCCCGCGTGCTGACCGACTTCGTCCCGCTGTCGAAGACGATGGCTGAGCAGATCAGTGCCCTGCGCACCTGGGCCACCGGTCGCGCCCGGTTCGCCACCTCAGCCACGGCACCGGAGCGCAGGCTGCGGAAATTGGCGGCGTGAGGTTCACAGAAGGCTCGTCCATTGGGCGGGCTTTCTTTTAGGTATCGGCTGGTGGAGCGGTTACGCGGTGAAGCGCCTAAACTGGCCCACGATTTGAATCATGCCAAGCGTGTCGAGACCACAGTATTCCTCCAAGTCCCAGCGCACACGCGGCGGCTTCCGCGATCAACTGGGAGTTCCAGCGGATTTTGGAAGGCGTGGCCCACGCGAGAATGACCGGGGCCACCACCAGGCCCGCGAGGGCATTTGGCACCCACCATTCCAGCAGCGTGGGGAACAATGCTTCCCAAGATGCCGAGCCCCCGTAGGCCAGCCCGACCACGTTGAAGGCGGCGTTCACCGTGGTCCCCAGGAAACAGGCAAACGCCACATACCCCGTCACGTCGCATGTGCGCTCCATGGCGTTGTCGAACGCCACAAACTTCCGCAGCAGGAACGCACAAACGATGGCTCCCAGCGTGTTGCCAATCGCCGTGCCGAGCGTGAAAAACCCCAGCGGCATGCCATTGGTGAACGAAAACAAAACCGCGCCCAACGCCACTCCGGGCCAGAAGCGGTAGCCAAAAAGGAGAATCGCAGCGAGCGCACTGCGCGCAAGGCGGCGAGGAATTCCTTCCGGGTGGCGGTGGGTTTTTGGCGGGCCATCCTTAATTCACCGCCCCCGGCTTAAAAGGCTGGCGCACGATGCGTTCGGAAACCCCAACGCCCTGCCACACCTCCCTTGCCTCAAACCGGGTGGCTCAGCAGGTCCGGCAGGGTTACGCGGGCAATGTCCGGCCGCACCAGATCCGCCGCCCCCAACTGGTCCGCCGAAAACGTCTGGGCCACGGCCACGCACCGCATGCCGGCGGCTTTCGCCGCCTGGATGCCGTTCACGGCGTCTTCGATCACCACGCACTCGGTGGGCGTCAACCCCAGCTTGCGGGCCGCGGCGAGGAACAGGTCCGGCGCCGGTTTCTTGTGCGTGGCATCTTCGGCCGAGACGATGGTGTCCCAAGCTTCGGGCGGCAGACCAATCTGCCGGAGGTTCGCTTCGATCTTGATCCGGTCGGCGCTGGAGGCCACGGCGATTTTCAATCCGGCTCGCTGACAGTCGCGCACCAGGTCCGTCGCCCCGGGAAACGCCCGTAACTGGTGCGGCACCAGCTCCAGGTAGATTTCGTAGGTGCGCTTTTTGGCTTGGGCGAGGTCGAGCGGGAAGTGGTGTTTCTCCGCCACGCCCTCGATATAACGGTTCTCACCGGTGCCAACAAACGGAAGAAAATCCTCCGGCGGCACGACCAGCCCCCGTTCCCGGAACATGGCCACCGCCGCCGCGTTGATGAGCGGTTCGGAGTCCGTCAACACTCCGTCCATGTCAAAGATGATGGCTTTCATAGTAACGCCGCGATCGCCGCTCATGTTTCATTTCGGGCGCCTGGCGTCAACGCTCTTTTGGGCGCGGACTGCGGTGGCGACAATCACTCCTTCCTCCGGCGCCTCCCGCGATGGTGCGGCAGACTTTGGATCGCCGGAGTTGCAAATAACATGTTGCTCTGAGGTCATTTCAGCCTAGCTTATTTGTGGTCCGACACCACCGCGAGGTTTCGCGCCACTCACGTCATGAAAACCAAGTCTGCTCCGCTCACTGGGACCGGGATTCACCCCCTTGCTGCCACCAACCTTCGGGGACTGGATCGGCGCACCTTCTTGCGACAATCGCTGGTCCTGGCCGGCGGCTGCGCGGCCTACCTCCATACTGTCCGGGCCGCCAACGCCGCCGGCCGCCTCAAGCCCCTTGGCGAGGCGAAGGGCCTCCACCCGGGGCGGGTCGTTTGGGCGCATGATCCCGAGGTGACCGATTGGAAGGGCCCGGGGGATGGTCACTGGTGGGAGGGCCAACGCGTGAAACAGGAGCGCGTGGACGCCCTGCTGGCCCGGGCCATCTGCGAATTGACCGGCGAACCGGCGGTGGCCGGAGCGTGGCGGAGACTTTTCCGGCACTTAAACCAGGCACGCGGCAAGGGTGAGGTGGGCTACCAGGCTGGCGAGTCCGTGGCCATCAAGCCGAACTGGGTGGGGCTGATCTACCGCGAAGGTCATGTCAGCCTGGACACTTACACCTTCATCCGGCGGCATGATTACATGAACACCGCCCCCCAGATGATTCTGGCCTTGCTGCGCCAGTTGGTCAGTGTGGGCGTGCGTCCGGCGGACATCACGGTTTGCGACACGCTCGCCTGCCTGGTCAACGAATACCATGAACTTCTGCACCGGCCGTTTCCGGAAGTGCGCTACGAGGATTACGCGGGGAAGTTCGATCGCCAAAAGGTGAAGACCTCCAGCCAGCCGATCCATTGGAGCAGCCGGCCGCAGGGCAAGGCCCCGGATTACCTGCCCACGTGCTTTGCGGACGCCGAATACCTGATCAACTTCGCCAATTTGAAGGCGCACACGGCGGGCGGGGTCACGCTGTGCGCCAAGAACCATTACGGCTCGCTGGTCCGGTGGCCGGTCCAGGAAAACTACTACGACATCCATCCCAACTGTTTCTCCAAGGACACGGCCATCTACCGCCCGTTGGTGGATTTGATGGGGCACGCGCATTTCGGCGGCAAGACCGTGCTGTATCTGGTGGACGGTTTGTTCTCCGGGGTGCATCCCCGCGACCCGGCGCCCCAGCGGATGAATGCGACCCCCTTCAATGGTCAATGGCCGTGCAGTCTCCTGGCGTCGCAGGACCCGGTGGCGATTGATTCGGTCGGCTTCGATTTTCTCTGGAGCGAAGGGACCGAATTTCCGCGCAAGGGTGGCGTGGACGATTACCTGCACGAAGCCGCGCTGGCACCCGACCCGCCTTCCGGAACGTTCTATGATCCGGACCACGCCGCGGCGACCCGGCGATTGCCAAGCCTGGGCGTTCACGAGCACTGGAACAATCCCGAGGAAAAGCAATACTCGCGCAACCTCGGCCTCGATCAAGGCATCGAACTGGTCGGCGTCAAGCTGGGCCTCAACAACCGGAAGTAAGCGTGCCGGCCTCGGGCCCGGCCGGTATCCCATCCGTGATCGGGAGCACGCAAGAATTAAACCCCGCCGGCGAGACCATTAAAAACACGCCATCCCGAAAGCCTGCTTGCAGTGGCGGTAAAACTCCAGGCAGCACCGGCGGGCCTCCAGCAGCGCCTGGGAGCGGATGACTTGCTCGATTTCGGAGTCTGGCCGTAGCGTGACGATGGCAGGGGCGTCTGGGGTTCGGGCTTCACCCTCACCAAACCAGCCGGAGAAATCAAACAGGGCGCTGAAGGGATTGGTATCAGTGGCGCCGGTGCCAGCCGGCCGGGGTTCGACCAGAAGTGAATCCATCTCCGCGACCAGTTGCTGCAGCACCGTGGCACTGCTTTCACCCAGGGCATGGACGAGTTCCCCAAGGTTCTCCCGATCCAGTTCGCGCCGCAGCCCGGCCAGTTCCTCCCCGTTCAACGCATAGCTCGTCAACGTCAGTTCAAGCCGCCCGCGATAGCCATAAGCGCCCGGCGGGTTGCGTTCCGGGGCGGCCCGCAATTTCAACTCGATGATCAGCACGGAAAAAAACTCCCGGTGCTTGGCGTTCAAAAACATCCTGGGCAACTCGCCCCGCGCCACGTCCTCGGCTACTGCATAGTCCTGCTGCGCCAACAAAGTCACTTCCGCCGTCGCCGTGTTGAACAGATTGACCAGGGCCGGGCCGCCATTGTCGCTTTGCCGCGTCTGTCGCGCCTGACGCAGATACGGCCCCAACCAGCGGGCATATAACTTCAAGGATTCAATTCTCGACTTCAGCCAACTTCGTTCGATGGGCTGGTCGGTTCGGTCACCGGTTTTGTCCGGGGCCGAGGGCCTCGCGGCTGCTTTTTGCAGGGCCGCATCCCGCAGGAGCTCGCGAACCAGTGCGTGCGCCTCGCGCAACAGCTTCATCGCTTCCCGCTGGACCTGGGTTTCGCGGCGGGTCAGGTCGGAGAACAAGCCCGACGCGGGTGTCGCGGCAAAAGTGTCGGCGAGTTTGCTGACCGTCCAGCCGTCGGCGGTCAAATCATCCAACAGCCGAAAATAGAAAGCTTCGAGGCTCTCGTCGAAGGCGTCATAACTCAGCGTGTGCCGCTCGGTCGGACTCTTGAAACCGGGCAGGCGAAAGGGGTTCTCCTGTTCCAGTTCCTCGACGGGGAGATGATTCCGCTCGACCGGAATGGCTTTGCTCGCGGCACGGGCGTAGTCGGGCAGGCTGCCGTTGGCTTTGGCGGCGTTTAGAATTCGTTTTACCGCGCGTCTGCCTGCCGGTGCGCAGAACACCTCCGGATGGATCGTCGCTATCAACTGATGAATGTCACTGGTCATTGGAGCACCCCGGGTTGTAACGCGCCGCGAGTATTTAAGCGTGTCGGTGATCAACGGTTCAGTTGGTCGAGAATCCGGCGACCCATGCCCGTGAGCCGATAGAGCTTACAGGCCCGGGCCTCGGTCACGCCGGCTGGCTGGACCAATCCCAGCTTTACCAGCTCCTTGACGGCGCGGATGACTGGATTCAAACCCACGGCGTGATCTGTTCGCAGGTGTTTCCGAATCGCGGTGGCGGTCTGCGGGGCATGGTTGCGGGCTTCCAAGTGTCCCACGGCGGTGAGGGTCAACCGACGGATCCTGGCGCGCACCACCCAGGAGTATTTGCGCCAGTCAAGGTTCGCGGGGGGGTTCGGGACGACGATGCCAAAAGCCGCATGGACTTCATCCCGACCGCGCTCAGTCAGGGTGTAGAGCCGGCCAGTGACGAGACGGGGGTTGATGCAATAAACCAGTTCGCGTTCCTGCATCTGCTGCAATAGATGCCAGACGTCGCGCAACTGAATGTGCGGATTGATGGCGCGGGCGGTGGTGCAAATCTCGGTGCCGGTCATGGGCCTGCGCAGTGCCCGGGCTACAGCGGCACGTTGATTGCCTCGTTTCAACCACGGTACGTCGTTCCTTGCGAGTGACATCAGTTCTGTCACCACTACGGGGTTTATATACTTTGCGCATCATCACACCGGATTCGCCCGCCGCTGGGAAGGACGTTCCTTGGCCTTTGGTGTTTGCTGTTTCCCGTTGGATCTTCCCATTGCAGCTTCCGCCCGCCTCCACCAAACCACCGACACCTTGGCCCACCGTTATGCCGACCCCCATCAAAATCTTGATCCTGATCCTGCTCCCGGCCCGCTCAGCCCCTCAGCGACTTCCCCGTAGAATTTCAGCTTTCAAAATTTCAGCTTTCAGCTTTTCCCCAACTCCCACTCCGCGCCGCCGCATGAACCCCAATCCTTTCCGCCTCACGCATCACGTTCGCCATTTTTGCTGTCTGCTTTCTCAATTTCCGCTCCCCCATCTTCCATTTTCAATCTTCCATCTTCTGCCCTCCACCTTTCAGCTTTCCTTGGCCCGTGAAGTCTTCTGCTTACTTCACCGGGCAGCGTTTCAGCTTTTGTCTCGTGGTCCGTCGTCCTGTGGTCTTTATTTCCCATTTCCGCTTTCCGCCTCATCTGATTTCACTCATCCTCACATTCGCGACTTGTGAGTCACGGATTGCCAGACGTCCGCGGACGTCCTTGTCCAAGTATTCCCGACCGCGCGGTGTAATACTGCCCTCAGCAAAGAACGAGATACGTGACCTTAATGATGAACGAAAGCGAGACATGCAGGCAGTTGATTGAGCCGGCGCTTCAGGCCGCTGGCTGGTCTTGGGATCGTCATCTTCGCCTTGGCCCGGGACGTGTCAACATCTCCGGCGGTTCGATGTATGACTCCAATCAGGAGTTGGTCCTCGATCATCTCCTACGTTTCGGCCAGATCCCGCTCGCAGTGCTCGAAGCCAAGGGCGAGGCCGAGCCGGCGGCGGACGGCATCCAACAAGGTCAGCGGTATGCCGAACGTCTCGGGCTTCGCTTCACCATTGCCTCCAATGGACGCGAATACATTTTGGTGGATCGTCAGGCAGGCGAGCACACCACCTCGCCCACGCCACCGACTCCCGGCGACATTCTCCAGCGCCTCGGCTACACGATTGACTGGGCACGGTGGCAGTCTGCTTTCTCCTCGCCCTGGCACATTGATCAGATCACGAGAAAGGAGGTCCGCCCCTTCCAGGAAATGGCCATCTTCGAAACGATGCTGCGTTTTGCGCGCGGCATCACCCGTGTCCTGTTGTTGATGGCCACCGGCACCGGCAAGACGTTCACGGTTTTCCAACTGATTTGGAAGCTCATCCAGGGCAATGTCCTTCGCAATAACCGCATTCTTTTTCTGACCGACCGCAACAACCTCCAGGACCAGGCTTACCGCGCCTTCAGCGCGTTCCCGTCGGCATCACGGCTGGTTATTGACAAAGACCTCGTTGCGCAGGGCAAACACCGTGTCGGGCAAATCTACTTCGCCAATTACCAGAACCTCGATGAAGAACTCGATGGCAAAAAGATTTTTGAGCATTTCGAGCCGGACTTCTTTGATCTCATCGTCGTGGACGAATGCCATCGCTCCGGTTTCGGCGACTGGTTCGGGATGTTGGAATATTTCGCCCAAGCATTTCAATTGGGTCTGACGGCCACGCCGCGCGAAATCGCCGAGGTTGATGGCCGCGAACTCACGCCGGAAGAAGGTCGCCGGGACACCTACACCTATTTTGGGGATCCCGCCTACACCTACACGCTCAAGCAAGCCATTGAAGACGGCTATCTAGTTCCCTATCTGCTGGAGCAACGCATCACCAACCTGGACGCCGACGGGTTCACCGGGTCGGACGGGCGCCAATATACTACTGCCAATTTCGAGCGCGAAATCCGCCTGCCGGACCGGACAAAGTTCATCGCCGAAGACTTGCACGCTCAGCTTGGCCAGCATGGTCTGCTGAATGAAAAGGTCATTGTCTTCTGCGTGGACGATACCCATGCGGCCTTCTTCGCGCAGGAACTGCGGCGCATCTCCGGCGACAACGATTACGCCGCACGCATCACCCGCTCGGAGCGTAACTCGCACCAGTTGGAACGCAACTTCCAGGAAGTGGGTCGCGCCAAGCCGCGCGTTGCCGTCACGGTGGACCTCCTGTCCACAGGCTTCGACGCGCCCGATGTCAAAGTGATCGTGTTCGCACGCCCGATCAAGAGTTCCATCCTCTACAAACAGATGAAAGGGCGCGGCACCCGGCTGTGCGAGGACATAGACAAGCGGTTCTTCTCCATTTTTGACTACTCCGGCGCGAGCGCCCTGGAAGACGCCGAGTTCGACGGCCATCCCGCCAACATTCAGAAACCAGCACCGTCAAAGAAGTCGCCGCCGAAGCCGCCTTCGGTCATTCAGAAGCCGGTGGCGCAAGGCGTCAGCCTTTACATCGCCGCCAGCGAACGGTTTGTTTGTCTGGCCGACGGCCGCAAGATTCCTTTCGACGAGTATTGCGAGCAGTCCAAGCAGGTCATCCGCAAGATTTCCCCGAACGATCTGCAATCGCTACTCGACCTTTGGGCCGACAAGCAAACGCGGAGCGACGTGCGCGAGGAACTCAAGAGTAACGACATTCACATCGCGGCGTTCCGACATTACTTCGAACTGGATGCTGCCGATGACGTGGACATTCTCGGCAAGGTGGGCTTCACCCTGCCCAGCATCCCCATGCGGCACGATCGCGTGACGCGTTTCTGGGACCGCAACGATGGCTGGCTGCGGTCCATCGTCGGCACGTCCGACGAAGAATTGAAGATGGGATTTTGGGAAACCGCTCTTGACCACTACGCCCTCTACTCGATTGACGACCTGGAGCGCGGGGAAACTTACAGCGCACCGCAGTTCGCCCAGCGCTTTGGCAGCTTCGCCCGCTTCCTGCCCGTCTATGGCGGTGGGCAGAAGCTGCGCGGCGACCTCGAACAAGTGAAACACCATCTTTACGTGGCCCATTGAACCGATGAGCAAATCAATCCAATACCAAACCAAGGCTGCCAAGACCAAGGAAGCCGCCTCACTTGCCGTGCTGTCGGGCGAGCAACTGGAGCATCGCCGCGCCGAGGTCAACACGGCCATCAAGACCGCTTGCGACTACCTCAACTCCGACGGCGTGGACCCGCGTAACTACGTGGAGCAACTCGCGTGGATGTTCTTCCTGAAAGCCTTCGACGAAGCCGAGGCCGTCCGCGCCGACGTGGCCGTGTTCGAGGACAAGATGGTCGAGAACCGTCTGCCGGTGGAGTTGCGCTGGGCCACCTGGTCGAAGATGACCGACCGGCCCGACGACATGCTGAAGCTCGTCAACGACAAGGTCTGGCCCAAGCTCCTGAGCTTGGGAACCGACCCGGTCGCCCAACGCTTCCAGCGCATCTTCTCCACCGTCCGCAACTACTGCCGGCGCGGCGTCATCTTCGCCAAAGTCGTGGACCAGGTGAACAAGCTGCATTTCAGCGACCGGACAGACGTGATGATCCTGTCCGAGCTTTACGAGAGCTTGCTCAAACAGGTGGCGGCGGATTCACCGGGTTACGCGGGCGAATTTTATTCCCCACGCCATATCATCCGGGCGATGGTGCGTGTCGTGCGCCCGCACCTTCGTGACCGGATTTATGACCCGTGCTTTGGCAGCGCCGGTTTCGAGACCGAATCGGCAGATTACATCCTCAAAACCACGCCGCACATGAGTGGCGCGGATTTGGAAAAGTTTCATCACGCCACCTTCTACGGCGTCGAATTCAAGCCGCTCAGCTACCTGCTGGGGACGATGAACATGATTCTGCACGGCATCGAGTCGGCGAACTTTGAACTGGCCAACACCTTGGAACTCCACACCGCCAACGTGGCGGAGAAAAATAAATACTCCGTCACGCTTGCCAACCCGCCCTACGGCGGCAAGCTGGACCGCTCGCTCCAGACCAATTTCACGATTCACTCCAGCGCCACGGAAATTCTGTTCGTGCAACACATTATGGCCAACCTGGCGCTGGGTGGGCGCGCAGGCGTCATCGTGCCGGAAGGCGTGCTGTTCCGGGGTGGGCCGGATGCCAAGGTGCGCGAAAGGTTGCTCAAGGAATTCAACGTCCGCACCGTGCTCTCGCTGCCGGCGGGATGCTTTTTGCCTTATGCCGGCGTTAAGACGAACGTGCTGTTCTTCAACCGGGAGAAGGACGGCAAGACCACCAAGGACGTTTGGTTCTACGAACTCACCAACGACGGCTTCGAGTTAAAGCAGACGCGCAGGCCCGTCGATGGCGACCAGTTCCCCGACTTCCTGGCGAAGTGGGAAAAGCGCGTGTGCGGCGACAACTCCTGGCTTCTGCCGCTGGCGGAGCTTGAGAAGCGCGGCTGGGATCTTTCCGCCAAGAATCCATTCCGGGAAGCGGAAGCTGTGGAGCGCACGCCACTGGAACTGGTCGAGAGCATCAAGGCCAAGCAGGAACGTATCGCGGAACTGGCGGATGAGTTGGAAGTTATGCTCACGTCATGAGGTTCAACATTACACGAAAACCACTTGGCGAAGTTTGCGGGGTGATGTCAGGCAATGCATGGCCCGCCTCACGATTTAATTACAGCGGCAACGGTCTTCCTGTGGTTCGAATTCAAAACCTCGGAAAGAATCCCAACGCAGATTTTGCATACTGGGATCGAGAATACTCTCCAGAGTATCTGCTAACCGGTGGAGAATTGCTCCTCAGCCTATCTGGCAGTTTCAAGGTCGAGCTTTGGTCGGGGCCAAAGAGCCTGTTAAACCAGCGAATCATGAAACTGACGCCCGCGGACGGGCTCCTGTCAGATTATCTTTATCTCTTGCTACAAGCTCGGATTCGCGAAATCGAGGCGGCTTCAACCTCAACCGCTATAAAGAACACTTCGCTAACCTGGCTCCGCTCTCTTGAGATTTGTTACCCCGCCCCAGCCGAGCAGCGCCGGCTGGTGGACCGCATCAAAGAGTGCCTGAGCCGCGTCGAGGAAATGCAGCGACTGCGGGGGGAGGCGGAGACAGAGGCTCGTTCGCTGCTGGCTGCGGCCGTTCGTGAACGCCTCGACCCGTTAGTGATCGCCAACACGACAAAGCCTTTCGGGGAACTCGTTGCGACAACGCGACTCGGCTTGGTGCGGGGCAAAAGCGAACAAGGGGACAGCCGGGCGTTTGCTTATTTCAAAATGAACAACATCGCCCGCGGTGGGCGGGTTGAACTTTCACCCATGACGCGCGTGGACGCCACGCAGCAGGAGGCGAGCGAAAACGCTTTGGCCGAAGGTGATTTTCTCTTCAACACTCGCAACAGCGCCGAGCTTGTTGGAAAAACGGCAATTGTTCCCGCTTTTCCCGAACCACTGCTTTTCAACAACAACATCATGCGGGTGCGCTTCCGGGATGATGTTCTTTCGCGCTACGTGAACTACGCCTACCAACACCCGTTCGTGCAAAGCGAGTTGGACCTGCGCAAAAGCAAGACCACGAACGTTTGCGCGGTTTACTACAAATCCCTTCAAACGCTTCCGATCCCCTTCCCGAAGCACCGAGCCGACCAGGAGGTCATCACGGCGTTCCTTCAACGAGTCGAAACGGCGGCGACGGCGATGGAAGCGCAATTTGAGGACCAGGAGGCGGATTACCCAGCCCTCCGCGAATCCATCCTGCGCGAAGCCTTCGCCGGAAACCTGTGATATGCCTTCGCTCATGGACAAACTACCTCGCTGGGAGATGAGCAACACCGGTCGCGGTGAGATGCTGACCTGGCACAACGGCTCGCGACAGGAGTTGTCGATTGCGTGGGGACTCGAGCCGCTGAAATTCCTGTGCCTGCTGGCAGTCCTGCGCATCACCGAATACGAAGATTCTGAGCGCAAGGCCATCGCTGAGTTTGATGGCGAGACCTTTCACCCGGAACTCCCCCAATCGGCGAAGTGGTCCACGCTCCGTTCGCTTGAACCGGACTCGTTCGCCCAACATCTGCAAACCACGGTCTATCCACAACTGGTCCAGGCTCGCGCAGGCAGCCTGCTTCGGATTCTCCCGCGCTTGTTGCCAGCAAACGAACTCGACAAGGAAGCGCTCAGAGGCGTTCTGACCTTGCTCACGCGTGGTCCGCTGGCGACCGACGACGCGTTTGCACCCAACGGGCCTGTCGTTCAATTGCAGCAGCGCTTCCAGGTGTTTCCCGGTTACTCGAAATACTGGCGCGGGGTCGGCGAGTTCACCACGCCAGACAAGATCGCCGACTTGATGATTGATTTGGTCGCGCCCAAAGCCGGCGAGAAGATTTACAACCCCTGCACCGGCGCGGGCACGCTGCTGGTGCGCACGGCCGAACGCGTCATCCTGCCCGCGCTCGCACAAAGCAGCCCGGCACTGGCGGAGACGGTCAGGACTTCCACTTTTTTCGGCATGGAAATCCAGCCAAACATCTGTCTCATGGCCCTTGCTCGATTGATGCTCGCGGGTATCACGCGCCCCCGGCTGGAACTCGGCGATGTGCTGGAGCGGCCAACTCCCGATACGGGCCGGAACGGCGGCTTTGATGTGATCCTGTGCAATCCACCCATCGGAAGTTCGGCAACGCCGGAGCAATCGGCACGGTTTCCCATACGCTCGCGATCCATGGAGACGCTCGTCCTGCAACACGTTCTCGCTCATTTGAAACCTGGTGGACGTGCAGTGGTACTAATGCCGGAGGCGTTTCTATACCGACCGGGCGCGGAAGAGATGCTGCGCAAACGGATTCTGAATGAGTTCCGGCTCGTGGCCGTTGCCTCGGTTCCAGAGGGAGCAATTCATGGTTTGGGCGAACTCCGGACGAGCCTCTTGGTGATACATCGCCGACAACCGGTCAAGACCGTTGGATTTATTCAAATGAAGACGACGCGCGATGTCCTAGCCAGCTACGAACAGCCGAACCGAAAGAAAGAACTGGTGGATCGTTTGCGGACGGAACTCGAACAAGAAGTTAGCCATGAGGACGCTGCCGGTCCCCCAAGGCAGACCGATAAAGGTCATTCCGAACCGATTTCGCTCGCTACTCAACCGCTGGTAAGCCACGAGGCCGTAGGGACGCTTGCCGATCGGCGGTGGGAGCTTCTTCCCAAGTCCACTGGACCAGACCAGCTACAGGTGCTCTTGGACGCAGTTCAGCGGACCACCCAACATGCGAAAATCCAGACGCTTCAAGAGTGTTGTTTGGTGCGGACGGGCATGGTTTATCGGCGCTCGGACTTGTGGGTTAAAGGGGCAGAGAATCCAGTGGCGGAAACCGATGGCGTCCGCTTGGTGAGAGTACGCGACATCTCGAAACAGTTACCCTCCCCGGACCACAAATTGAGTGTATTACCAAACATGGCGTTGTTAACCAAGGTGGGCATTGACCGCACACCCAAGCATTGTTTCTTGTACGAGGGCGACATTCTGCTCACCGTGGCGGGGACCATTGGGAAGGTCGCAGTGGTCGCGGCCAGTAGTCCAAAAATGGTGGCGGCGAACGGCGTTGTTATCATTCGAGCCACCGATCCGAGGTTCGCAAGTTACCTTCCATGTTTGCTGACTTCGGAACCGTATCAACGCTGGTTGGAAGAGAGGAGCGTGGGTGGTTCCATCAATCGTTTGAGCAAATTCTGTGTGGACCATCTACCGGTACCTGTGTTCACAGGCGGAATCCCGCCCGACGCCATCGGTCACATTTCGGTCGGCCAAAGCCTGGAAGGCATCATCCGACTTTTGGAGGCGAAGACGGGCTTCTCAGCTTCTGTCCGGTTCCTGCTAGAAGACGACTTGGTGCGTGCTCTAACCGAAACCAAAAGAGATGAGTCAACAAGCAAATCGGCTCGTGAGCTACTAAGAGACCTTGTAACACGATTGGAACATATTCGGCATGATGGAACCGTGGACGAGGGGATCGAACCGCTGTTTGATTGGCTGGCGGGGTTTCAAGATTTTGCCATGCGCTTGTTAGATATTTTCGCACTCCCTTTGGGGCCGGAGCGGTTTTGCAGTTTGCAGGCTTGGAAGCTGAATTTTAGCAGTGGGCGAACAGATTTGGGCAGGGCACACGATGAGCTTGCAAAGCGGGCGCAAAGGGCTTCCAGTGATTCGGCGGTGATCCGAAAGGTGGTTGATCGGATGGCAGGGCTTATTAGCGCCTTGGTCGATATATGGAAAGCAGATTCCGGCTTGCATCTTGCGGGCGTTCGGCTGAGTGCCTCTCTTTCGCCGGCACAAACCACAATAGGCATTCCTACCGAAATCTCCATTAGTGTTACCAACGAAGGGGCCTTGCCCATTAGAAAACTGAGGTTTGAAACCAGCCCGTATGAATCTATGGAGAGCTGGAGTTTGTTGCCCCAGCGAGCGACTCACCATTGGCCGGTCAAGATTTTGGGAAAGGAAATCGGAAAGCATCGCTTGTCCGTCCGCTGGACCGGTCGCCAGATGGATGAGGCGGAAGTGACGGGAGAAATCGAACTCGCATTTGAAGTGGTTTCATTGCGGACAGCCGCAGCGGCGACCGGCAACCTCGGTGAAAATCCATACATTTACCGTCGGCTGCCAGAAGGCCGGCACGAGGGAATGTTCTATGGCCGCGAAGCCGAGTTGCGGCGGATTGTTGACACCTTGGATCGCCCCAGCAGTACGACAATCCTATTGGTGGAAGGAAACCGAGGAATTGGAAAAACGTGGCTGCTGAAGCAGCTGATACGCCGTCACCTGCCGGAGATATGGGTTCCTGTGTTCATTGACTTTCAGGACTTCGGTGGCGAGGACGGTCCGACCGCACGTCCGGGAATCCCGACGCGCAACATCTTCATCGGCATGGCGCGCGAGCTTATTACCGCAGCGCGCACGTCCCTGCCGCAGCTTGAATTTCCTGGCGTGGGAGTAGTGCCGCCTGTGAGTGATTTGGCATTTCAGACGTGGCTGGATTCTGAAACTCCAAAATTGATCTCGCCCGAGCAATCATGGACAACTTTCAAAACACTTTTCCAAGGACTTCGTACGGCGCTTGCGCCACGGCGGTTGTTGCTGGTGTTGGAGGAATTCGACCGGATTCAGGATGGTATCGACAGCAAAATCACCAGCGATCAGGTTCCTGAGAATTTCCGTAGTCTGTTTCAGCATCAAGGCGAAGTGGCAGGCATCTTCACCGGCTCACGCACGATTCGCCGGCTGCGGAAGGATTACTGGAACATGTTGTTCAGCTTGGGGGAACCCGTCACGCTGCGCGGCCTCCAACCTGAAGAAGCCCGCCGATTGATCGAGGAGCCGGTCAGTGGACGTCTGGTGTACGCCGAGGAAGCCATCCGCAGCATAATACAACTCACCGCCTGTCAACCGCTCCTCATCCAAGGGATTTGCCACCGGGTTTTTGCCCTCTGCAAGCAGCGAAAGCGGGCGTCGGTTACGCTTGAGTTAGTACAGGAAGTTGTGAGCGAGAAGACCGCCGACAACGAGCATTTTGAAACGTTGTGGGATTACATCAAGTCTGAGCACCGGCGCTGCCTGCTGTTCATCATTGATGAATTTGAGGGAAAAGGCGTCGCAGTCAGCTTCAACATGTTGCGTTCGGTAATGGAGGCAAAGGGACTGTCGTGCTCCCGGCAGGAGCTACAAGCCGACCTAAAGCACCTCCACGAGAGCGACATCTTGGGTTTGGATCGTCAGGATCGGCAGGAGTTCTATCGCTTGGAAGTTCCGATGTTCGCACTGTGGCTGAGACAGAACAAGGACTTCGATCAAAGCTTGGCAGCGGCAAAAGACGAATCCCTATGAGTGAAAATCCATATAAGCTCACCCCCGATCCAACTCCAGCAGAGTTGGCACGTCACGAATTGATGGGCCAGGTCCTGGAGAATCTTTACGAGCACCACATTTCCATCATCGCCCCGCGGCATTATGGCAAGACGGTATTTGTAACGGCCTTGGCGAGCGCGGCGCGGGAGAGTGGTCGTTTCTCCGACGTTGTGTTTTGGGACTTGCGACTCTTTACTCCCAGCAACGACGGGGAGTTCTTCGCGAAATTTGCTGAAATACTGGCTGAGCAGGTAAGATCGGTTGGCGATGACGCCAAGAGCCATTTTGAAAAGGATGAGCACCGGACATACAGCAGGATCAAGGGTTTCTTCGAGTACCTCCAAGGTCTGGGAAAGCGCGTACTTGTCGTGATGGATGGGATGGACTACCCGCTGGACTGCGAGGCGTTGACGAAGGGCCTTTGGGACAATCTTACTGGTTTCTCGAAGATTGGGAGCGCAAACCTACTGGCAACTAGTCGGAAGCGGCTTCGGCAATTATGCAAGAACTCGAATGGCCGCAGTTCCGACTTTTGGGTACGCTTCGAGGACCCACCTACGCGGCTCAAGGCTTTTAGCGATGACGAGATCAGTGAGTTTCTTAAGCCCCTAGCCGAGGCGCGCAGCGGGTTGGAACAGGGCGTGGAAGCGGAGTTCGCCCATTGGACCGGCGGCATTCCACGGCTGGCGGTGTGCTTGGCACGATGGCTTTTCGAGGCCGAAGGTTCGCCAGTCACGGTCGGGAATGTGCGCCTGGCAGCGGGCTGGACTCTGTCGGAGCACACGGATCCACTTGAGGCGGCATGGGACGTTTGCACAGCGGAGGAACAAACAGCATTCGCCGACTTAATCGAGAAGCATGAAGTCGAGGCGCGGGAAGCGGGGAAACTGGCGCATGCCCTCGTCCCTCTCGGCCTGGCTCAGGCGGCGGGCAACAAGATTCGGGCGCGTTGCGAATTACTCAAGCAGTCTACATCCAGCCTTCAGGGTGGGTTGGTTTCCGTGAAGCTGCTTTTTGGAGAGCTCCCGGTGTATGAGCGAAACATCCGCGCAGTGGTCGAATGGCGGCTTCGTCAGATCACGGTGAAGGATGACGTGCTACGCGACCTTGTCACCGATGCAGTGGAGCGGGTTGGAGATCCGAGGCGGTTCTTCAAAGAAGTCCGCAGCATCGTTGACCACACGCTCGCCAGGATTTGGGTTTTTGAATCCCCGGATGGTCAATCGCCTCTTTACATCAAAGACGCCGGCAAAGCAGGCCCTCTTCGACACGATGACCCCTACAATCTTATCTTTCACCTTCAGATGGCAACCAACACGAAAAATCAGATCAACCTCAAGAGAGCAAACCGTCGGATCTACGCTCTCCTCAGTGCGCTTCAGGCGTATGGCGATCTCGGCCAGCATCAGGCCAATCAACAACTCAGCTCCACCTTCGCCGCAACCGCGTGTCTGACCGTCATCGAGTTGGCGGCGGAGTTAGACAAGGTGGGTTTTTAGAATATGAAGACAGACCGCAATCCTCAAAAGGCTAGGCAATCGTCCGCGCGAACCGCGAAAGAAGCGAGTGAAGTTAAGCCGCGAGCAACCAGTTCCGAAATCGTACTGCTGGCCGTGACCGGCATGACGCCCGCAGTTCTGACGGAAACGGTGTGGGCGCTGGCTCACGCCCAACTACCCGTCATCCCCAACCGCGTGGTCGTGGTCACGACTCGGCGTGGCAAAGAATTCATGGAGCGCGAGCTTTTCTCCCCAGCAAGCGGGGGGAAGGCCGATCTTTGGCAAACCTTGCGAAACCAGATTCTCGGGTCGGCGGCTGAGAACAGTCGGTTGTTGAATCTGGAAACCATCCGCGAAATAAGCGCGCCCAATCCGCGCACTGGGCGGAGTGAGGCGCTGGAGGATTTTCGCACTTCCGCCGAAAATGCCGCGATGGCGGATTTCTTGTTGGACCAAGTTCGGGGCCTTGTGGAAACGCCGGGCGTGGAGTTGATCACGTCCATCGCTGGCGGACGCAAGACGCTTGGTGCGTTGCTTTATGCCTGCATGTCGCTGCTGGGCCGCGAGACCGACCGCCTGACTCACGTGTTGGTAAATGAGCCATTCGATAATCCCGGCTTGTCGCCACGCTTCTATTTTCCCAAACAACCGATCCAGCAGTTGACAACTTCCGACGGCAAAACCGTCCTGGCCAAGAACGGTCGCATTGATCTAGGCGACATTCCGTTTGTTCCACTGCGAAATCTTTTCGAGCGCGATCTCATCAGGAAACCTTGCTCCTTCACCGAACTGGTGAATCGTTGCCGGCGTAAGGTGAACGAAGTCGCCAGCCGGAATGTGAATTTGACCCTTTGGCGCAGCCGTCGCGAAATCGAAGTCAACGGTGTGCGCGTCCAGACTTCGAACCTCCAGCATGTGTTGTTGCTGTTTCTCGCCGAGCCCGGTAACGCCGCCGCTTGTGCGCAAATTACAAAATTTGACAACGCACTCGAACCGTTGCGGGCATTCGCTGACAAGCTGTACGCCCAGCGCAAGCCCGACAATTTCGCCGACTGGCGGGCTGAAGCGCGGCTGCCGGGCACCTTTGATGACCAGAACCTCCGCCGGTCGTTGAACGAGTTGAAAAACAAGCTTCGTGACGCCGGCGCCGAAGCCGCCCCGCTGGCCCCTCTGCTTCCGGCCAGAGGGCGGTTCTCGCTTGATCTCGCTCCGACGGCAATCGTCATCCGCGACTGAAAAACCGTTTGCCTGTGGACCCGTTCGGACGTCCGCCGACGTTCCCTTTCTCGAATGGACCGTTCACTCGGGTTAGTCTGCGTTGAGAAACATAAAGACTATGAACCGCACCGAACTTTTTACCGAAGTCAAAAGCTGGCTTGAAGCCGGGAACATCTTGTTCGTCTCCGACGACGAAACCGTTTTTCGTTTCCGCATCAATGGCGATAATGGCCTGTTCGACGTCCGCGTCTTGTGCGAGGACGAGCCGGCCACACTTCAGGTTTGTTGCCCCGTTCCGGTTCGCATCCCCCAGGAGAAGGTCGCGGAAACCGGTTTGCTGTTGCACAACCTCAACGCGCGCTTGCGCATCGGCTCTTTCCAATTTCACGTAGAGGAACGCGTGGTCGAATTCCGCCTGACCATGCCGATTCGCCCGGAAGGCGAGTTGGCGGAGCAATTCGGCCAGACGGTCGGCACCATCGTTGCGACGATGGACGAACACGTCCGCACTCTTGCGTTGCTGGCTTGTTCCACGCCGGACGCACGAAAGGCCGTCGTTAAATTGTCTCCCAAGGCACAAACCCGCGACGCAAATTCACACTTGCATGCCAAACGATTTGAACTGAACTGAACCGCCCCAGGCAAACGCTAAGAAGTTACCGCGATGAACACCAACATCATCACCTGTCCCAAATGCAAGGCCGAAATCCCGCTCACCGATGCCATGGCGCACCAGGTCCGTGAGCAGATGGAAAAAGAATTTGCCGCCCGCCAACGCAAGCTGGTCGAATCAATCGAGGTGCGGGAAAAGACCGTGGCCGATCAGGCCAAGTCGGTTGCGGAGGCGCAAAGAACCGTTGAACGCCAGGTCGCTGACCAACTGGCCGATGAGCGGAAGAAACTTCAAGCCGAAGCCCAAGCGGAGGCGAAACAGGGCTTGAGCGTCGAAATGCAAGACCTCCGCAACCAGCTTGAGGACCGCCAGAACAAATTGGCCGAGTCCCAGAATGCGGAATTGGAGTTGCGCAAGCAGCAGCGGCAGTTGGAAGAACGTGGCAAGGAGCTGGAACTCGAAGTTGCGCGCAAGCTGGATGAGGAACGCAACAAAATTGCCGATCATGCCCGCCAGCAAGGGGCCGACGCTGAACGACTCAAAGTGGCCGACAAGGACAACCTCATCAAAGGGCTGCAGGACCAGATTGCCCAGCTCCAGCAACGGGCCGAGCAGGGCTCCATGCAATTGCAGGGCGAAACGCTCGAATTGGACTTGGAGCAACAATTGCGCGCCAATTTCCTCTTCGATGTAGTAGCGGAAATCAAGAAGGGCCAACGCGGCGCCGATGTTTCGCAGTGCGTGCGATTGAATAACGGCACTGATTGCGGCGACATTCTTTGGGAGGCAAAACGGGCGAAGAAGTGGTCGGCAGACTGGCCAGCGAAACTGAAGGAAGACCAGCGCGAAGCTAAGGCGGCATTGGCAGCCATCGTCACCACGTGCCCTCCCGAGGGTCTGCGCGGGATCGGACAGGTGGATGGCGTGTGGGTTTGCGAGCCGGCCTTTGTCGTGGGTCTGGCGGCTGCCCTCCGCCAAGGACTGATCAGCACGGCGATCCAGCGAGTGCAACAGGTCAATCGTGCTGACAAGATGGCGATGCTTTACGACCATCTTTGCAGCGTTGCATTCCGCCAGCACATCGAGGCTGTCGTCGAGTCTTTTCTCGGCTTGAAAGAACAGTTGGACGCCGAAAAGCGAGCCTTTGCGCGGCAGTGGAAAGAGCGCGAGCAGCAGCTTGAAAAGGCGATCACGCACACCGCCATGCTTTACGGCGGAGTCCAAGGCATCGCCGGTCGGGAGGCCCTTCCGGAAATCAAGACTCTGCAACTGGAGGCAGGCGCACCGGCAGAGAATCAATGACGCGTGGTGTTTTCGCGATGTAACGAACAAAGTGGTGGCTCGCAACACCGTTCCGTTAGGCGCAAAGCAGTTCTTTCATGTGCGTCACCAGTTCGGGCCGGTGCTTCTCGTGGTTGGATGGATACTCGCGAAGCACCACTCTCTCACCTTCGGTGTCTCCGTAGATCGAATCGTAGACAAAAATCATATCGCGCCCGCAATCGTTGCAGTCGGCGAGATGAAGCCAAGGATGCAGACTTAGTGTCCTTTCCTCTCGTCCCGGCACAAGGACTTGGCAAACCGTTTCCGTGGTCGGCCCGGCCATCTGCTCCGTGAGAAAAAGCGGGTTTGAACCCATAAGCATTTTGCTGAAATACACAGACTTCCCGCCAACATTCGCGATAATCTGCACAGGACAAAAAAGTAGGTATT
Source organism: Verrucomicrobiota bacterium (assembly GCA_014860005.1). Next base: position 13,652 of record JACZKP010000086.1, on the reverse strand, counting down.
CCGATAGCGGAGCGATGAGCCCCAACATTGTCTTGACGCCCGGAAGGTGTTGGTCGAACAGGCGTTGGGCGTCCTGTTTGCCGCCGCGAAAGCCATGCCCAAATGTGCGATTTCTGGCTCTGACCAAATCAATGGACGCTACTCGGAACCAATTCAGTATGTCAGCGTCGAAGCAAGTGCCTTCGAAGTGAGGTAGTTTGTCACCGTCAAACGTGTCTCGGAGAGGGCCAAAATCCGTTTCCGCGTTCCGTAGTCCGCTCAGATGCCTAAGCAGATCGACGCAAGCCCTTCCCCAATCACCACCTGAACCAAACTTCAGTTTTTGAACTTGAGCCCTCACGCCTTGCGGCAAGTTTTTGCCTTGGTGCAACCGGTCGCTCAGGAGGACAAACGTCACGTAACGGATGATGAGAGTATACAATTCATACAGAATCAGCCAGCGGTCCGTTGGGTTCATCTCGGCCCGCATCGAGCGGAAGCAGTAGGCAATGGGAAAGGGATAATTCCGCTCGACTTCATCGTGCAGACCAGGACGATCAGGGAGGCATTTATACCGGGATCCGGAAAACTTCACAGAGGGATAACGGAGTTGCGCGGGGCTCTCCGAAGGGTGCGCGCAAGGTATGGGGAGACTGTGGCGGACTTCACGAGCTGTCTTGTTTGACGCCAATCGTTCGGGCGACGAGCACTTGTCATGGCCTTCCCGCTCTATTTCGCCCAAGAGTACCCATGCTTTCTTGCGCATCCTTGAGAATTCCGGGAAACGGCGAGTTGGGGTGCGATTTTCATTCGGAATCGCGACCGCTCTGATACGCTTCAAGAGTGTTTCCACCGCCGCCAGACCTTCGCTCCGCATCCGCGATTCCAGGATTCTCCGGCAGTCGGGGCAAATTTCTCCCGACCGGATTTTGCGGGAGATGTCCGGCTTGTAAGCGCACAGGTCGCTTATGCATCCCCGGGTTTCCCTAGTGTGAAGGACTTCTCCCATCAACCACGCTTCATCCTCGGGCTTGGTGACAATCTGCATGAGCACCAGGTTCAATACGATGTCATAGGCCACGAAACTCATCGCGGACAGATTTGAGTAAAATTCCCAGTTGTGTGTGGTAATCCAGGCCACGTTCTTCCCGTAGGCCGCATGGCTAAACCAGTTGTTATGTATGGGATCATCCAGCACGCCGATCAGGTGTTCGCATCTGCGACGTTTCTTCTCCTCCACTAGCATGGCTTCCAGGTCTGACCAGCGACGCGGCACGTCCGCGGCTGGTTGCGACGGCAGATCCATGCTGTCGCACAGTGCAAAAGCGAAAAGCTCTTGGGCGGTGTAATTGAGAATGTCTAGGGCACACTCAGTGACCGAGCGAATCCCCGGCGAAAGACCGATAACGTTGACAACGCTTTTCGTTTTCATAGTGGTGCCCGCATCGCTTGCCAGCGTATCATTCGAGTTTCTCTTGTCGAGTGCCCTCGTCGGCGGACGTCCGCGGACGTCCTCAATCGGGCATCGGTTCTAAATAATTGCTACCTTTGAATCATGATTACAACGTCATCAATCGAGTTCGCCGACAGGCCTGAAAACTCCACGGTCATTGCAGCTCCAACCGCAGCGGATTCAACGCCGGCATTGCGGGACATTCTCGCCACCTGTGGTTTTGCGGTGGTGGGCAGCCAAACCCTGCCTGGTCGTCCGGGTACATTCGTGCCGATGCCGGAGGGATTGCACGAGCGCGTGCGCGCGAGCTTGCAGGATGACTTTCCGCACGGGATCTATTCGCACCAGGCCCAAGCGATCCAGCGCAGTCTGGATGGTGATGATGTCTGTCTGTCCACCGCCACGGCATCGGGCAAGAGCCTGGTCTTTATGGCCACCGCCGCGCACGAGTTGTTGAGCGACGCCTCTGCCCGCGTGTTGGTGCTTTGTCCCGCCAAAGCCCTGATTCAGGACCAGCTCGCCAAGTGGAATGATCTGCTCTCGCCACTGTCTCTGAAAGCCGGGTTCATTGATGGCAGCGTTCCCGTCGCCGAGCGCAATGAAATCCTGTTCCGTCGCCGCGTCGTGTTGATGACGCCGGACGTGGCTCACGCGTGGCTCATGAGCAATCTGAACCAGAAGGCCGTCGCCGCCTTTCGTTCGAATCTCCGTTTGTTGATTCTGGACGAAGCGCATGTTTACGACGGCGTGTTCGGTACCAACATGGCGTTCTTTCTCCGCCGCTTGCAGGCCGTCAGTTCCCCGCACCGTCTCATTTGCAGCACAGCCACGCTCGGCCAACCCGGCCAGTTTATTGAACAATTGACCGGCAGACACACAGTTCAGATTGGAACGTCCGCCGACGGCGCACGCATGGCGCAGAAGGAAATCATCCTTGCTCGCAAACAGTCCGGCGATACTTTCGATGCGACCGCCAACTTGTTACGCCTGCTCGCGCAGGAATTTCCGGGCCGCTTCCTTGCCTTCGGCGATTCACGCAAACATGTCGAACTCGTCACCGCCGCCAGTCAGCGCCATACGGCGGAGGATGCGAATTCGGAAGCCGACTCCTGTGAGGTGGATGCGCTCACAAATCCCGGCAACGGAATCTTGCCCTACCGCGCCGGCTACGAATCGGCCGACCGCAAGGAGATTCAGGAAGCTTTGACCCAGGGCCGTTTGCGTGGCGTTGTCGCCACCAGCGCCTTGGAGATGGGATTAGACATTGGTGAAATTGACTTGGTGTTGCTGCTCGACACGCCGGCGTCCATGAAATCTTTCTGGCAACGCGTCGGTCGTGCGGGTCGCCGCCATCGCGGCATCTGCACCATTATTGATTCCCGTCAGGTCATTGGGGAGAGCGACGCTGGACTAGCCGAATATCTGGCCCGCCCGATTGAACCGAACTGGTTGTATCTGCACAACCGTTACGCACAATACACCAACGCGCTCTGCGCCGCCGCCGAAATCGCCCAAATCAATGGCAGCTTTGACCGCAGCCACTTTCTGTCCCTGCCGGAACAGTTCGGCCAGTTCCTGGACAACGAGTTGAACCCGACCACGAGCATTGCGCCAGATTTGTATCCCTTGAAGCAGGCGGCGCAAAACGACCCGCACCACGAGTTTCCCTTGCGCAGCGGTATCGAGAAAAGTTTTCGCGTCATTACCAACCAGGGCGAAAACCGTGGCGAAGTCACTTTCTCGCAAGCTTTGCGCGAGGCGTATCCGGGAGCGGTCTATTACTACATGGCCACGCCTTACCGTGTGCAGCGTCTCAACTATCGGGACGGCGAAATCATGGTCCACCGCGAACGCCGTTACACTACCAAGCCGATGCGCTTTGCCATGGTGTTCCCGGATTTCGGCCCGAGTGTTCTATGTTTGCAGAAATGCGCCGATGGTTTCCTGGCTGAGGCGGAGATGCAGGTCAGTGAGCGTGTCTCCGGTTTCAAAGAGAAGCGCGGCAAGACCGAAACCACGCACACGTACGGCCCCGGCAGTTCGTTCAGCCAGCAACCGTTGACGCGTTTCATTCGCACCACCGGTGTGTGCTGGTTCTTTCCCCAGAGCCAGCTTGTTTCGGAGACGCTTGCGAACAGTATTATGCAGGCGTTCTGTGAGCAGTGCGGCATTCAACCGCGTGACTTGGGTGTCGGTCGTTTTCATTCGCAGAACCCGCCGAACGGAACGTCGCCAGTTAATGGAGTCTGTATCTTTGACAATTCCAACGGCAGCTTGCGTTTGACGGAAAGGTTGGCGGCGAATTTCGCCGCCGTCGTCACTGCGGCTCTCGCCGCCGAGACCGCCCGCGGCAACACTGGACTTGCGGCCGCGTTGGAACAGTTGTTGGCTCAATTGAGTGACGTCCCGAGCCTCACGGCAGCCAGCACGCCTCCCGAAACAAGCCATCCAACCGCGTCGTCCACACCCGATGGCTGGATGCGCGTCATCGCTCCGGGCGCCAAGGCCATTCTAATTACTACGTCCGGCACCGAAGAGGTCACTGTTCTGGGTCATTTCTATACACCGGCGGGACTTCAATATCACTTGGAGCATCCCACTCCGACCATTCGCTGGGTGGTTCAGGCGGATGCCCTTGAACCAATCAACGGCGTCACCGTCACGCAGCTTTACAACTTGCTGACCGGCGAACTTAAAGAAGCCGCGTAGATAATTCATTACCCCCTGAAACGCCCCCCCGTAGGGGTCCTCCTGCATGGTCAGCAGTCCGTTAAAAGGTGCAGACCGCACCCATGGACAGAGCGGGAATACCCAGGGGGTTTTCCACCGGCGGTGAAGGAAATACGCCACGGACTTCCACGCCCCCAGCCCGCCGCTGATAACGGCTCGGCTGATAGGTCCACAGCGGCTGCGGTTTGGGCACCAATTCGCGGTGGATCAGCGTCCGCTCGCCCATGGCAAATGAACCGCCCCGCCGCCAGACAAACAGCAACTTCCGGTCAACAAATGACAAGAATCGGGGAGAGACATTCCTGGCCTTGCGCGATCGTGCAACCAAGCCGAACACCAAGCAACGCGGTGTCCTTTCCCCTGTGGGGAAAACGCCGGTCGCGCCGGGCGGCCCGGTCTTTGAAAACTTTGGAAAATACGGTGCGGTCCCCAGTTCAGGGCTGCGCCCAACTGACGGAAAAGCCTGCCGAACTAATCGAAATTCCCCGGGTCTCTCAGCCACCCCCTGGCTGCTTGACCCGGTTTTTTTTGCCCGCCTCGCCCCGCCCTCCGCTTCGTGTTGGCTGCTTCCCTGTCCCAACATCATCCACTCGCGCCATCGTTGAACTTCCATCAGTCTTTATGTCCCTTGATTGACAACCGGATACAACCTTCGCCTGCATCACCTCCCGTGGTATCGCCTGTGCTGCCTGTGCTGGTGTCTTTGCGCCTATGAATGTCGCTCGTATCCAATCCCTTCTCGAAGTCGCCACCCCGTCGTGGCCCAAGCTGACCCTCATCGCTGTCATCGGCGTCTTCATCGGCTTCGCCCTCGCCCTCGCCCTCCCATTGTCCGTCTCCTGACTGGGGTCCACTTCTCATGGCCCAAGTCCTCGGACAATCCGGTCGCTACGTCAGTCAGCAAGCCGGCCGCTTGCGCCGGCAAATCATCTATCGCGCTGGCGCGTTCATCGCCTTCCTCGGCATCATCCAGGGCCTCCTTCTGTCGCCCTATTTCCCCGTCGCCCAACTCTCGCCGCTGCCGTCCTTTCTGCTGACCCTCGCCCTGGTCGCGTTGCTGATCGGGTTGACGCATTACCTGGAGCATCACCTGGACGCCTTGCAGCAGAAGCGCCGTCAGCATGAGCGCGGCTTGGCCGGCGAATCCCGGGTCGCCCGTCTCCTCGCCAAACTTCCGGACGCCTTCCACGTCATCAATAACCTCACCACTCCCTTCGGCAATCTCGACCACGTCGTCGTCGGGCCCACTGGCGTCTTCATCCTCGACCCCAAAAACTGGCGCGGCCTCGTCACCGCCGATGGTAAAGGCGATCTCCGGCTCAATGGCCGCCCGCTGGACAAACCCCAGATCCGTCCCTTCGTCGCGCGCCTCATGAACGTCCGCGACAAGGTCCGCACGCTCGCCTCCGCGGTTGATCCCTATCATCAGGCCGCCTTCGTCTTTACCGCCGCCAGCGTCGCGGCCCCGTGGGGCAGCACCGGCCGGGTCCATTGCCTCACCGACGATCAACTTCAGGACTACTTGGTGAACAAGGATTTTGGAAAGCGACTCACCCCCGACCAGGTCCGGCAGCTTACCCAGGCGTTTGTCGCGCTCGCCACCATGGACCGGGAATTCGTCCCCGAATCCAACGTCCGGTTGTCTCAGCCACCTCATGCCCCGCGCCCCTCTACCATCTGCGATCCGCAATCCTCGATTCGCCTCACGCGACCCACACCCTCGCGTGTCTAAAACCCCTTGCCCCGCCCAGTCACCCCCATTTGGTTTTAGGTTCAAAGCGCAAATCTCTTGGAGTATTCTCCCGCGGAACATGACCATGAAACCCGTCCTCGCCCTGTGCCTCCTCCTCGGGCTGATGCTGCCAGACCCGCTGCTGTTCTCGGCCACAAATGATCCAGCGTTACCCGCACCGACCACTGCTGACCGGGATCGCGGCCTTACTGCACCACCGCCGAAGACCCCCAGCCGTGGGGCCGCCTCCGCCGCCCAGTCCCGGGAACAAGTGCTCGCGTTTCTGAAGAGCCGGGGCCATGGCTCCTATTTGTTTGGTCAGGTGGCCACCTGGGTTCACAACGAGAACCCCGACATGGACCACCCGGGCAACTGGATCAAGAAGGTGCAGGATCACACGGGCCGGTTCCCCCGCTACGCTTGCATCACCTACGACTTCGACGACAACCCTTTCAGCGATGCGGCGTGGAACGAAGGGGTCCGGAAACTCTGGGACCGGGGCCTGATCGTTGGCATTTACAGTTTCTTCGCCAACCCCGCCGGCGGCCGCTGGAATGATCCCTGTGACCTCAAGCAAATCTGGGCGCCCGGCGAGAATCCCATCAAAACCAATTTCTACCGGCAACTGGACCGGATGGCCGTCAATTTGCAATTGCTGCGGGAACTCGGCATTCCCGTGATCTACACACCCTTCGTGGAGAGCGATGACCGGAACAAGTGGCACGCCAAGCAGGGCAGCGAAGCCATCATCCGGCTTTACCGGTTGGTGCATGACTATTTGCAGGTCACCAAGAAGCTCGACAACCTGATCTGGGCCTATCACACGACCCAGAACCGCGGCGCGTTGGAACGTTGTTATCCCGGCGACGACTATGTGGATGTGTTGGGGAAGTCAGCCTACGGGACCGGCCTGGTGTTCTCTGAATACGAATGGGCGGTCGCCAAGAAGAAAGATCACGGCAAGGTCATCTGGTGGGCCGAACTGGGCATCCGGGGGAAATCGGAACCTCCACGCGACTGCTTCGATGTGCTGCAAAAACTGGAAGAACAATTCCCGGAACTGGCGGGGTTTGTTTTCTGGAGCGACGAAGGTTTCTACAACGTGACCGGGAACCTCAACGGCCGGGAGTTCATGGCCCATCCGAAAATTCTCACACTCGGGGAATAAGCGCCCGGCCGCGAATCGTTGGGTGCCGGAAGGGGTCACAAAGGGAGCTTGGTTTTGTCCCCTCGCCGCTCTCGGTTGACCCCCCCCCGCCTGGCTCGGAGTTTATGACACACTTTTCCCTTTCCTTTTGAATCCATCCGTCCATGTTCTGATCAGTTCTTTGGCACTTGCGCGTCACTTGGGTGACGCTGCAAATACACATCAAGCTGGGTCAGCTGGGCTGATCCGACAACCGAGCTCTCGATGAGCAACGGTGCGCTTCCGCGACAGGGGTCGCGATGCGATGTGCGGTTAATCCAACCGAAACACTAATCTCGACGGAGCTTTTCATGCCGTCCTGATCAAACCATTCGGGGCGGCTTTTTTGTCGCCCCGGTTCTGGCCAAAGAACCGAAAGGGAATCAACATGACAACAAATCGCTCCGCTGACATCGCCTCCGGGCGTAACCTCAACCATCACCTCTGGAATACACAAAGCGATTGATGGACTCAGGGAAGGTCAATGGACCATCTCCCCACAACGTCCAAGCCTGATCCAATTCCGGCCACAACACGCCGGATCTCACACTGACTCGTACAATTCCGGGGGCGAGATTGGGATTTTTCCGAATCCACTGCAATAGTCCTAGCAGCCAGCACGAGGGCAGGTTCTCGATTCCCTGAATTTGTCGGCCGAGTCTCGGAAGCAACTGGCTGCGGCGAACCCGCGGTTTACATAACTGCCACGTCGCGGCGACAACACTTGGTGTCAATCGCAACGGATGCCGCTGCCTGTGCATGTGAACCAAAAGCAAGGGCACGTCTGGCTGCGTTTGAGGCACGTCCTCGTCGTCCGATTTCAACGACGCGATCGCTTCTGCGAGGTCGTCAGGTTTTGAAACTGCAGGGTGGGCGGTAAAGTCGTGAAACCCCGGCTCCATCCAGACGGGGGCTTTGGTAACAGTGCCGTTCGCCAATTTCGCATACGCATGGTGTTGTGGCAGCCGTGCCAGTGAACCTGGAGTGCAGATCCATCGAGAATTCGGTGGACGCGCTGGCTCCTCAACTTGGAGGTTGCCGTGACCGTGTGTGTCATTCGCTCGCTCGGAATCCTCATGCATACCGAGCGTCAGCATTGCGTGCTCATCGGTTTGATCTTCGCGTGAAGCGAAATAGAATACCGAATTGAAGTTGGCCATCAAAGCGCGCCGTTGCCGTTGACCGATGGCTTCATCCAAGCCATTGATGCCTTGGGAACATGCCACGACAAAACCACCTTTTGACCGAAGCAGCGCCAGGGCCTCCACATCTTCGGACATGACCGAAAGGGGAAGCTCATCAAGAATCAATCCACAGAGTCGATCCTCGGCCGGTTTCATTGCCGTCCGGGAGAGCACGCTTTCATAAAAATCCCGCTTCAAAGCTTTAAACAACAGGGCCGCCAAATTGGGGTGCGAAACACTGTTGAGCGAAGCGATCAGGATTTTTCCTGACAAAACATCGGCAGGATTAAAGCGTCGGGCTTTCGACTCGTCGAACAGATCACGCGCTTCCGGAGACAGCAGACTGCGCAACGCATTATTCACCGTGCTTTTGTGAAGTTCGCGAGTCTTCAAATCCAGATCCTTCCAATTCTGTGCCTCGCCCAAGGCCAATTGCAGCCGCCGACGGGTGAACGGTTTCATCTGGCCCGTCGCCAAGAGGCGCTCAACGAAACGAAGGCTGTCTTTGATTTCCGTGGAGGCCGGGCTATAGAACCAAGCCCTCAAATACTCCGCTGCCCGGTCGAACGATATGGGAGAATCCGTCGCCAAGAGAATCGTGAGAGCTGCGTTGATCAATCCGAATCTTGACTCGGTCCAGTAGTTGAATTGCCGACGTTGAAGTCTTGGTAGACCCGCTCGAACGTTTGGAAATGTGGGCGGCTATCAAACAAAACGATTCGGCGCCACCACCTTGCATCCTCGACAAGAGATTTCAGTTTTGCCCCCGTACTCGATAAAACTGCACGCGCGCCAGAGCCGGCGAAATCAGTTTCATAGATGCGGCCGTCAACGATGCCCAAGAATTCTCGAAGCTCTTCAAGTGTAGCTTCCACCTCCTTCGCACGCGTGGAAGCATGTATTGCAAAGCTTGCAACCTCGATTTCGTAAATAACGAATGACTCTTGGATCAATCTCGGATAATCCTCGACTAGCTCAGGCGAAAGCCGATCTTTTGGGTCAGCGATTTCGATTGAAGTGACAGCTGTCGCGAATTCCGTTCCCTTTGGTCGGTCAGAAATACGGTCGTCACCGAATTCTTTTAGTCGTTTGTCGAGCTTTTCCAAATCTTCCTTGCGCGAAACTACCAGACTTTCCGATTCGCTCGGCGGGGCCATAAGAACAAGGCCGGTTCCTCTCAAATCGAGTTTGGTCAGCGGCCGATCATGCCTGAGCTTCAGAAAGACAGCTCGCTTCTGTTCCGGTGAAAGTGTGCGAACTAGTTTCGCGACGGCTTCTGCCTGCGTGCGCAAGAACTGGCTCCTCTCAGTCCGCTGTTCAATTGTGATACGAGGTAACTGCGGGAACGGAGGTTTTTCGCGTCTCCGCGTTCTGATTACGGGTTGAGTAAGAGGAAGTGGGGGGAAATCTGGGTTCATGAGGTTGATCGAGTCGCGCGCGCAGCGGCGGTCAATCGCTTACGCCACAAGGTGCATTCTCGAACAATCTCATTAACTTGGATGGACTTCGCACCAGTCAGCAGTTTGCTTTTAGCTACTTCGCGTACACCGCGGTCAATTTCGGCGTACGAGCAAGTCCCAAGTTTACGCGCTGCTGCTCCCAAATCCCCTACAACGTTCAGTCCACCAGTCAAAAACCGTAGCTGTGCTTCGCGTTCCTTGTGTCCCGGGCGCGGAAATTCAATGATTTCATCAAAGCGTCGCCACACGGCTGGATCGAACATGTGTGAATGATTGCTGGCGAGGATAACAATGCTTTGTTTCGGTGCGAAGTAATCCAACGCTTGCAGAAGTGCATTCACAACCCGTCCCAATTCTCCCACATCGTTGCGATCATCGCGTGCTTTCGCGATTGCGTCCGCCTCGTCAAGAAGCAGAACCATTGGGCGACTGTCCGCAACCGAGAAGACCTTCTGGACGTTTGAACCTGTTTCGCCAACGTAGCTCGTAATGAGGCTTCCAAGGCGGACAATTCCACATGGCAAACCCAACTCAACAGCGAGTAATTGAGCAGCTGCAGTTTTCCCACAACCGGGCGGTCCCCAAAAAAGTAGTTTCCGCTTGGGTTGGAGACCGCCTTGAGCCAATTTGTTCGAGGATCGGTGCTCAAGAGTCACTCGGTCTAACGCATTTCGTGTCTCTGTTCTAAAAAAGAGTTGTTCCCGAGTGTACCGGTCCGGCACGAATGTTATCGCTGAGTCCGATGCGCGTGGGAGAGCATGCATACGGGTGTCGCATCACTGGCAGCCTTTTACCAGATCGACATGACCGTAGGCGGAACGAACTCGGCAGCAGCGTTCATCGCGTCGGCTCGGATTACGAATGATGACGGTGAGTTGGACACGCCTTATGAAGATGATGATGGCGTTCATCGCGTTCTGCAGGCGAGATTGCTTTCAAATGTCTTGAAAGATGTGGTCAATCATTTCCGTCCGCTTGGTGTTCGAATTTTCGTTCTATCATTCAACATTGTTGGCCACATTTGGAGTCAAGCCACGCGGCGACTTGTTCCAAGGAATTCTTGGGTGGCGCGCACGATCGATCAATTGTCCAGAGAACACGACGTCGTTTTTGTCACCATCACAGGCAACATATCGCCAGCCGACGTAAAGGATCTTCTCGCCGACCGTCGGTATCCAGATTATTTGCGAAACCCAGTAGCGAAACTTCTTGATCCTGGACATGCTGCTCTCGCTGTTACTGTCGGTTCAATTGCACATTCTTCTCGTGTGGTGGTCGCCCCGGCGATTCCAATTGCACGAGAAAATCAACCTTCTCCGTTCACTAGAACAGGGCCAGGCTTCGACGATTCAGTCAAACCGGACTTTGTTGAACGTGGTGGCAATCTCGTGCGTGATCCACAACTCGGCATCCTGCACAATGCTGGAACGAACGTTGTAATGGCGAGCAATCAGCTTACACCGCCCTTGCAGCACAGCCACGGAACGAGCTTCGCGGCTCCACGGGTTGCGAACCATTTGGCAGTGATCGCCCGGGAGTTGCGGCCGGTTGTTCCGCAACCCTCCGCTCCATTGCTTCGGGCTTTCTTGGCACTCTCGGCAGAATTGCCATCCGATTCTCCTTTGAGAACCCAGGATGAATTATTGAACACCGTGGGATATGGTCTGCCCGATGGAACGCGAGCAACAAACTGTGCTGGACACTCCGTCGTCCTCTTTTTCGAAGGCAGTCTAAAGGCCGACCAAGTAGCGCTTTTTCGCGTTCCAGTCCCCGACGAGATCAAAGAATCTGGCCGTGCAAGAAAACGCATCGTGGTGGCTGTAACCACAGCGCCACCAGTGCAGCCGTGGGGCGTTGGCGAGTATCTTGGAGCCAATTTCAAATTCCGTCTATTCCGCGGCGACAAATCAATCGATGACATTGCGGCAATGATGCAACGCGATGAGGATGAAGAAAACCTCCCGGCGGATGTAAAAGTCGAAGACTTGCCGAGTCGCTTGGGCATCCGCCGCCGCTCTGTTGGGACACTTCAGCGCGACGCATTCGAATGGGACGATCATGACGCTGCATATAGCGCAGATGACTACATCCTTGCCGTGGCGCTGTCGGCCGCGTCTTGGTGCAAAAGCAACCCACCGGATGTGCGAATCGGGGTTGCAGTTCGACTTGAGGATACGACGGGTAAATGTCAACAACTCCACGCACGCGTACGCGCCCGAGTGCAAGCACAAGCAAGGGCGCGCGCATAACGGTTCTGATTCTGTCGGCTTTCATTCCAGCACATGCTCATTGACCCACGCCTCCACCGCATCGTCGCGGCGCAGCCGTATTCGCTGTTGTTCGCTACCATCATGTTCGCCATTCTGGCGCATGACTTCGCCAAGCCGCAGACCACGCACGAGGCCGAACGCGATGGACGAATGCGAATTGTTTCGCCGGGACACGAGGAACAAGGTGGGCCGTTGGCGGAAGCGTTTTTGACACGGATTGATGCTCCCAACGAAATCAAGGAGCGGGTCGTGCCGTTGGTGAAGCATCATCTCGCACACTTGCAGACGGTCAGTGACCGCTCGGTTCGACGGCTCGCGAACTTTTTGAAACCCGCGACTATTTCCGAACTCTGCCTGGTGATGACAGCGGATCATTTCGGCCGGCCGCCCAAACCACGGGTGATTCACGAGGGCGTGACCGAGTTGCGTGCCAAGGCGGAAGAATTACGCCTGCGTGACTCAGCGCCGAAGCCGCTCTTGCAAGGTCGCCATCTGATTGCGCGGGGCATGCGGCCGGGTGTGCAGTTTGGCACGTTACTCGATGAGGCCTTTGAAGCCCAGCTTGAGGGCGGGTTCACTGATCTCGATGGCGCGTTGAAGTGGCTGGACGCACGTAATTGATTCTTTATGAGCTTTGTCATTGTTGATGTCGAATCTGACGGGCCGATTCCGGCCGAGTTTTCCATGGTGTGTTTCGGCGCGGTGCTATTCGACGACCGGCTGGATAAATCGTTTTACGGAAAGACCAAGCCCATCGCGGACCGGTTCGATCCCGAAGCGCTGGCCATAAGTGGATTCTCTCGCGAGCAACACCTTGGATTTGATGATCCCAAAACAGTGATGGAATCCTTCGCCACGTGGCTGGTGCAGCACGCCAAAGGGCGATCAGTCTTTGTCTCGGACAACGTTGCGTTCGACTGGCAGTTCATCAATTACTACTTCCACCGTTTTCTCGGGCGGAACCCGTTTGGTTTTTCCGGACGGCGAATCGGCGATCTCTATGCCGGCCTAGTCAAAGACGTATCCAAGGCGACTGAATGGAAAAAGTATCGCGTCACCAAACACACCCACAATCCCGTAGACGATGCCCGCGGTAATGCGGAAGCTTTAAAAAAGTTCCGTGAACTCGGGCTTCGGATTTGAAACTTTGCGCGCATGGACAAATCGCAGGAAAATCTCAAAACGATCTGGTTCGAAGGCGAGATGCTACCGAACTGGGCGCAATTGCTTGATGCAGCGGCACGCATGTGTCCGGTAGCTGAGGGCACACGAGGCTGGTTTTCCCGGTTTACGAACTCTTCGGGTGTCGATGACGCCAGGACCGTGGTGGCCGAAACGAAGATTCTTCGAGATGCGCTTCGGGATAATCGACAAGCGATCATTGCTGCCCTGCAGCGAACGCACGGCGACGGACAGGCCGCCCAAGTCTTCGCAGCCTGGGAGTATGCACTGGAGACCATCCTCCAGCAGGCCGCAGGCAAACAAACGTGTGCGTGGACAGTTGAGGGCGTTGAAAAGTATCCGTATTACTAACCCCGTCTAGGCGCGAGGGCTGGAGGAGGGCAAGCTTGGGGAATGTCAGGATTTCTGCGCTGCCTTCCACGCCGTGGGGGTCAACTCCGCCACGCGGTTGATCGGCCATTGGCCCAGTCGGGGCA
>JACZKP010000085.1 GCA_014860005.1 Verrucomicrobiota bacterium | reverse complement strand
CGCTCCCCCAGTTCGTCAAGATGATGAGGCCATCGCCCGCGCCCGCGCCGCCATGCGTCAGGAAATCCAGAATTTGGATGCCCAGCAGCAACCCGCGCCACGTCGCACCGCGCCGGCTAAGCCTGCGGCGCCGATACCCCCTCCGCCAGTGGCACAACCCGCCCCGCCCCCGCCGGTAGCTCCCACTCCAGTTGTCGTGCCGCCGCCTCTGGCTCCAGTGTACACACCACCGCCTCCGCAGGATGATGCCGCCATCGCGCGCGCCCGTGCCGCGTTGCGACAGGAGCTTCAATCTCCCGATACGCGGCGACCGGCTGCGGCCCCCGCTCCTTCCGCTTACGAGCCAGCTAGAGTTGTTGCCCAACCCCCGCGAAGTGGCGCCAGTGCTGCGTTCCCGGAACCGCCGGCACCGTCAGTTGCCCCCAGTTTCAGGTCGCCCGAAGCGCCGCCTTCGCCCATTCCCGCCGCCAAGGAACTGGAACTGGTCGAACTGTTGCGCAAGTACCGGGCCGATGAAATTTCGCCGGAAGAATATCACAGGCAACGGGCGGCCGTTCTCGCCCGGCCTTGAGACCACGCTTGCTGGATTTCCCCGCCGGATTTGCGAATCCGGCGGGTTTCTGTTTACACCCAAGATTAAACTTTGAACTCGAAAGCTTGAACCCTGGATTTTCACACCATGCATGATTTTCGTTACGTTGGCAGAAAGCTGTTTTGCGAAGGCGTCGCGATTGAATCGCTCGTCCGCAAATTCGGCACGCCCCTCTATGTGTATTCCCAGCGGACGCTGACTCACCACTTTCAAAAACTAAACTGCGCGCTGGCCCCGGTTGATCACCTGGTCTGCTTCGCGATGAAGTCCAACTCCAACCAGTCCGTGTTGCGCACGCTCGCCAATCTGGGCAGCGGTTTCGACATCGTGAGCGGCGGCGAGCTGCAGCGCGTCCTTGCGGCGGGCGGCGACCCGCGCGCGTGCGTGTTCGCGGGCGTGGGCAAGAGCGAGGCGGAAATCGAATTCGCGTTGCGACGCGGGGTGTATTCCTTCAATGCGGAAAGCGAGCCGGAATTGCAACGCATCAACCGCGTGGCCGCGCGGCTCAAGAAAGTCGCGCCGGTGGCCGTGCGGGTGAATCCCGATGTGGCAGCGCACACGCACGCGAAGATCACCACCGGCACCTACGAAAATAAATTTGGCGTCGCCTTCGAGCAGGTCGAGGGCGTGTATGCGCGGGTGAGCCGGTTGAAGAACCTTCGTTTGCGCGGCGTGCAGATGCACATCGGTTCCCAGATCACGCAGGTTACACCATTTGAACAGGCGGTGCGCAAAGTGTTGCCACTGGTTGAACGGCTCAAGTCTCGGCATGGGATTGAGTTTTTCAGCATCGGCGGCGGACTGGGCATCGTGTATCAGCCGGCGCTGGCCAGCGGCGCAGCCGATTGGTGGCAGAACCAGGCGACGCGCGGCATCCTCACGCCGGAGCGCTACGCGCAGCGGTTGTTGCCCCTGCTCCAGCCGCTGGGATTACGCATCCTGATGGAGCCGGGCCGGTTCATTTCTGGCAATGCGGGCATCCTGGTCACACGCGTCGAATACGTGAAGCGCACCGGGAAAAAGAATTTCGTCATCGTGGATGCCGCGATGAATGATTTGATCCGGCCGGCATTTTACGATGCGTATCACGAAGTCGTGCCGCTGGTTCGCAAAGGCGCAGCGCTGCTCAGTTCCGATGTCGTCGGTCCCGTGTGCGAATCGGGCGACTACTTCTGCAAGGACCGTCCCCTACCGAAGGTGGGTGAAGGTAATTACCTCGCCTTGTTGAGCGCGGGGGCCTACGGCTTCGTGATGGCGTCCAACTACAATACCCGGCCGCTGTCGGCGGAGGTACTGGTTCATGGCCGGCAGGCGGCCGTGGTGCGGGAACGGCAGCCCGTCAAAGAAATCTGGGCCGGCGAGCGCGTCGCGCCGTGGCTCAAGTGATGGGAAGCCGAACACTAACGGCTTGTAAGAGAGGTTTACTCGACGTTTGGTTTGATCCATCCGAAGTAAAAACATCGCTGTCGCGAGGTGAAATCCGTTGTGGAAGACCTCGCAAACCGGTGGAGTGGATACCCGTGCGTCGCAGGATTGGATCCGGATCGGTAGAGCTTGTACCTGAATCTCTGCGCCGTTGCCTTCCTCGCATTCATCACTTGGTTTGTCCGAAGCAGTTACTTCACCAAGCCAGCTTTCCGTTCCGCACTGTTCAACGCGTTGGTTCGGACCTCCGTCAATCCGCTCGTACTGAGCAACCGGCCAAACATTTTCCGCCGTTCCAACACTTCGTTGTGACCCAGATCGGTGTGGAGGAAAATCAACCGGCTCGTCCGCAGTTCTTCATCCGTGATCAAACTGTCGCGGCCCTGCCAGAACGAAACCTCGCGCTGCTTTAGGCTGGCCATCATGGTTTCCGTCAATTTCTTCGTGCCGCCGCCGTCGGTGTAAAGGATGACGAACCGGCCATTTCCCCGTTCCCACCACGTCAGGAACTTGTCCGTCTCCGCATAAAGCGCATCAAACAACCAGACCTCCTTCAGGTTCGAAGGTTGTCCGCCTCGATCCAGGATTGCGGATATGACGCGATACCCGCCACTGTGGCCGGACAACACGATGTTGCCAACTCCCGCTTCCTTGCGCTTGAAACCCGCGCGTTCGCACAGCGTCGTCATCGCCTCAGCCATGAAGCGCTTGAAGCCGTCCGGATCTTCGAGTTTGCCGCCGAAGGAATCCGGCGCCTGGCGCGGCCCTTCCGGCACAATGAGAATGGCGTTCTTCCCACTGGCGATGAATTGCTCGATCAGCTTGAACGTGCTCAATGTGCCCGCGACGCTGTTGTTCCAGCCGTGGAAATGCACGACGAAATCCAGCATTGCCGTCTCGCGAAAGCCTTTGGGAATGAAGAGCGCCACGGTGCTGTCCGAGTAATGCTCGGAAGCGGAAAAGAATTCGTCCCGGTATCGGTGACCCTCGGCGCGTTGGGGATGCGGGAACGGCGCGGATGCGAATGGCTGGACGAGGAGTTGTCCATAGGCGGCGTAAGTTTGTTCGAGAGTTTCTGTCGCCCCGGCACCGGCAGTGGCCAGCAGCAGAGCGGCGAGCGTCGTTTTCATGAGCGTCAACATGCTGCGGCGGCACGAGGAGTGACAGAAGATTGTGCGTGGTTTGGCCCGCCCGAACCGCCGGGAACTGTGCCTGGTTTCGCACCCGGAACGCTGGACTCCTCATGAAGCAACGGCGCTGGGGCTTGCGTTGCGGGGTCAATCCACAGCGCCCATTTCAGCCACCTGTCCTCTCGGAGCAACAAGGCAAGCCGATCAGGGCGGGCTGTGCGCCGCGAGCCGGCGTTCGAGGGTGTTCATGCTGCTCACGATGAAGGCATCCAAATCACGCGCCAACCTGGCAGTTCTTTCCGGAGTCTTCGCACTCAAATCATCGGAGGCCCCGGGCGGAAAGCCCAGGTCCAACTTGTAATGGCGCGCCGGCGACCCGGAGCTGCCCACCAGAATCTCGCTGCCTTCGATCCACCCGGGCAACGGCTCACCCACCCGCTTCACATACGCGTGCCCAGGGTCCTCGGGGCTCAACCGGAACACGTCGCGCCCAAAGGCCTGGTGGGGAGAGCTCAATCCCGCCAACCCAACGATGCTCGGCAGAATATCCAACTGCCCCACGGTTTGATGCCGCACCTCGTGTTTACCGCCAAACAAAACCGGCGCGTAGAACAACAACGGCACGTGCATGTGCAGCAGACTCACTTCGGTGATGTTCGGCGGAATGCCGAAACCGTGATCGCCGACAAATACAAAGAGCGTGTCGTCAAACCATTCCTGTTTGCGCGCGGACGCCATGAATTGCCCCAGTGCCCAATCCGCGTACTGCACGCCGTGCAGCCGTTTATTCTGCTCGCCGCCGGTGGTAATGGGTTCGAGCCCTTCAACTTTGGGCAGGTCGAACGGCGCGTGATTGGACAGCGTCAGGATGATGCCGAAGAACGGTTTCTTCCTCGCCGCCAGGTCGGAGAATTCCTCGACGGCGCGATTGAACACGTCGAAATCGCAGGGCCCCCAGTCCTTGTCCACAAAAGTCGGGTTCTTGAAGTCATGCAGGCCAATGAACCGCTGCACGCCTTGATGCCGGTAGAAACCCTCCTTGTTGTCCCACGAGAACAGTCCGTTGTAGAGGAACAGCGTCTCGAAGCCGTTCTCGTTGAAGATTCGCGGCAGCGTCCGGAAGGGCTGCTCGCCGACGGAACCCCGGGCCGGGCGGTCGTAGTCGGGCAGGTTGGGAAAGGAACACAAGGTCCCGAACACGCCCTGCGCCGTGTGCGTGCTGATCGAGAACGCACGATCAAAGAAAATGCCTTCCCGCGCCAGCGCGTCAAAATGTGGCGTCGCGCCGAACTGCGCACCGACTGCGCCGTTGAACCGCGCGGTGAAGCTCTCCATGATCACCAGCACAACATTGCGCGGGCGTTTCACCACCGCCTCGTTGGGAGGCGACACGCGCAGCAACGGGTATTTCTCCGGATCAACCAGTTTCTCCCCCGGCAACAACACGATTTCCCGGATTCGCTGAATCGCTTCCTCCAGGGGCATCCGGCGCTTCCATTGTCGGGCCAGCTTCTTGCCCGACGAGGCAGTGCGCAACGCATCCATCAGACTCCAAAGCCCGTTCCCCGCCATCTGGTTGGCGTAGGTGTTGCCGGAAAAGTAGGCATTCCCCCAGCGCAGCGGAGTGCTCTGCAACCCGCCCCGAATGCCAATGACTGCGACGCCGGCGAGGAGCAAGGTCGCAATGGTCCGACCGGTCCAACC
The DNA here is from genome assembly GCA_014860005.1 of Verrucomicrobiota bacterium. Next base: position 13,872 of record JACZKP010000085.1, on the reverse strand, counting down.
GACTTGATCTGTTCGCAACTGAAATGGCCGGCGCGTTCCCCAAACAAACACCGCCCAAAGCGCCAGACACACCAGCGTCCATCGCACCACCGGATACCCGTGCCAGACCATCCCGAAGACGATCGCGTTGTGTTCCGCCTTCGTACTGAAATACTCATAGGCCAGCGGCCCGAGGCGCATCTGGAATTCCTTGTAAAACTCCACCTCGGCGATCAGCGCAAAAATGCCCACCAGCGACATCAATGCATAAACGCCGAACACGAATCGGCGTTCTGTCCGCCCGGGCGACCCGCGCCAGATCCGCCACAGCACAAAGGGCACCGTCAGCCACATGGCCATGGCCACATCGAAGCGCATCCCGTGCAACAGCGACTGCCCGATCAGCGACATTGTGACGTCCCCGTGATGCGACCACGTGGTGACAATCAGCAGTCCGCGCAGTACTTGAAGCATCACCACCCAGGCCAGCCACAACCATAATGCTGGAAGCAGCGCCCGCCCCACCTGCTTCGGGAGTGAAGGGTGGTGGCTGGATTCATTTTCCGCCGCAACAGACGGGCGACGAGGTTTAGGTTTCATTTCATTTCCACTGACCGGCGGTTCTCCGTCGTCACAAATGGAATCAGCGACCGGGGCGGTGGTTTCTAAAGCATGCATGAAAGTTCACGAAACATGATGCTCTGAGTGTTTATGCCCGGCCCGTGTTCAATCATATATTTTCACAAACGAGCATCGTGTTTAAGCATGCCATTCATGGATAAAAGCAACCTCGTGATGATTATGAAAAAACGCTTATAATTGAACGCACTCACGGCGGAGACGTTGCTGCATCCCGTCCTTCCGGGCTGACAACCTGCAACGTGATGGCTACACTTTGCGCGCATTGAAAACTGGTTACACGTCCGGCCTGCTCATCCGCGCCAACCTCGCGTTTTTTCTCTCACCGAAAACGCGGGGCAAATGGTCGCATGAGCCGCGTCCGCCTGTGGCGCTGCCGCCCGAGGGCTTCGGCGTGTGCGTCGCCAGTTCCGAGAACCCCGCCTGCGATGATTACGTGATCGCGCGACTGCGTGAGGCGCGCGTACGGTGCGTGCGCGTGGATTTCTCGCCGGATTCGTTCGGTGGCTTCCGTGAGCGATTTGTGAGGCGGCTGTTGCAGGAAGGTTTTCAGGTAGCGTTTCATCTCGTTGCGACGCGCAAGGAAATGGAGGCGCTAACCACGCCGGAAGGCGCGGAACATTGGCGGCGGTTTGCGCGCAATGCTTTCGACCAGTTTGCCGGCGTGGAACTTTTTGAAATCGGCTCAACGATCAACCGTCGTCGCTGGTCGGGCTTCAACTTGAAGAGGTTTCTGCACGCGTGGACTATTGCGTGGGAGGAATCACAATCACGCAACGTCACTCTCGCCGGACCGAACGTTACGGACTTCGAGCCGTTCTACAACATACCCATTCTGCACGCGTTGCGCCGGGCCGGACGCCTGCCCGCGATTCACACCAACAACCTGTTCGTCGAACGCGCGACCGAGCCGGAGGCGTTTGATCACAAATTGCTGGGTCACACGCTCGCGCCGTTGTTGAAATTCAACACGAACAAAAAGGCGGCGCTGCTCGGCGCCATTGGCCGATGGGCAGGCGTGCCGCGGACGTTCAGCACGCACGTCTCGTGGAGTCTGCGGCGCATCCAGCGTGTGCTGGAAGATGCGGAGGAGCAGCAGGCCGATTACGTCACCCGTTACTGCTGCCTGGCGGCAATTTCCGGCGGGCTGGACCGCATTTATTGGGGGCCGCTCATCGGACAACGCGAAGGGTTGATAGACGACGGCACGACGTTTTTCCCCGAGGTGTTTCACGTCACATTCTACGGCCAGTCCAACGGAGAAGTGGGGAATTACCGCATGCGTCCGGCGTTCGATGCGTTTCGTACGGTGAATGAGTTTCTGGCGGGCACCACCTTCACGCAGCGGATCGAAACGGCTGGCGCGCTGGAGATTTATGAATTCCAGTCGGCCATGCACACCATCCATGTTGTGTGGTGCCGGAACGGCACGTGCGCCGCCGTGACCGCTTGCTACGGACGCGAAGCATTGGACGCCGCGGAAGTGCATGATCGGGATGGCTGGAAACTTTCCCGCGCGCCGGAGCTTTTCACTCAAAGTCCGGTTTATCTAAGCTGGCCGCACGGCACGCCGGTTCAACTCCAGGACCGTCCCGGCGCCATGCCACAGGTCCGGCTTTCATCAAATCGTGCCGTGGATTACGCGCCAGTGGAGCACGCGGCGTGGCGCGGTTTGGTGGTGGCGCGTATGGACCGAACGCTCGTGGAAGCCGCCGCACTCCTGCCCGGACGGTTCGCGCCGATGGACGCCGCCGGCGTCAGCGTGTTACGCAACAAACGCAATCGCGTCTGGGCGGTGCCGACGCCGTGGGACGAAACGCGCAAGATTGTAGTGAAACATTTCCGGCCCGCGCGCGGGCTGCGCGGGTGGTTGCAGCGGGGCAAACCCAATAAGGCCCTGCGCAGTTGGAACGGCGCGCATGAATTGCTGCGGCGCGGCATTCCCACGCCGCGGCCCATCGCCTGGCTGGAACATCCCCAGACACCGCGCGCGGCCGAGAGTTATTATCTTTGCGAAGCGTTCGAGGGCGGCTCCTCCGCACGGCAGGCTTTCTATGCGTTCAATCGAGGGGAAACGGAATTCCTCGGCATCCCGCGTGCAGAACTTTACGCCGCCATCGCGGCGTTGCTGGTCAAGATGCATGGCCGTGGGGTGTTCTTCCGCGATCTCTCCGCCGGCAATCTGCTGTTGCGCCGCACGGAAGGCGACCGGGTCCAATTTGCCCTGATAGACACCGCTCGCGCCCGCATTGGCGTAAAGGGCCTCTCCATCCGACAGCGGCTGGCCGACCTGATGCGGCTTTGTCATCCGCTGGCCTGGGAAGGGCGCGAGCAATTGCTGGAGGAATACTTCACTGCCATCAAAGTCCACTTCGTGCCGTGGATGCGGCTGGCGTTCCACTATTACGACTGGAAGCACCGCCTCAAAAAGAAGGTGCGCGGGCGGTAGTTGATGACGGCTTTTGCCCCGTTGGCCGGAACGCCGGCTTCAGCCGGCAGGCGAATGTTATCGCCGCTCGTGGCCGACTAATGTCGGACTTCCTGGAACTGCATCAAGAGGCGGGGGACGATGACACGCTCAAATTTGGCATCGCCACCGACGGGCGGAATTGCAAGGATTTCAGTGAATGGATGACCTCAAGACCATCTTGAAATTCGGCCTGCATTATTTGCGGCCTTATTGGGTGCGTTTGTTCATGGGGCTGCTCTTGGGTGTTTTTTTTGGGATGGCAAACGCCAGTTTCATCGGTGCCGCCAAGACCATTACGGACCGATTTGAGCCTGCCAAACCAGAACTCGCGGACTCCGCCACCACCACCAGCGACACCATTTCAAAACAAGCGGGCAGGTTCGACAACGTTGCTCCGGGTTTCAAAGCAGGACTGGCTCGACTTCAGGAACGCGTCACGGCGGCGATTGATCCGTGGCTGCCACGGGCGGGGGTGCCACTGGATTTGCGGCGCATTTTCGGCGGGCTGCTGTTCCTGCCGTTGCTGGTGTTGTTGCGCAGCAGCCTGGATTACGGCAGCAGTTATTGCATGGGCTGGGTCAGCGAGCGGGTGATCAAAGACATGCGGGTGGATGTCATGCTTAAATTCAGCACCCTCTCGCTGGATTTCTTCAACCGCTCGAAAACCGGCGACCTGCTCACGCGCATCAACGCCGACACCGCCAAGCTCCAGCATTTCCTCAAGAGCGGCACATCGGACCTCATCAAGGAATCCGTCAGCATTGTCAGCGTGATCCTCCTGTTACTGTGGTTGAACTGGCAACTGGCGGTTTTTGCGCTGGTGTTCCTGCCTGCCTGCATTGTGCCGCTCGTGGTGTTGGCCCGCAAAGTGCGCCGCGCGGCGAAGGCGAGCGTCAAGGCGGAAGTCTCCCAGTCCAGTCAACTGGTCGAACTCATCAGTTCCATGCGTGTCATCAAGGCTTACTGCCTCGAAGAACAGCAGGTGAAACGCTATCGCCAGCTTGCCCGCGAACTCGTCCGGCACGGCATGAAGGGCGTGAAAGCCCGGGAACTGGTCAACCCGCTGATCGAGGTCATTTCCATGTTGGGGGTGGGCGCGTTGATCATCTACATCTTCAAAACCCAGACGAGCCTCGGTGACTTTGTCGGTTTTCTCTACGGCGTGATGGCGCTGTTCGTGTCGGTCAAGAAGCTGGCCCGCGTGCATGTCAACTCCCAGCAGGCGGGCGTGGCGGTGGAACGACTCGCGGAAATCATGCGCCAACAACCCACCGTGAAAGAGCCTTTGTCGCCGACTTTGCTGAAGGAATTCCGCTCCGAAATTCGCTTCGACAACGTCGGCTTCGGCTACGTGCCGGATCGGCTGGTGATCCGTGATTTCACCCTCGTCGTTCCGCGAGGCATGAAAGTGGGCGTGGCGGGCCCCAGCGGTTCGGGCAAAAGCACGCTCGTGAACCTGCTCTATCGTTTTTACGATCCGACGCAAGGCGTGATCAGCATTGACGGCGTTCCGTTGCGCAACCTGTCCTTCGGCAACCTGCGCGGGCTGATGGCGCTGGTCAGCCAGGAGATTGTGATCTTCGACCAGACCGTGGCCGAAAACATCGCGCTGGGCAAACCCGACGCGACGCGCGCGGAAATCGAGGCGGCGGCGCGCGAGGCCAACGCGCATGAATTCATCACGTGCCTGCCACAGGGTTACGAAACACTCGTGGGCGAACGTGGGGCGACGTTGTCCGGCGGGCAGCGACAACGCATCTCCATTGCGCGAGCGTTCGTCCGCAACGCGCCCATCCTGGTGCTCGATGAAGCCACGGCATCGCTGGATTCGGCGGCGGAAGCCGAGGTGCAGCGGGCCATTGATCATCTGGCGGAGAACCGCACCGTCATCTCCATAGCCCATCGGCTTTCCACCTTGGCCGGGTGTGACCGCGTGGTGGTCTTGGCGCACGGCCAGATCGTGGAACAGGGCGGCTTCGAAGAACTGTTACGGGGCGGCGGCGTATTTGCCGAAATGGCCGCGCGGCAGGGCTTGGGGGCGGCCAAAGCCTCGCCGACGAGTTCGGTGAACTGAAGCGTTACAGGTTTCTTTTGGCGAGGAGTTTCTTCTCCAGCCGAAAGGCGTGTTTGGCAAACACGCCAAACATTGTCACCACGCTGATGGTCCAGCCGCGCCAACCATCGCGCCATGCGCTCTTAAGAATCAACTTTTTGAAGAAGGCGGCCCACGGCGAAATAACGAGGTGATACCAGCGCACTGCACGGCCTTCCTGCTCGTAGCGGTCTGCCCCGACGCGCGCGTAATGAATCGTCCGTGCCAGATGGTCTTCCAGGCTGCGATACGAATAGTGTAGCAGGTCGCCGCTCAATCGGGCCGTCACGCCGGCCACTGCCAGATGCGCGTGCGGATCGTGACCGGCCCAGCGCGCTCCGTCGCGGAGGGCCAGCCGCAAAACCCAATCTGGATTCCACGCGTGCCGCACCCAATCGCCTAGATAAAACGTGCGCCGGTTGATTTCAAATCCGCCGTGCGCCGGCTCCCCCGATGCAAAGGCCTGCCGCAACGATTCCGCCAGTTCGGGTGAGACAACTTCATCCGCGTCCAGATTCAACACCCATGGCTGCGTGCAGAGGCTGAACGCGCGCGTCTTTTGCGCCACGAATCCAGCCCACGACTGCGTCTCAAACCGCGCACCAAAGCTGCGGGCGATTTCCGCCGTGCGGTCGGTTGAACCCGAATCGAGCACCATAATTTCCGCCGCCAAACCCTGCACGCTCTTCAGGCAGCGTGGCAGATTGGATTCCTCGTTGAGTGTGACAACGGCTACCGACAATGAAAGTGGCGCAGGCACGGTCGCAAGATAGCGGGACGGCCCTTTGCGGCAAGAATCATCCCGTGGCGAGTTGGCGTGCGTGTTAATCTGTTTGCCGCCTCATTAGCACCCGGTTGCAGCGGGGTGTCTGGCGTTCGATGGAATGTTTCAGCCGCTTCACCGGCTTTCGGCGAATGAGAAAGCTGTTGAAACAGCTTCTCCGCCCACGACCCTGCGAACACCGGGCTAAAACCCGGCGCTAATCAGATCAGGCTTCATCCGCCTTGTTCATTCAACCGCCTGCGCTCGAAATGCCCGAAAAACTTTCTGGATTCATATTGTTTTCAAACTGTTCATTCCGCGGGCATTTTTCCGCCGCAGTCACGATTTCAGTTGTCCGATGACTTCTAGGGTCTTCTCTACGTTCCGACTGAACGGCAACGACTCCGCTTTCTCTCGCGCAGCGCGCGAAGCGGCAGCGTGAGTCTGCGGATTGAGGAACGGCTCGATGGCAGCCGCCAGCGCGGCGCTGTCGCCAGGGTCATCCACCACCATGCCGTCCACACCAGGTGTGACGACTTCGGAAGCACCGTTGATGCGCGACGATACCACCGGCAACCCGCACGCCAGCGCCTCCAGACACGCGTTGCTGAACGGCTCGTAAATGGCCGGATGCACGAGCACGTCGGCGTCGGCATACGCCGCCTCGATGCATGCACTGCGGCCCAGAAACTCCACGCGGTCAGCCACGCACAGTTCACGCGCCAGTCGCAGCAGTGGCTCGCGTCGGCCTTCGCCCGCTACGCGCAATTTCACCCGGGCGGGTAAATGCGTCAGCGCGCGGATCACGAACGCAACGCCTTTGCGCTCGAATCCCGAGCCCACGAGCAGCAATACAAATTCCTCGCGCAGCGGATGTGGCGAGGGCTTGAAGCGCTCGCAATCCGCGCCGTTGAGCACCACAAAAATCCGTTCCGGAGGAAAACCATAGTGGCGCACGATCTCCTCCTTGCCACGATTGGAATTGGCGATGATGAACCGGGTGTTGGCCGGGGAAAACGTCTGCCGCTCCAGCCACAGCAACACGGCGTGCAGCGGATTCAACTGGAAGAGAATCCGTTTCCACCACGGCGCGTAGCGATTGCGTTGCGCCATCCATTCGCGATGGCAGCCGCCGCCGGCGCGGGCGATGTCCTGGCGCAAACTGCGCTCCAGGCTGAAAACCACGTCGCACGGCGCGCCTTCGATGGCGCGGCGGCAGTTCATGGCGAACGACCACTGGCGGGTGAAGGACAAGCCGCCAATCACAAGGACGCGATGCAGTGTAACACCCTGCGCCTGCGCGGAGTCGTCCCATTGCGCGGTGAAGGCGTGGATTTCGTGGCCGCGTTGTTTGAGCGCCGCGACCAGTCCGCTGGTGTAACGCTCCGACCCGCCGCTCAGCTTCACGAACTTTTGTTTAATGATGCCAATGCGCACGCACGCGCAGTGTCTGGCAAATCTCTGAGAACCTCCAGCCAAAGTCTGGGGCAAGTCGTGGACGGCGTGAACCGCCTTTTGGTGTCCGTTCCTGCCGACTTTTGCGAACATTGAATGGCAGGTCGTGGTGCTTTTTCTGTAGTTGCACCTGTCCTTCGGTCGGCTCTTTGTGACCGCGTTCAAATCCCGGAATTTATCATCGCATCGCAATTTGAAAGAATTCCATGCAGCAAGAGTTCTGTCGAAAGTTTCAACTGGCCGTCATCGCGCGGTTTCGCGATAATCTTTCGTGTAATGTCGCTTGCCAAGCTTGAGAGTCAGAGTATCTACGTCCTGCGCGAGGCGTACAACAAGTTTCACAACCTCGCCATGTTGTGGAGCATCGGCAAGGATTCGACGGTGATGTTGTGGCTGGCGCGCAAGGCCTTCTTTGGGCACGTGCCCTTCCCGCTGGTCCATGTGGACACCAGCTTCAAGATTCCCCTGATGATCGAATATCGCGACCGGTTGGTGCGCGAATGGGGACTCAAGCTGGTGGTCGGCCGCAACGAAGCCGCACTGGCCCGCCGGGAAACTTTTCCAGACGGCAAGGCGACGCGTGTAGGATGCTGTGGCACGCTCAAAAAGGATGCGTTGCGACAGGTTCTGGATGAGCATCATTTCACCGGGGTGGTGGTGGGTGTGCGGCGGGACGAGGAGCCCACGCGCGCGAAAGAGAGATATTTCAGTGTGCGCGACCAGAACATGGAGTGGCACGCCGCCGACCAGACGCCGGAATTGTGGGATCAGTTCAAAACCGATTTCAAGAACGGCGAGCACATCCGCATCCATCCTTTGCTGCACTGGACGGAAGTCAACGTTTGGGAATACATCGAGCAGGAACAAATCCCGATCATCCCGCTTTACTTTGCCAATGACCGCGAGGAGCGTTTCCGCAGTCTCGGCTGCTGGCCATGCACCCAGCCAATTCGCTCCAGGGCCCGATCCGTTTCTGAAATCATCCTGGAGCTACGTGCGACACGCACCCCTGAACGTGCGGGGCGTGCGCAAGACCAGGAAAGTGAAGACGCGTTCGAAAAACTTCGACGAGATGGCTACATGTAATCCGCCACCTGCAACGTCTGGCCAAAGCGTGGAGCAACCGGCTTCCACCCAGTTCGAGCCGGCTGATTTGTCCGCTCCACCCGTGGAGCAACTCAAGATTGTGATCGTCGGTCACGTGGATCACGGCAAATCCACATTCGTGGGCCGGCTGTTCCACGACACCGGCCGGCTGCCTGAAGGAAAGATCGAGCAACTGCAGCAGGTGGCAGCCAGCCGCGGCATGGCTTTCGAGTGGGCCAACCTCATGGACGCGTTGCAGTGCGAGCGGGACCAGAATGTGACGGTGGACACGGCGCAGATTTGGTTCAACACCCCGAAGCGGCAGTACGTCATCATTGATGCACCCGGGCACAAGGAGTTCCTGAAGAACATGATCACGGGGGCAGCCAGCGCCGATGCAGCGTTGCTGCTCATTGACGCCAGGGAGGGTGTGCAGGAACAGTCCCGTCGGCACGGGTTCTTGATTCAGTTGCTCGGCATCCAACAGGTCGCGGTTCTGGTAAACAAGATGGACCTATGCGACTACGCGCAGGCGCGGTTCGACGAAATCGAGCACCAGTATCGCGCATTTCTCCAGCGGCTCGGCGTCGAGCCCAAGGCGTTCATCCCGGTGTCAGCCCGGCATGGGGACAACGTCGCCTTGCGCAACGCGAACATGCCATGGTGGACCGGACCAACCGTGCTTGAGACACTGGATTTGTTCCAGATGCCGGCCACGACTGAAAATCAGCCACTCCGTTTCTCCGTGCAGGATGTGTATCGGTTCGACGAACGCCGCATCCTGGCGGGACGCGTGGAATCAGGCACGCTCCGGGTGGGTGATCAACTGGTTTTCTGTCCGGGCAGCCGGATCAGTTCGGTGAAGACAATCGAGCGTTGGAGTGCTCCGGCACGGGACAAGGCCGTCTCGGGTGAATCCATCGGCATTACGCTGACCGAGCAGGTATTCGTCGAACGCGGCGCCATTGCTGCGCTGCCAACCGCGATGCCGTACGAACTGACGCGGTTCAAAGCGCGGATTTTCTGGCTCGGTCACGCGCCGTTCATCAAGGGCAGAACTTACAAACTCAAACTGGCCACGCAGGAAGTGGATTGTGAAATTGATGAGATCCTCCAAGTAACCGACGCCGCCACCCTGGAGGCGGTATCCCGGACCGGCAGGCACGATTACATCGCCCGCCACGAGGTCGCGGAGCTTTATCTTCGTGTCAAGAAACCAATCGCCTTCGATGCCCATGATGAAGTCCTGCCGACCGGGCGGTTTGTGCTCGTGGATGACTTCGATATTGCCGGTGGCGGAGTCGTGGTGGCTGACAATTACCCGCGACGCAGTTCGGATGCCGGACACAAGAGCCAGAATATTTTCTGGAATCAGGGCAAGGTTACGTCCGAGCAGCGTACTCGCCGCAACGGCTATCTGGGTTGCGTTGTCTGGCTCACCGGTTTGTCCGGCGCGGGCAAATCCACCCTGGCCACGGAACTTGAGCGGGAACTCTTCAGCGCAGGCAAACAGGCTTATGTCCTCGATGGCGACAACGTTCGCCATGGACTGTGTTCTGATCTGGGATTTTCCCCCGAAGATCGCCAGGAGAACATCCGGCGGATTGGCGAAGTGGCCAGATTGCTTGCCGATGCCGGCCTGATCTGCCTCACGGCTTTCATATCTCCCTATCGCTCGGACCGGGACTTGGTGCGAAAACTGGTCGCGCCGGGCCGGTTCATTGAAGTGTATGTGAATTCTCCACTCGCTGTCTGCGAACTGCGCGACCCGAAGGGGCTTTACGCCAAAGCCCGAACCGGCGAACTGAAAAGCTTCACCGGCATCTCCGCCCCGTATGAACCTCCACTTCATCCTGAAATTGAATTACGAACGGACCTGCGCAGCGTTGCCGATTGTGTCTCGGTGGTCCTGAGGATGCTGGAGCAGGCAGAACAACGAAATCCGGGCTCCGAGCGAGCGGTATGAGCGCGACGGTTTCTGCAAATTGTATTTGAATGAGCACTAAGCCAAAATTCTCAACTCTCTTTATCATCGGGCTCGGACACAGCGGCTCCACCTTGTTGGGCAGGATGTTGGGTTGCCACCCCGATGCTGTTTTCGTTGGTGAATTGCTGCGCCTGGAGCAGGCTCTTGGCCGTTCACAAGCGCGATGCTCTTGCGGTGACTTGGTGGCCGAATGCCCTGTCTGGCAGCGCCGGATTGAATCACTTCCCAAGGGGGTAAGAAATGACTTACAGCACTGGACTTTGGAAGCCATCGAAAAACTAAGAAACGCAGAGAACAAGGCGCTTCTGGTGGATTCCTCAAAGAGTCGGGTGCTTCGGCTCAAATCGAAGTGGAAGAGTCCGCAGGCCGGCTATGTTCTGTTGGTGCGCGATCCTCGTGGCGCGCTTCGCTCGGCCCTGCAAGACGGGGTAAATCTTCAAAAGATTCTCGGCTCGAGCCGCAAATGGATGCAGCGCTATGAGGAGTTTGTGCAACGACGGCCCGATGTCTGTCTTACAATGTTCTATGAAGATTTGACGACTTCGACTGAGACCGAACTCCGAAGGCTTTGCGAGTTCGTGGGGCTGAATTTCACGCCTGCCTTGTGTCATCCGGATCAGCAATCGTTTCACCTGATTCGCGCCAGCCGTTCGGGTTACTTGAAGGATACGGGCCGTTTGAAAGCTGATGAGCGCTGGCGTTCAACCTTGACTCCACAGCAAATGGAAACCATTGGGCGTTCGCTTGGAAACCTCGCCATTTATCGAGACCGCTACAGGCTGGTGGAAGCTCAAACAGCGGGTGCTGGCAGAGATTGGCTCCAACAACTTCTCAAGAAGTTACAGGGCAAACACTGAACGCCAACAACAGTCGGTCGCCAGGCTCATGGTTTCTCTGACTTTCGATCGAAGTTCCGCCACGACTTTCTTACCCGGCAATGGTTCTGCGTGACCATTGGGTCGCGAGCGGGCATAATGCGACCAGCGCATGAGCGATGACACGCGATTCTGTTCTGGTTCCTCCATGACGGTCCAGCGCTTCCGCCTTGGGAAATTCAACTGGCTCGCGCTGCCTCAACTGTTGCCAGTTCCGCTATTGTCGCGCCTGGAGCAGCCTGAACAACTGCTCCTGCCACCCGCAAATCCGTTGAAAAAGGTGATCACCCCAGGCCGGGAGGTGGTGCGTCTATGCTCGGGCGAAACGGCGAACACGGAAGTCGTTGTAAAACACTTCACTCCGCGCGGGCTGGGACAGCACATCAAATGGACGTGGCGCGCGTCCCCGGCCATTCGCGCCTTTTGCCTCGCGCGCGAACTCGCGACGTTGGGCTTGCTCACTCCCACGCCCGTCGCAGCAGGTGAGCGGCGCACGTGCGGATTCTTGCGCGAATCTTTCCTCGTGACGCATTTCATTGCCGGCGCCACTCCGTTGCATCTGGTGAACGCGCACTGCGCAGACCGGCGCCGGCGGATCGGCATTGTGCGCGGGCTGGCGAAACTCTACGCCGCATTGCACGACGCGGGATTCTTTCATGGCGATCCGAGCCAGTCCAATTTTCTGGTCGTGCCGCATCCCGGCGGCAGTGACGCCATCGCCTTGATTGACCTGGACGGACTTCGGCGACGGCGCGAAATGAATCTTTCCGCAGCAGTCCGTGATCTCCAACGGCTGCTGCTGCGCGGGAGGATTCCGCGTCGCGAACGGGCGTGGTTCATTGTGACGTATTCGCGCTCGAGAAAATTACCGGTGGACGTCCGCCAACTGCTCGCGCTCATCGGTTTACCGCCCGCGCAAGCCACGTTTCCTCACTGTGCCCTGAACGAAGAAAGCCAGCCGGAATTCACCGAATGAAGTCTGGCTTGAACAAGCGCAGAAAGCTTCAATTGCTGCGATGCGGCCACATCGTCTGGCGGCTACGCGCCGGTAAGAGGCAGAGCTTCTTCCGCCGCGCGGGAAGATCCTGCCTCTTTCCTCGCCGATTCGGTGCTGCATCTGAAAAACAACCGGCTCGTGTTGATGGTGGAAGGAAACCGCCACGCACATCCAGAGCGTGGGCGCTGCGCGCTGACCGCCTGGTTTCGGATGCAGAATCGAATTGCGATGACTCCGGTTCCTTCGCCGCCGACAAAAACGTTGTGAGTCCGGCCCGGATTTGAAAACGTCTCGCAGAATCTGGAGCAAACCCGGTGAACATCCTCCACCTCAACAACGAGAAAACCTGGCGCGGCGGTGAACGCCAGACTTTGCTGCTGGCCGCCGGGTTGCGGGATCGCGGTGTCCGCTCCGTCATCGGCTGTCGCCCGGACGGCTTGCTGGCGGCGCAGGCCCGCGCGGCGGCGGTGGAAACCCTGGCGATTCCCGGCAATAATTTCAGTGCCGCCCTCGCGCTGGTCCGCGCGGCGAAAGGGTTTGACCTGATTCACTGCCACACCGGTCGCGGCCACAGTCTGGCAGCGATCACCGCCTCTGCGCATGGCAAACCCTTCCTCGCCACGCGCCGGGTGGATTTTCTGCCGCGGCAAAACAGTTTCAATCGCTACAAATTTCGCCGGGCGGAACGCGTGGCGTGCATTTCCCGATTCATCGCAGACCAGTTGGCAAACTGGGAGGTGCCGCGCGATAAACTCCCCATCATTCCCAGCGCCGTGCCGATGCCCGACCTGGAGGTGTTGTCAGCGCAACACCGGGAAACCGTCCGCGCCCGGCTCGGCGTTGCGCCCGGCATGAAGCTGGTGGGCAACATCGCCGCGCTCGTGGGTCACAAGGACCAGGCCACCTTGCTGCGCGCCGCGCACGCCGTGGCGGCACGACGGCGGGACGTGCGATTCGTGATTCTGGGCGATGGCGAATTGAAACAATCATTGCTCGCGCTGCGCCGCGAATTAAACCTCGAAGAAATCGTGTCCCTGCCCGGGTTCGTTGACCAGGCGGAACAATGTCTTGCGGCGTTCGATGTATTCGCCATGAGTTCGTGCATGGAGGGACTCGGGAGTATTGTGCTCGACGCCTTTGCGGCAGGCGTCCCGGTGGCGGCCACGGCGGGCGGCGGCCTGCCGGAATTGGTGCGCGACCAGGTTACCGGTCTGCTGGTGCCCGTGGGCGATGCCGGCAAGCTGGCCGAGGCGATCCTGCGCCTCCTGGAAGATAAGGACTTTGCAGCCCGGATGATTTCCAATGCGCAGACCTGGGTGCGGGCCGAGCGTTCGGTGGAATCCATGACCCGGGATTACCTCAAGCTCTACCAAGAGGTTTTGTCGCGCTAGCCGAAATTTCATGGATGGGAGCCTGTTTTGGCCTATTTTCGCTTCTGCTGTGACGTAACTCGCTGAACAGCAAGTCGCGTTTTTTTAGATCTCGCAAGTGGAGACCTACCCCCTTCCACATCCCGTTGCCGCAGTGAT
>JACZKP010000001.1 GCA_014860005.1 Verrucomicrobiota bacterium | reverse complement strand
AGACAATATCGTATTGCTGCCCTTGCCGGCCTACTCGCCTGAACTCAATCCCCAGGAACACATTTGGGATGAAATCCGCGAGAAGGAATTTCCGAACCGCGTGTTTGATTCACTGGCAGGCGTCAAGAAACAGCTCCGTTCGGGGTTGCGTCGCCTCAAACGTGATGGCGCTTGCATCAAAAGCATCACCCATTGGCCCTGGATAGTTACACTCACCTTGAACGCACGTTAGAATTAGTGCTCCGGGGGGCGGTTTTCATTCGGTGCGGCAGTCTCTTTGAGTGACACGGTCAGTCGAGAAGTTCTGTGCTGAAGGATTTCGCTTTGACTTTGGCGGTAGTGTCTCGAATCGTGTGATAGATGCATAATTGACATGAAGTATTTTTTCGGGGTGCTTTTGCTGATTGGGGGAATGACCGTGGCCCAAGCTTCGCTGGAGGCTTACGATACCCAGATAACGAGCGATGCCGCCGGCGGACTCGCGCCTGCCGCCCGCCTCTCCGCCGCGCTTTGGTTTTACGGAACAAACCGCACCGCGTTCAATTTTGGGAATAGCTCGGGCAATGCCACGATGGAATTCATTTTGGAGGGGAATCCAGCCACCACCACCTCGGCCTACCTGGCGGTTGGTGCCAATTCCAGCAGCAACCTGCGATTTGAATCGTGGAATGATACGAGCCAGCTCGGCTTCACGCAGCTCGGGATTGCGGATTACCTCTTTAGCCCGGGCGTTCCTTCTCCCCTTCAAGCCACACACGTCACCTACGTTTGGAACTCGGCCACCCGGGCCATGAGTCTCTACCGCAACGGGGTATTGGCAGGCACGCGATCCTCAGTAGATGCCGGGTTCGGAATGCCAACGGGTCAAGGCTGGCTCGGAGCGAACCCCAATAACAGCGAGAACATGGTTGGCACCGTTCACCGGCTTACCGCCTACAATGGTCTGGTGTCTGAAGAGGTGATCCAGAACCACTCCGACGCGTTCAACGGAGTCGTTCGACCGCCTGTCATCGTCGCTTTTACCGCGACACCCGAAACGGTCCTCACACCAGATTCGACCACCTTGACGTGGGAGGTGCTGAATGCGAACGCGGTGTTCATAAATGGAACCAATGTGACTCTGCTGCCGAGCCTGACGGTCTCGCCCACAGTAACGACGACCTACGTGCTCACCGCGACGAACAGCGGCGGGACGGTGACCAGCAGTCTGACCGTCGTGGTGAACCCGGCGCCCGCTATCAGCGTGTTCAGCACAAGCAGGAGTTACGTGGCGGCCGGTGAAAGCACAACACTCTCATGGAATGTCCAATACGCTCAGTCGGTGGCGATTTCACCCGGCATCGGCAATGTGACGGCCCGGACCTCCGCCGGTTTCGGCTCCACCAACGTCCAACCCACCGCTCCCACGACCTATGTGCTTGCCGTGACCAACAACTTCGGCGCAACCAACGCCCAACTCCAAGTCCATCTGCTTGATCCGGCTGACCACTTGGTCATCTCCGAGTTTATGGCCAACGACCAATCCACCTTGGCCGACGAGGATGGTGAGCACTCCGGGTGGATCGAGATCCACAACCCAACCCCGGCGACAGTCAATCTGGCGGGCCATTACCTCACCGACGATCGGGGAAAGCCGTTGAAATGGAGTTTCCCTTCAACCAACCTGGCATCCGGCGCTTACCTCGTCGTGTTTGCCTCCGGCAAGAGCCAGACCAATGCGGGGGCGACACTTCATACGAATTTTCGCCTCAGCAACGCGGGCGAGTATCTTGCCTTGTTTGGCCCTGGTCCGCTCGTTCTCCACGCATTTGAGCCCGCTTTCCCGCCCCAACGCGCGGACATCTCCTATGGGATATTGGGAGCGGATGTCTCGCTCGCCCGGTACCTGGGGGTGCCAACGCCGGGCCTGCCGAATAACGAAACTCCACCGCCGCCCGACGCCCCGCTGTTTACACCCGCCAGAGGCATCTTCACCCAACCGTTTCTGCTCAATCTGAGTACGATCAATCCGGGCGCTGAAATTCGCTTCACCCTGGACGGCTCGCCTCCGGCGTCAGCGACGGGAATCCTCTACACGGGTCCAATTCCCCTGACAAACACGACACGGGTCCGTGCCATTGCGTTATTGGATGGCCAAGCCAGCCGCACCAGCGGCACCGGTTTCATCAAGCTGTCGCCCGAGCTGGCCGGGTACACTTCATCATTGCCGATCATGGTCATTGAAAATTTCGGCGCCGGCGTGATTCCTCAGAAAGGCTGGAGTGGCAGCGGGGCCGGGATTAAACAGGTTTCTCGCCAGGCGGCAACTTGGGCCACGTTTGAACGCGCCGCCGGGGTCAGCGCGTTCACCAACTCGCTCCAGATGTTCACCCTCATCGGCATCCGTGGGCGTGGCGCCTACTCATCCCAGTGGGAGCAGAAGCCCTACAGCGTCGAGGCCATGGACGAGGACGGCGCTGAGGCCGAGGTGTCCCCGCTTGGCCTGCCCCTGCACGCAGACTGGGTGCTTTATTATCCCGACCCCGACCATTCCAGGGACCCGGCGCTGCTCTTCAATACCTTTGCTTATGAATTGAGCCGGAACATGGGGAACTACGCGGTGCGGTTCCGGTGGGTGGAGGCATTCATCAATGAGGACGGCGGTGAACTGGCGTTGTCCGACCGCCGCGGCGTGTACGCAATCATGGAAAAGGTCTCGCGCGGCAAGGATCGGCTGGACTTCGGGAAGCTCTCGACCGACGGCTCCACCGGCAGTTGGCTGCTGAACATCAATCGCATGGATCCTGAGCCGGAAGATGGCTGGCCCACTCCCAACGGTGCCACGCGTCCCTGGTTCTTTCACACGGCCGGCGCCAACCGCATTGTCGAGACGTCGCCCGACACTTCCTACGGCACAGTGCCCGGCGATGACCAACCCCGGCAGTGGAATGCTTACTTCAACTTCGATAACCCGAACGGGTACGTGATCAACAGCGCGCAGCGCGCCGCAATCGAAGGTTGGTTTACCCAATTTGAAGACGTGCTTTACTATAATGCAATCTGGCGCGACTCGACGAATGGTTATCGCCGATACATAGACCAACGGGATTTCCTGGATTATTTCATCCTGAACGTGCTGACGCGCAACGGGGACGGCCTGCTCATCAGCATGTTCCCCTGGAAGGGGGACGATGGCAAACTCCGGATGGGTCCAGCATGGGACTACAATTGGAGTTCCTATTACGTTTCGGGAGGACCCACCGGCTCGCTAATGCACCGATCGGATCAGCTCTGGTATCAACGCCTTTTCACCGACCCAGATTTCCTGCAGGCGTATATTGACCGCTGGTGGCAACTCCGCCGCGGGCCGTTGAGCAATCCCGCCATGGAGGCAGTCATTGACGGCCAGGCCGCCGATATCACCCTGCAGAAGTCGCTGCTCAACGGCCTGCCGAGCATTTCCGAGTGGACCAATCGTCTTGGCCAGCTCAAGAGTTGGCTCACACAAAGGGCCGACTGGATTGACAGCAATTATCTCAGGCCCCCTGTCTTCAACCAAGAGGGCGGCGCCGTGCCGGACGGATTTGTGGTGGCGATCAGCGGTGCTAACGGCACGATCTACGTCACCACGGATGGCTCAGATCCGCGAGCCAGTGGTGGCGGGATTGCCTCGTCCGCATGGGCCTATGCTGTCCCATTCGCGCTCCACGCGCCGACCTTGCTCCAAGCCAGAATCAAGATTGATTCCAACTGGAGTGGCCTTGCGTCCGCGCTCTTCCGCACGCCGCAGAACCTGACGCCGCTGGTCGTGACCGAGATCATG
Organism: Verrucomicrobiota bacterium; assembly: GCA_014860005.1. Next base: position 16,183 of record JACZKP010000001.1, on the reverse strand, counting down.
TACCACCCGCTGCCTCACGGCGACTGGATCAGCGATGATCTCGAATTCATCGAGCTCAAGAACATCGGGGTTGATGTGCTCAACCTCGCCGGCCTGTCATTCACGGCCGGCATCAGTTTCACCTTCCCGAGCGGCACTGTGCTTAACCCTGGTGGGTTTGTAGTTTTGGTCAGAAACGTTGTGGCGTTCCAGTCGAGGTATCCGGGGGTGGCCATCGGCGGAGTTTACACGGGCCGACTCGATAATGGAGGTGAGACGGTTCGGGTTTCAACTGAACTAAGCCCCTTATTTGATTTTGACTATGGCGATCGCGCGCCTTGGCCGCTCGCCGCCGATGGCTATGGCTTTTCCGTGGTGCCCCGCAACTCGGCAACCCGCGCGAACTCCGGAAACGGTTCGCACTGGCGTGCCAGTGCAGCGGTGGGCGGTTCACCCGGCGCCGAGGATCCGTCACCTCCGTCCACTGGCGTGGTCATCAACGAAATCCTCACGCATACGGATCTCCCGGATCTGGACGCCGTGGAGTTGTTCAATGATTCCGCACAGGCTGTCAGCGTTGGCGGCTGGTTTCTCAGCGATGACGGGGCTGCTCCCAGGAAATTCCGCATCCCGGACGGCACCATGATTCCTGCGGGCGGCTACCGTGTCTTCACCGAGGCAGATTTTAACCCGTCGCCGGGCACTGCGCCGAGCTTCGCGCTGGATTCACACGGGGATGAAATTTACCTGACCGCTGCCGACCTGGACGGTAACCTCGCAGGCTACGGGCACGGCGTTAAATTCGGCGGCGGGGCCAATGGCGTGAGCTTCGGGCGTTACGTCAACAGTGTTGGCGAAGAACAATTCCCGGCACAAGTCGCAATGACGCTGGGTGGTCACAATGCTGGTCCCCGTACCGGTCCCGTGGTCTTCACCGAGATTATGTACCACCCGCCACCGGGTGATGACGAATTTATCGAACTGCGCAACATCAGTGGGGTTGATGTGCCCCTCTTCGATCCCCAAAATCCGACTAACACTTGGCAAATCAACGGGCTCGCATACAGCCTGCCCACAAATGTCGTGCTGCCGCGAGGAGAGGTGCTGCTTATCGTGGCGACAAACCCGTCCAGTTTCCGAACGAAATACGCGGTGCCGGAAAACGTGCAGGTGCTCGGTCCCTACGGCGGCGTGCTGCAGGACGGCGGCGAACGGTTGCAGTTGCAGCGTCCGGACCAACCGGACACCAATGGCGTCCCTTACATCACGGTGGAGGAAGTGCGCTACGACGACAAGACTCCGTGGCCTGCCGATGCCAATGGCGGCGGCGCGTCGCTGCAACGAGTCCTAACGTCCGCATACGGCAACGATCCGGTGAACTGGACTTCCGCCTTCCCTAACCCTGGCCAGTTTGTCCTTGGGGGGGAACCGCCCGTAATCATTCAAAAGCCGCTCAGCCAGGAGGTCGTGCCTGGCGCCTCGGTCACTCTGAGCGTGGCAATCACCAACACTTCCACCTTGCCGGTCAGGTATTCTTGGATGCGGAATCACACCACTGTTCCGAACGGTTCTTTCCTCCTGAACGCTCATGTATCCTTCCTCACCATCACCAACGCTCAACCGCCCTACACCAACTACACCGTTTGGCTGACCAATGCCGCCGGAATCGCCAGCACGGCGGACTCGGCTGCGCTCCTGTCCTTTCTCGATGACACCGACGCTGACGGAATGCCTGACATTTGGGAGGCGACATACGGCCTTTCCACCAACAACGCCGCCGATCGCTTGCTCGACAAAGACGGCGACGGAATGTTGAACTGGGAGGAATACGTAGCTCGCACCAACCCCTCCGATCCGAACAGTTACCTCAAACTAGAATCCATCACAGCCGATTCCGGTGCGACTCTGACATTCCGCGCCCTGTCCAACCAGACCTATTCGATCCAATACACCGATGCACTGGAAACCGGAAGCTGGTCTAAACTGACCGACCTGCTCGCACGCCCCGTGAACCGGGACGAACAAGTAACGGATGTCACTTACGGCACCAACCGCTTTTACCGACTGGTTACTCCAAGGCTACCGTAGCTAAAACTCAGGAATCCGTTTCCTGTACCATGTGCTCAACATCCCCGAAGCTGCCGGCCTGCAAATTCCCATGCCGGCAAAGCCCGGCAGCGCTGCGACAGCGAGCGCGATAAGGGTAATCTTTATTGGCGTTGCATAATCTTGCCGCGTGGGTTCCCCCCCAGGGTTAGAAAACAGTTGGGGTCTTGGAGCACGGCGCGGATCATATGCTGACCGTCAAAGGTAACCCACCCACCGTGCGGGAGAACAGCAGACGGTGGGTCACCACTCCCTCATGAGCGCCGTGACGGTGAAACGCAGAGAAACCTTTCGGTTGTGGTTCGGGGCGGTCTTTCAATCACGGATCATGCCGGAAGATCGGGCTTCCCTTTATGCTGATTTCCTCGGCAGAATCGTGGACAATTCGAATTGGTGCGTCGTTCCTTGATCCAATGGCACTTGAATGCGCTCACATGAAAACACGGATCTTAATTTTGTTTCTCACGAACCTCCTGGCCTGCGGAAATGTTTTTGCCGACCAGGCCGGACGCAAACACGCCGAAAACGAACTCCACGCCCGCCCCGCCGTGCGCGTCACCGTCGGCCTGCGCGACGCGGATATTGCTGGGAACGACAACCGTGCGTTGCAGGCGGCGGTGGATTACGTCGGCAATCTTGGCGGTGGCGTGGTTGAGATCGGGCCGGGCGAGTATCTCATGCGCGACTCGCTCAACCTGCGCAGCCGCGTGACCGTGCGCGGCGCGGGTGAACGAACGGTGCTGAAGAAGGACCGCGAGCATCGTTCGGCGCTGGCGGTGGATGGCGATTTCGGTGAGGCGGCCATTACGGTGACGGATACGCATGGATTCGCCATTGGCCGCGGCATCTATGTGGCCTCGAAATCCCAGCGTAATTTCCACGGGGTCTGCGCCACCATTCTCAACGCCCGGAGCAATTACTTCACCCTCACGCGCCCGATGAACGCGGATATCATGGTGGCCGACGGAGGATTTGCCGCAACCGTCTTCCCGGTCATCAGCGGCTACGATATTCAGGATGCGCGCGTGGAAAACCTGACCGTGGATGGCAACCGCGCCGAGAACCCGACACAGGTTGACGGTTGTCGCACGGCCGGCATCTTCCTTTATCGCGGGGATCATTGCGTCATCGCCAACTGTATCGTGCGCGACTACAACGGCGACGGCATCAGCTTCCAGCAATCGAACGACGTGCAGGTGGAGGGCTGCGTCGTCGAGCGGTGCGCGGGTTTCGGACTGCATCCGGGCAGCGGTTCGCAGCGGCCCTCGGTGAAAAACTGCCGCGCCGTGGGGAATGACGGCGACGGTTTCTTTTTCTGCTGGCGCGTACGCGGAGGCGTGGCGGAAGGCAACTGGCTGGAAAACAACGGTGGCTACGGCATGTCCATCGGCCACAAGGACAGCGACAATTTCGTCCGCAAAAATGCGATCATTGGCAACAAGCGGGGCGGCGTCTATTGGCGCGCGGAGAGTGAGCCGATGGCGGCGCACCGGATCATGTTCGAGGAAAACACCGTCCGCGACAATGAAGGCTGGGGGCTGTTCGTGGATGGCGCCACCCAGGGCACGATTATCCGCCGTAACAAGATCGAAGACACCGGCAACGGTAAGCAAAAGATCGGTGTCCGCATCGGGAAACAGGTTGGCCAGGTGATCATGGAGGAAAACACCGTGAAAGCCGAGACTGACGTGCAAGACGACCGACTGCGGCGGCCATGATCTCCGACTTTGACAGCGGTCAGTTTGATGCTCTTGAATCAGTTCCGCACAAGTTCCCGCCAACCGCTCAGGGACACGGTTTCAACTGAAGGTAATCCAGGCCGAACATGTGCCGTCGGATGGCTTTCTCATTCGAGCCGACAATCTCGACCTGCAACCGGTTGGCGCCCGCAGGGAGTTGAAAGGTGCCGAGCGCCAATGCGTCATGCGCCACCACCTCGTGGTAACGGTCGAATCTCCGAGCCGGCCCGTCGTTGACCGACACGGCCACGACGCCGTAGTCGTTGGCTTTGGTCAGATTGGCCACCACCTCGTAGCTTCCTGCCTTTGTCACTTCGAATTCCAACTCCAGGCGATCCCCGACCTTGGCGTCGCGCCACCAGACCTGGGAATCGTTACTCCAACGGTGCTCCGGAAGGTCCTGGACCTCCAGGATGCCGCCGGTCATCCGCAACTTTTTCAAGTTCTCACCTTCGAGGGCGTTCGGTGCCCGAAAGACTTCCACCACGTCTGACCGTACCAGCGCCACGGGCAGGGCCGCCGTTTCGGGGTCGGGCCTAACGTTCCAAGTCGCTCCCGGACGGGCATACCAGAACGCCGCCGGCGCGAAGTTAACGACCGTCTGGTGCCAATGCCACAATTCCATGTCGAACTTCAACGAACTGGTAAAGGGAATCGCGTCCAGCGACCGGTAGCGGCTGTTCACCGAGAATCCTGGCCGGAAGTTGCCAGCCCCGGACGGTTGCGCATGGAACGGCGACTGGAAGAATTCCGGCCGACACCAGGCGTAACCATAGTAGTCTTCCGTACCTGTGCCAAAATGTGACGGGAACGACTCGCCATCCACGTAGATCTTCTCGTCCCCTTCGCCCCACCAGGCCGCGGCCCCATTAAAAATCGCCAGCGTATCCCCGACGTACACCCCTTTGCCCTTCACTGTGACGTAATTGACGTCAAACGCGCCGTCGCCCGGGCGGGACGCTTCCGGGCGAAACGACGACACCTTGGTCTTCTGACGCCAGGAGCCGTGGAAATACATGGATCGTTCATCCCACTTCCAGTTACCCACTTTCGCTTTTCCCTCAACCACATTGACCGGTTCGCTGGCCAGGTTGATCAGACTGATTTTGCACTCGCGTTGGTAGGGCATGATCCACCGGCAACGCATCTGACCGTCGGCCGTCACCTCGGTGTACCATGTGCGGTGCGGGGCGGAACGATAGCCGCGTCCGAAGAAATCACCGACCGGGCACCAGACCGTGCGCTGGCCATCGAAGCTGATCTCCAGAATCGTGGAACGCAGCGCCTGCGGCTGGTTGTCCGCCTGGAGGTTGATTGTCAACTCGCGGATCGCTCCGGGCCGGTCAACGATCACGGTGCGCGTTTTCCCGGCTTCGAGCGGGCCGGTAAACGTCACTTCAGTCAGGTCGTCCACCTTTCCCTTCGCCGGCTCGAGCAGGCGTGTCTGCACCGCATTGAGTTTCTCCCGGTGGGCTCCAAGTTGCTTCATGGAAAACGGCTCGACCGAAGTCCCGTCCGCATAAGTCCGGTAGTTGATTTGATAGTACAAGGCCTCCCCGCGATGGCCGCCAGGGTCAATGGGAACATCCGTCTCGTAAGTAATCTTGCAGTGGCGCGCATAAGGAATGGGCAGGTAGAGATTATGTCCGCGTTGCCCGTATTGCGTCTCGGGTGACACGCCTTGGGAAAGCGGCCCGTGGCACAGCGCCCCACCATCCAGGATGCTGGAGATCGGGCCGGCAATCACCGGTTCGGGTTCGTCATCGAGATAGAATCGCAGCGTGCCGTCGGAGAACGGTTGCATGCCTTTTTCTCCTTGAGGACCGTGCCAGGTTGCCCAGAACCGGACCACCGCGCCCGGACCCTCGACATCCATCAATACATACTCCTTGCGTCCGCCGTCCCGCTCCTCCACCCGCACAAAGTGGCTGCGGTCCATGTTGGCGAACCAGCCCGGCTGGTCGGGTGCGACGGATGCGCGATCATAGCTGCTGGCTTGGCGGCAGGTGTACGCCGGATTGGGAAATCGTGGAAGAACATCCCGGTCGGTCATCTCGTCCAGGAGCGAAGAGAAAGTAATCGTTTGCGCCTGCATGGGTCCAATCCCACCGCATAACAAGATCAAACTCAAAATCAATGGTGGGAAGTTGCTGGTTGAAGTTCTGTCGTTCATGGCAAATGTCTCCTGTAGCGAGTTCATCGTAAGGGGAGTAACGGACGGATGCAGAAGCCAGTCAAGCGGTTTTTCTCCGTTGACCCCGTGCTGATTCAATTCCAGAGTCAGCGCATGAGGGTACAAATGGGCGCGGCCGGGCTGAGGATATTGATTTTGGTTTTGATGCTCACTGCCCGGGCCAGCGCGGAGTTCAGCTACGTTACCAACAACGGGACGATCACCATTACTGGCTACAGCGGTCCCGGTGGCGAGGTGATCATTCCGAACTCAACCAATGGTTTGCCGGTTACAGCCATCTGGGACGGGGTGTTTGCCTACGGAACTAGCATTACCGGTGTCTCCATCCCTGAAAGCGTAACCAGTATCGGCACCTATGCATTCTACGGCTGCTCTGGGTTGACCGGAATGACGATTCCGAACAGTGTAACCAACATTGGGGGATGGGCGTTCTGGGGCTGCACCTCCATGACCAACATCATTGTAGGCAGTAACGTCGCTACCATAGGAGAGGCAGCTTTCGTTAACTGCCGTAATCTGACAGAGATCATGATTCCTAACAGTCTAACCCAGATTGGCCACGGAACTTTCTCCAGTTGTCACGGTCTGACAAACGTCTCGATCCCAAGCAGTGTCACTAATATTGGCGGTGGCGCGTTTTCTCACTGCTCCCGGCTACAGCAGATTGAGATTCCGAACACCGTAAGCCGGATAGGAAGCGGCGCGTTCCAAGGTTGTCATCAGCTCCAGAGTGTTGCTATCCCGAACAACGTTACGGAGATCGAAGGCGGGACCTTTCGCGACTGTCATAGCCTCGTTAGCGTGTCACTGGGAAATGGCGTTACCAGCATCGGCGAAAAAGCTTTCACCGCTTGCCGCAGCCTTACAAGCATTACCCTTCCAAACAGTGTCACCAACATCGGGCCGGAGGCGTTTTCTGGGTGCCGGGACCTGAGCAGCATTACGATTCCCAACAGCGTAACCAGCATTGGAAATTCAGCGTTCGAATTGTGCGAAAATCTGACAAGCGCCAAGATTAGCACTGGCCTCTACCGCATCAATGATTCGCTCTTTGCCTCCTGCTTTCGGCTGTCCAGTGTTACAATTCCAAACAGCATCACCAACATCGGCAGCAGGGCATTTTGGGGTTGCGAGTTCATCAAGGTGGTTATTCCTGCAGGCGTCACGAGTATCGGCGAATACGCTTTCGGAGCATGCCGGGCACTGAATGAAATACTAGTGGACGCGCTTAGCCTGGTTTACAGCAGCGCTGACGGAGTGTTGTTCAACAAAAGCCAGACAATCCTTATCCGATTTCCTGGGGCCAAGACTGGAAGTTACTCCATACCGGTCAGCGTCACTAACATTACAGACGGAGCGTTTTCCGGCTGCGGCAATCTAATGAGCGTTACCATCCCGGAGAGCATTACCAGTATCGGGAACTCGACTTTCGCCTCATGCTTCAGTTTGACCAACATCACAATCCCCGGAACCGTGACGACCATCGGTGCCAACGCTTTCTCTTTCTGCAACAGCTTGCAGAATCTCGCGATTCCCAGCGCGGTTAAGACAATTGGAAACTACGCATTTGGATGGTGCCCCAAGCTTACCGCAGCTTACTTCGAGGGTGATGCCCCGGGCGTTGGTCCGTACACGTTTTATAACCTCACAGGCGTCACTGTCTATTATCTGCCTGGGACCGATGGCTGGGGGTCCACATTCGGTGGTCAAGTCACGGCCTTGTGGTTACGCCCGCATCCATTGATTCTGGCCAGCAGTTCCAACTTCGGTTTGCAGACCAACGGATTCAGTTTTGTAGTTTCCTGGGCTACAAATGCAGCAATTGCAGTTGAAGCTTGTACAAACCTTGGTGACTCCGTTTGGTTCCCGCTGCAAACAAACAACCTGACTGCAGGCTCATTTCGTTTCAGCGATCCCGAGTGGGCGAATCATCCCGTCCGCTTTTATCGCGTTCGCTGGCCATGAATTGGAGCGCCGATCTCCGATCCGGCGCGATGATAACCGTTACCGGGAACGCGCCGGGTCAGGAGACCGGCGCTCCGCGTGTGGCAGATTTAACTTGAAGCTGGCGCGGGCAATCTCCATCCAAGTCTCATGCTCAGATGTTTTGTAATGCCGATTCTCGTTATCTTGCTCCACAGCTTCAGTTGCCTGGGCCAAACGGGCGCGGCGAAGGTGTCTCCCGTGTCTCCCGCGCAGCCGCCGCCGTCGGAACGCGCCATTGCGTTCTATTATCCCTGGTATGGCAATCCCGAAACGGATGGCCGCTACGCCAACTGGAATCACGCGGTCGCCGTGCGCGATGAACCGCCGCGTGCCTTTCCCGGCGGCGACGACATTGGCGCGGACTTCTATCCGGCGCTCGGCAGCTACAGCGTCAACGATCCCAAGGTCCTTCGCGAACACGCGCGACAACTGCAGCAGGCGGGCGTGGGTGTGTTGTGTGCCAGTTGGTGGGGCAAAGATACTTTCACTGATCGCGCGTTGCCCGGCTTGTTCAAAATCGCGGAGGAAGCAGGTCTCAGGATCAACTTTCACCTCGAACCATTCCCGGGCCGAAACGCGCAGACCACCCGCGATGCCATCAGTTATCTGATCGGCAAGTTCGGCAATTCTCCCGCTCTTCATCGCCTGCCGGAACGCGGCAATCGTCCGGTGTTCTTCGTGTACGATTCCTACCTCACACCCGCCACCAACTGGGCCACGATTCTCCAGCAAGATGGCGCACAAACACTGCGCGGCACTGACCTGGATGCGGTCGTGATTGGTCTGTGGGTCAAAGAGAAGGAACAAGACTTCATGTTGCGGGGAGGGTTCGACGGCTTTTACACCTACTTCGCGACGGATGGGTTCACCTACGGTTCGACCGTCAAAAACTGGCCCAAGCTGGCGCAATGGGCGCGCAAACATGAGAAGCTCTTCATTCCGTGCGTGGCGCCAGGCTACATTGACACGCGCATCCGCCCGTGGAACGGCGTCAACACGCGCGACCGCGAAGGCGGCGCGTATTACGATCGGATGTGGTCTGCGGCACTCGGCGTTTCGCCGGAACTTGTGGGAATAACTTCTTTCAACGAGTGGCACGAAGGCACGCAGATTGAAACCGCCGCACCGAAACAAATTCCTGGATTCACCTATCTGGATTACCAACCGTTGACACCGGATTATTACCTGGACCGCACAGCTTATTGGGTTGGCAAAATGATGGCCAAGTGACGATGGCTGGCATCGGCCCGCTTGCGAGGGCGTTGCGCTTGGGCTAATCATTGCGCGTGGATCGTTCAGATTTTCCCGACGCCGCGCTCGTGTTGCTCGGCCATGGCTCGACCCAGAACGCGGGATCGGCCGCGCCGGTCTTCCAACACACGGCGGCACTGCGTCGTCGCCGCCTGTTTGCCGGGGTGCATGAAGCATTCTGGAAACAACCACCGTATGTCAAAGAGGTCCTGGCGCACCTCACGGCGTCACGCGTGTTCATCGTCCCGCTCTTCATCAGCGAAGGCTATTTCAGCGAGGAAATCATCCCCCGCGAACTCGGCTTTGTCATCGGCTCAGATCGCGCATCACGCATCACTTATCACGCAGCACGCACTTTGTTCTACTGCCAGCCCATCGGCACGCACAATAGCATGACGAGCGTGCTGCTGGCCCGTGCTTCGGAGGTGGTGGAGACATTTCCATTTCCGCGCGCGCCCAAGCCGCGGGACATCACGCTCTTCATCGCCGGACACGGCACGGAACGGAGCGATAATTCCCGCCAAGCCATCGAACGCCAGATGGAATTGATACGCGCGCAGAATCTTTACGCCGGGGTTCACGCCATCTTCATGGAGGAATCGCCCCGCATCGCGGACTGCTTTGAGTTGGCCCAAACGCGGAACATCGTCGTGGTGCCGTTTTTCATCAGTGACGGCCTGCACACGCAGGAGGACATTCCCGTGTTGTTGGGCGAACCGAAACGTCGCGTGCGAGAGCGGCTGGCCGGCGGACGCCCCACCTGGCGCAATCCCAGCGAGAAGCGTGGCAAGCTGGTGTGGTACACTCCGGCCATCGGCAGCGAACCCCACCTCGCTGACGTGATTCTGGAGCGGGTGCGGGAAATGGCAGCGGCAACGGCATTGCCATGAGGCGGGTGCTTCTGCAAACCTTCCGGCCAGGCATGACTGCCATCAACCAAACAGAAAGGTTCGTTATGTGGAAATCCATCGCGGTGGTTTCAATTTGCTTCGCGGCCGTTCAAGGGCGCGCCGAACCTGAGTTGAAAGGTTCAGCTTCCGAACTGGCGGCTTATCTCACCGGCGTTCCCAGACTCGTTGCACTCAGCGGCGAAGCCGAACTGAAAGTCCCGGCGGACCGGGCGGAAATCTCCCTGAAGGTTGTGACCGAAAACAAATCGTTGCATGAAGCGTCGCGCGCGAATCAGGAGATTCGCGCCCGGCTTCTGCGGACGCTGGCGGAACAAGGCGTGCCGAACGAGCGCGTGAAAGCATCCAGGTTCTCCTCCACGCCCAAGTACGGCGCCTTTCGCGAAAAGGCAAGGAGCTACCGGGTCGAGAACGTCGTCCGCATTTCCGCCCATGACGAAAAGGAATTTCAAGCAGTCGCCAATCTCGTGGACAGCATCACGGAAGTGCGCTACGAAAGCGTTGAGTTTGAACACTCGGACAAGGACGCGCTGAAGGCCAGGGCACTTGCGCAGGCCATTGACAAAGCCAACGAGAAGAAGCAGCTCTACGAGGAAAAACTGGGAGTAAGACTGTCGCCGAGGAGTTTTCAGGAAGGATTAGTCCCGCCTCCCCCGCCGATGCCAGTAGCAGGCATCCATGTTCAGAAAAGCTCCAGCTTGTCCGGAGCCCCGGCCGCGCCCGGCTTTGGAGGCGCCGCTGAGGCACAAGGCGATTCGGAGTGGCCGACTTCCTTTGCGGAGCTGGTCTATCGGGCGCACGTGACCGTCGAGTATGCAGTGCAAAATAAATAGCCCGCAGCAGTTGTGCCCAAGCTGCGTTGTTCTTCTTGAATTCCAGAACTGCAAGTGATCAGCGTCTTGGCTTGCCAGCGGCATGCGGTTCGCCCATCCACACCCGGACGATGCAGGGGGAGTAATTTGCAGCGGTCAACCGCGCGTCCCTGAACCACGCCCAGTTCGATCTCAATAACGAATCGTCAAGCAGGTCCACGTTTACCTCGCACTGCGGCCACGACGGATGCCAGATCCGAAAGAACCGTCGGGAGCTGCGCCAGCAGGTAAACGCGGTGTAGCGCTCCATCAGCCACTCGTCGAGGGAACCCACTTCGCATGGGGCAAATTGCTTCTCGGATGGGACTTCTCCGCGATACGCGAACGCGGCGCAGCCGGCGCAATCCTCCACGCACCCGGCCAGTTTGCCCGTCTGCCATGCATGATGATATGCGATGCGACCGTGCCGATACGGCAATCCAAACGTCACGGGTCCGAGCCGCACAGCGAGCGGGTTGGATAGCCATTCCGCAATGAAATAGATGCCCGGTTCGCCCGCGGCCCGAACGTAGGTTCGCACGTTCAGGAAGTGATGCGTGGCGATGGGCCGGAACAGCCACACGCCGAGCCGGCCGCCGATTCGGGGATGCAGATCCTCCATTGTGAAGGCAACCAGACTGACAAACGCACGACCGTCCCGCAGATCGAGTTCATAAGGCACGTCCCGCTGCAACGCGTCCGCGTCCACTTCAAAGTGAATCATCACGACGCGCATCCAGTCGGCGAGAAACCACGGCTCGCCGCGACGCGTGAGCATTCGTTTCCGTGCTGCCGCGCTCAACTTGCCACAACTCCCAACCGCCGGTTCGATGACATTCATGGAAACTTCAGTTCCTGTATGGCCCTCTCCCCCCACCGTCCTTCCCCCTCTCCGGGCGTTGGCCCTGCGGGAGAGGGGGGGTGGGGGGAGAGGGCGACACTTCTCCTTTTGCCGCATAGATTCTCGAATGCACGCCGCAAAATCGGGAAGCGAAACTCAAACCCGCCAGCCGCCAGACAACCGGGAATCACCCGCCGGCTCTTGAGGATCAACTCGGTTTCCGTGCGCAGAAGGAAAGCCCCCGCTTCCAGCATCCAACGCGTGGCCGGCAAGCCGATGGGAACAACACAAATTTCTCGCAGCGTCCGCATCATCTCCGCATTCGTCACCGGATTTGGCGCGGCCAGATTCACCACGCCGCTGAACTGCTCCGCTTGCAGCAGCCAGTCAATCGCCCGGCAAAAATCCTCCTGATGAATCCATGACACATACTGCCGGCCGCTCCCCATTTTGCCACCCAAGCCGCAGCGCACCAGCCGCCGCAGGACAGGAAAAACACTGTTCGCACCGTGACCAAGCACCATCGCGGAACGCAGCGCAATCTTGCGCGTGTTGGGCGTCTCCGCTTCGTCGAATGCCTGCTCCCACGCGGTCGCCACTGCGACGGAGAATTCATCCTTGGCCTCCGGCGTGCCGCCAATCTCACCGGATTCATCCCACGCCGGACCGAAGTTGTGTTTGTAAATCGTGGCCGTGCTGGAATTCAGCCAGACGCACGGTGGCTTCGCGCATTGATTGATCGCCTCGCCCAAAACGCGGGTCGGATTGAGGCGCGATTCCAGAATGACTCTCCGATTGCGTTCGTGATAACGGCAATTCACCGAACGGCCGGCCAGGTTGATCACCGCTTCCGCTGCCTCCAGTTCACGCGCCCACAGGCCGAGCGTCCGTCCGTCCCAGGCAATCTGACGGACACCGCTTGAGGCCGGTTGCGGTGTGCGGGTCAGACTCACCACCTCAAGTCCGGAGGCCAGATAGTGTCTGGCCAGCGCCTGACCCAGGAACCCCGAACCGCCGGCAAGGATGATGCGTCGCGGTTTCATGGCATCTCGAAGAAGGCAGCCGTTCCGTGATGATGACGTGCAGGAAAACGCGGCGAATTCTGGAAGCGGCCTAACGCCCGCCACTCATGCGCAATGCCGCGCATGAGCAAGGCGCAGTCGAATTCGACCGTCCCCGGCGGAAAGCGGCGCGGATCGCTAAAGTAGCTCGACTCGACTTGCTCGACCGCAAGCGCGTCCATTGTCCAGTTCTCGGTGTGAAGTTCCACGCCTTCCAGCGAACAGTTGTTGGAGGGCGACCAACCGCAGCCACCGCCACGGAAGAAATCACTGGCCTCCGCCAGCGATCCGAACACCGAACCGGACGGCCAGTTGTGCGTCAACCGAGCCGCCACGTTCACGCGCGTCTCGCCGTCCCGGCTGCGCAATGCCACCGCGAATCGCGTATCGCTATTCGCACAGCGGAATTCGGCCGCGTGATGGACACCCGGAAACAGCCGGCCACCGGTTACGCGGTTGAGCAGCGAGTTGGTGTCGCGCCGCGGGATGAACACGCCCTCGCGCAGGCAGCCGTGCTCCGTCCACTCCACCGCGATGCGGTGCGCGGCGTTCTCCGAAGACACCCCGAACGCATGCGGCAGCCAGGCGGGTCGCATATTTTCCAGGCGAATGAGACAGATGCCGCCCATGGCCCAACCCTTGACGAGTTTGGGGCGAAACGGTTGCGGCAGCAAATCGGCGACAGCGGCAGGCTGCACGCGGAAGTTCACAAGAATTCGCCGCGCCATGACGGCCCGAACGGCAGGAATCGGCGCGTTCATTGCCCACCTCCCGCGAAGGCAGCCCAGCCGTAAATCAGCGGTAGCAAGGCAAACACGATGTTCGTTGCGTGGTAACCTGCTTTTCTGAAGGTGCTCGTCAGATAAGGACTGACGTCAAACACAAACGCGGCTACGAACAGGCGGACCAACCAGAATGCTGCCAGGAAGCCGCACAACGTGCGCGCCAAAGCCGTGCCCGACGCCAGATCGTGGGCGAAGAAAAAACTCAACATGCCGAAGTTCACCAGGCACAGGCCGACAAAAGTGTAATAAACCCAGAACAGCCGATGGATGAAAGGCGGCAGCGCTGCCACGTGGAAACTGAGATTCACAGCGCGCGGCATCATTAGCCCGGCGGCGATCAATCCGAGATGCAGCAGGCCGGCGAACTGGAGAGTGGTGACAAGCGTCATGGTGGGTCCTTTGGTCATGAGGGGTTTAGAACTTTGAGGAACGGGACGATCACGCGCTGCGTAAACGCCGGGTGAAACAGCCAGTAGAGCGGCCCGACAACAAAGAAAATCACACACAGCCAGCCTTTGATTCCCTCTCCCAATCGCCATTTGCGTCCGACCCGACGGCGTTGAAGAGCAACGCCCGCGCCTTGCAGCACGAAGTATAAAGTGGGCAGACCGTATCCGGCCCTCGCGGGCAACGAAATCACGATCTCGTGCAGCAAACCCGACATCAGAAACACCATGAAACCAGCCCAGCGAAGTCCAATCCGGCGCGACAACGGAATCAACACCAATCGCCTGGCGGCGATGCTGAACGCGGTGTTCCAGCGGGTGCTCCAGAATTCGAGAAGCGAGGTTGCGCGCAGGGGTGCGTTCATTATCGGGTCCGCCTTCACTCCAAAATGACGGCACAGAATCGAGCACAACCGAAACAGGCCAAAGTGCAAACCCAGGCCAATCCCGATCATCCCCACCCACGCAGCGCCCAGAACTTCCTCAGCCAGCAGAATCGGAACAACCATCCAGATGAGAATTGCCCCCGCGACAGTCATCACGGCGGCCCAGAGCCACTCACGCAACGTAGGTTGGTCTTCCTGTTTGTCACTTGCCAGGAATGCGCGTCCGTCCAGCCCAGGCCATAGCACGAACCAGGCAAATGCCCGCCTGGCGGAGGGGCACGCACCGTGCGCCAGCGCATCCCGCCACATCAACCATTTCAGGCCGAACCCCAGCCCGAAGGCCAGCGCCCACATGAGCAGCCATGGTGGTTCATTCCAGCAGATGAATCCGGCCATGACCGGAAGTAGGATTGCCGCCAACCAGCTCACCAACTCGACACCCCACTGCCCCTGCTCAGCCACACGACAAGCGCCACCGATGCAGTAACGATTGCGGGCGAACGCATCGTAGGCCTGTCGCCCCAACTCCCGGAATCCGGGGACACACAACAGCATCCCCAGCGGCCACAGCCACCATACGCTCCGGCACAGGACTCCCAGCGCATCGGCGTTATGAAGCACACGTCCATTTGCGAGGAGGACATGCATACGCAGTTCGAAGGCGGATTCCGGCACCCCCAACCGCGCCGCCGTTCCCGGCGTTTGCAGGGGCAACCATTGAAATCCGCGCGACGCGCAGAGCCGGCCAACGCGTTCCCGGGCGCGCACGCATACCACGCACCCGGCATCGTAGAAAATCCAGCCTGCTAGCACTTCGACGTTATTATCTGTAATTTCCGTATTCACAGAATTCCATTTGCAAATAAAAAGCGGCCTCAACCGCCGAGGCCAAGCAGCTTCAACACTTTGTCCCCGAGTTTCACAAACTTGATCGTCGCGGCGGTGGGCCATTGCCGGACCTGCACATACCAGGCGGTGGTTGTTGCAAAGAAATCATGCAATTGACGGAGGCGTTCCTCGGTGTACTCGTCCGTCTCCTTGTCCTTCTCGGCCTCGGCGATGCACTCGCTCAAGAGCCGCAGGGTGGGATCAATCTCGCGCTTCTTGCGTTCGTCCAGCACCATCCGGAACATTTCCCACACGTCTTTCATACTCTCGAAATGATCGCGGGAATCGCCGAGGACGTGGACACGCTTCACGATGCCCCACCCTTGCAACTCCTTGAGACTGTTGCTGACGTTCGAACGCGCGACGTTCAGAGTGTCGGCAATTTCCTCAGCGTGGATGGGTTTGGGCGACAGGTAGAGCAGCGCGTGAATCTGCGCCACCGTGCGGTTGATGCCCCAGCGCGTGCCCATCTCGCCCCAGTGCAGGATGAAATGCTGTTGAACTGGACTCAGCTTTGGCATAATTCAGCGATTTCTGTCTGGACAGAAATTAAAGGCAGCCTTGGAATCTGTCAAATGTTTCTTCATGGAATTCTCCCCCATGCCTCCAGCCGGGCCGATTGAGGGCGCACATCAAAAAATAGGGGGGTAATTTTGGCTGGGGAGTGGTAGAAGAACGGCATGAACCACTGCTGCGTGAAATCGGTTCCTCAATCCGACAGCAGTTACGAGACGTTCGCCCGACCGGTGGCCGACTGGCAGG
>JACZKP010000084.1 GCA_014860005.1 Verrucomicrobiota bacterium | reverse complement strand
TCGGTAGTAGGGCAGACATTCTTGTCTGCCGGTTCGGGCGACATTCCTGTCGCCCGTCGGGATACCGGACTGGAAAGTCCGGTGCATCGGCAGGCTGGAAAGCCTGCCCCACGGTTCATGGCCCCGCTGCGCGTCCGTTCTCGGAGGTCGAGGCTTCGCATGAACTTGGTAGTGGCATGGGCGTCCCGCCCGTGCGTTGCGGTTCGAACAGGCGGGACGCCCGTGCCACCCGCCATGCACCACAACCCGTAACGCCGACTTTTCAGTCGGCCCGCCGGTCGCCGGTTGGAAAACCGGCGTTACAGAGCCGCACCCAAAGCGGGCTGAAGTCAGGGGAATGAAGGTCAGAGGAATAAAACTCACAGCCCTGTCCTGATTCCCTGACGAACATCCCCTGACCTCTGACCTGGTTATCTTGTTGTCCCGTGGTCCCGTAGTCCTGCTGTCCTTTTGTCCGTGGTCCTGATTTCAGCTTTCCCTGGCCCGTGAAGCCCGCCTTGGCCCGTGGAATCGCTTTGGTATTCCACCGGGCTGCTTCACTGGGCTGTTTTCCAAATTTCCGCTTTCCCCCCGATGTCCCAAAAGTGCATCAAGATGTCCCGCCAGGGGATAGCTGGCTCGATCATCTGTTGGCATAATCCCCTTCAACTGAACTCGAACTACGGCAGCAGTAACGCCGGACAAACAAATTCTTTTATGAAGACATTCTTTCGCGGCAGACGGATTACGGCTTGCCCAGCCTTACCGCAATCCACGCTGAGAAAACTCGCCGTCGCCACTGGGCTTGCGCTGTGCTCTGGCCTGCTCTCGGCCCACGCCAGCCTCCTCGTGAGCGAAGATTTCAATTACGGTGCCGGAGAACTCCACGGAAAGAGCGGCGGCACCGGCTTTTCTGGTGCGTGGAGCGCCAACACCAGCGTCACAGAAATCCTGGCTGGTGGACTTTCTTACACCCGCATTGATGGCTACACGCACAATGGCGGCGCCGACAGACTCAGGTTGCAGGGCAATAGCGATACCGCCGCCCAGCGCGCGCTGGCCAGCGTGTTCAGCGGGGACACCTTCTACGTCGGTCTCCTGCTCAACGTGACCGGCACCCTCGACAACAACGATTTTGGCGCCGGCTGGTTTAATAACATGAATGGCATCGGCCTCGGGCTGAAGGCTAATCAAGGCGGAGGCGCCACCACCTACGACGTTTTTGCCCGGGCGAAACTCGATGGAAACAACGCTGCCTACTACCAGAACCTCACGATGGGCGTGACGTATCTTGTCGTCGCCCAATTCTCCAAGACCACCTCCGGCGCCGCGAATCCCTACACCACTGCCAACCTCTGGGTGAATCCGGTTTACGCAAGCAGCGGCACCCCGAATGGTACCATAATACAAAGCGGCACCGGGTTAAGCAGCGACCTTTCCTCGTTCGGGTTTCGCACCGCCAATCTCGATGGCGGAGACACGGTGTATTACGACATGTTGCGGATCGGCACCGCTTGGGCGGACGTCGTTCCCGTCCCCGAACCCGCCACCTTCATCGCCGGCGCCTTGCTGCTGCTGCCTTTTGGCGCGAGCACCATCCGTTTCCTCCGCAGGCAACGTGTGGTGTAACGGCTGAGTTGGCTACCGAAACAAACCATTTTCTGCCCACCTTCAGGCCGGTCCTTCCAGACCGGCCTGCCGGCTTTCAGGTAGGGTGCGTCACTTCCGCCATCGCAACCTGCGGCGGGACAAGCCGTGCGTGCCGGCGTTTGCCATCCCCCAGCGGCGGGCTGCGGATTGCCCGCCCGATATGGGCGCGCGTAAATTCTTCGACCTCCGCCCGGAGGCATTCGCCGTGAAGCGGCATGAATGCCGCGCCCCGGAGCGCGGGCTTCAGCCCGCTTCAGCGCCCGCAACTCGCATCGCGTCGAGAAACTTTGGCGCGTCCAGTTACCTGTTCTGCTATTCAAAGCGCCAGACCCCTGGCGCACGTCAAGACGCTGGCGGGTCAGTTCTCTGCTTCCAGCTTTTTCCCTCCGATTCTGGCCCTCCGCCCATTTCAGCTTTCAGCTTTCCCAATTTCAGCTTTCCCCCCGATGTCCCAAACATGCACTAAGATGGCCCAAAATGGGATAGAGGGGCGGACACCGCTTGTGCGATAAACGAACCAGCAATGACCGTCCATGTGGTCGGCCGACGTAACGTAAAAAATGTAACCAACAGCAGAAGGAGAAATATCATGAAGTTCAAAATAGCAACAATCACAGCGGCAGCAATGCTCGCGAGCGCGTGGACGGCGAGTGCAGCGATTACGCTGGACGTCTTCGCTTCTTCGGCACCGAACGCCTTCAGTTCGCAGTCAGGCTGGGCCGTATACGCAGCCAATGCATTGTCTTCCTTGGAGAACGGCCTGGGTACGACTGGTGACCGGACAGTAAGCCCGTCCGCTTATGAAGTTGCCGGACCAACCATACAGCCCGGCGATGTCATGGTGACTAGCTTCAACAGTTGGATGGGAGTTGCTGGCCCGCTGGCGTCGCCGTTCAACAATGAATATGGCAACCGGCTGCATTTCGGTCTGCACGCGTATGGCGATGGATCGTTAGCAAGCCAGTTCAAGCTGGAAGATCTCACCTTCGCAATCCACAGTAGTGACTTAGGTGATACCCTTGTCTACGCGGGAAACTTCATCGGTTACACCTACAACGGTACGACTAGGTACGGCGTTAACTGGGGGGCTGACCGGACCAAGGGCGGCGGAGATGACATCTACTATATGTCCGGCAACGGTACGGCCTTGGTTGACGAACTCGTCTATGTCGGCGTCGGAAACGCTTGGTGGCCC
The DNA here is from genome assembly GCA_014860005.1 of Verrucomicrobiota bacterium. The sequence continues at coordinate 15,252 of JACZKP010000084.1, read as the reverse complement.
GGCGGCACCACTCCTGACCAAGCTGCGATGGATAATGCCGCTGCTTGGATGTTGGGAAATGCGCCTCTTACGATCACCGGCCAGTATTGGATTCAAGGGATTGAGGGAATCGACTCGGTAACTGTCGTTCCCGAACCCACAACGGTGATCGCCGGTGCATTGCTGCTCCTGCCGTTCGGGATGAGCACTCTGCGGATGCTGCGCAAGAATCGCCAGGCGTAAGGGTTGAGTTGTTTGGCGTTTTCCACCTTCGTTTGCACATCAAGCCGGCCCTCAGGGCCGGCTTGATTTTTTGTTAGCTCGTAACGATGCCGTCGGAATTCAACGCCAAGACGCCAAGACGCAGCGCGGCGAAGCCGCAACCACTTTGGAGTGCGCGGACTTGTCCGCGCTTTTGGCAGGCGACTCGTCGCCGTCAATCGCGAACCGTCGTCCAATCTTCTCCGCGAGCCGCTGAATGCGGCTCTGCTTCGCCGACAAGTCGGCAAAGCCACCAAAGCGGCGACAAGTCACCGCACTCCAAAATCCTCGCGGCGCGCGAGGATGCTGACAAACAGCACTGCAAAGCGATTCACCCCTGCGTTCCTCCGCGCCAACCTCCGCGTCCTCTGCGTTAAAACATCTTCTCAGAATTGCGCAATGGTGGGAGATGGCACTGCAGAGGCGCAACCCAAGGAGCGTGGCCACCGCTGCTGCCGGCAGGCCGCCGACTGCACCCTCTACGTCGGTCGCCGCCGGGCCGGAGCGCGCGTGATGCAATCGCTGACCCGGTTCCTGCGCGAGCAACTCAAACTGCCGGTCAACCGACTCAGGAGCGCAGTGGAAGGCCCGTGGAAAAGAAAGTTCCTGGGCTTCTCCCTGACGGCGGAGCAGGAAAGCCGGGTGCGAGTCGCGCCCCAAAGCGTGGCCCGGTTCAAAGCCAAACTGCGGGAGAAGTTCCGGCAAGGAAGCGGCCGCAACCTGCGGCAGTTCCTTGAGGAACTGAAACCGCTACTGCGCGGCTGGGCAGGCTACTTCAGCGTAGCCCAGACGAGCAAACAACAGCCTGATCTGGAGTGAGCGCGTTTGACCAAATCTATTTTTCCCTTTAGAAGCAAGGGCGTTACGCAGGTTGGCTGCTTCGATTTCAGCGCGGGGTCAAAAGAAGCCGGCCCGCATCACACGGGCCGGCGTTTTTTCGGCCGGAGCAAACTGATCAAGCTTGCTCAGGTCTCAAAGGATTTGCCGCAGCCGCAGCTTTGTTTTGCGTTCGGGTTGGTGAGCTTGAATCCGCCCCCGGTCAGGGCGTCGCTGAAGTCCACCACCGAACCGCGGAGGTATTGGGCACTGAAGGAATCCACCAGCACGGCCACGTCGCCATGTTCTGCGATCACGTCTCCCTCGCGCTGCTCATCAAAAGTCATGCCGTACTGCATGCCGGAGCAGCCGCCCTGCTCCACGTAAACGCGCAGGTGCCTGCCGCGGTTCTCGGGTTTCGTCAGCATGGACTTCACCTCCAACGCCGCAGCAGCGGTGAGGTTGACGATGGCATCATTTGTCACAGTGTCAGTCATGCTTGATTCCCGTTGAAGCTACCCACCAGTCAACGATCTGTCAAACCACCGGCTAGTTTTCTTCCGGCGGCAAGTGTTCCCGGGCCTTGGCAATAATGCGCTCAAGCCGTGGGCGCAACGGTGGCAGCAGTTCCTGCATGGCTTCGCAGAGCCGTTTGACCTGCTGCCATTCCTCACGGGAACTTAGGGCATTCGCCGCCGCGAAGGATTCAACCACTCGCACCGCTCCCAAACCGGCTTCTTTAACCCAAAACAAATCCTTCGTCTCGCCGTCGCGTAGATGCTTGGCGTAGAACACGTCGAGGTAATGATCACGAGCCAGTTTGAGCAAGGCGGCTTTTTCCGCGCCGGCCTTTTGCCCGGCCAGGCCTTCAACCACTTTTGCCAACCCCACCGCGGCCTGACTGCGGAGCGCGACGCTGGCCTGCGGGGAATTCATCACCTGGTGAAAGGCGTTTGACGCGGCCAGATACGAGGCGGGATCCCGGGCGGCGAGCTGCAGATAGCAATTCCCGATTTCACCCCAAGCCTGAGCCGACGACGGTGTCCCCGGATACAACTGCGGCAGCGTGCCAAACACCCGGATGGCTTCCTGGAAGTTGGCGAGCTTATTGGTTTCCGCCGGGGGCAGCAGCATCAACGCGCCACCGTAAGCCAGAGTGGCCTCGATACGCAGATCCACCGGACAGTTCGTGTCGCTGGTCAAGCGGGTGAAATGGTTGATGGCGTTTTGATAGTTGCGCCAACCGGTCGCCGCGCGCCCAGCCATCATGCCGGCTGGATAGGCCAGTTCAGAACTGCGCCACGTCTGGAACAACAGCTTGTAGTTAAGTTCCGCGTCGGCGAATTCTCCCCGGCGCCAGTGATAATCCGCCACCCACCATTGTGCCAGCGGCGCAAGCGTATGCGTCGCGAACCGGGTGACGAAATTGGTGAACCCCGAAAGCGCGTTGGTTTCGTTCCCGGCGTGGAAATGTGACATCGCGCGCGAAAACTCCGCCTGCGGACGCAGCCGATTGGTGGCAAACCGCTCCAGCCATGAATCATACTGGGCGATGGCCGGCACCCACTCGGACTTTTGCTCCAGCGCGCCGGCCAGCAGGAGTTCCACTGCCGGGCGGTCTTCGGCTTCGGGAAATTTCTCCACGAATTCCTTGAACAACGCTTGGGCTTGCTCCGGCTCGCCGGCATCGGCAAATCCCTGACCGGTCAACAGCAGGCCGTCCGCCGCCACTTTACTGTCGGGCGTGAACTCCAGGATTCGCCGCATTGCTTCGGTCGCCGCCGCGCGGTCATTCAATTTCAAGCTGGCCCGAAGCGCTTGGTATAGCGCCCGGGACGTCAGCGCTTCCCTGGCAAGCGGCCAATCCGCGGCCACCGCGAGTGCGCCGCGATAAAGCCCCAGCGCGCCGGCAAAATCATTCTGGGCAAACAGCGTGTCCGCCAGTTTGAAGCGGGCCACGGCCAGGTCGGCGGAGGGCGGCAATAGCGCCACCGCGGTCTTGAAGGCCTCGCTGCTGGCGGGCATCTGTCCCGCCAGCCAGTAACACCAGCCGCGTCCCAGTTGGGCCTTGCCTATCAGCGGACTGTTGGTGAAGCCGTTGATCAACCGGTCAAAGCTCGCCAGCGCCTGCTGTAATTGGTTGGTCAATTGCGCGCCGCCCGCCGGCACGTTGGTGCCCGTGAGCGTCACGTGCTGTCTGAGTTGCAACTCGCCCAGCGTCAGCAAGGCCATATCTGTCGAGGGCGCATTGGTAAAGCTGCCCAGGAATCTTTCCAGTCGCTGGATTGCGGTGGGCAGTTGATTCTGCGCGAGCGCCAGCTCGACAATTTTGGCGAGCGCCTGCCGCTGGCGTTCCACGGGCGTTTCCGGGGTGAGATTGAGTTCGTAGAAAGCCGCTGCTTTGCCCAGGTCTCCGAGTTGTTCAAAAATGCTGGCACGGAACGCCACGCTTTCGCCGATCAAATCCAGTCGCTTGCTGAACTTTGCGATGGTCAACAGCTCATCGCTGCCTTGGAGCGCCTCCTGGGTTTTCTTCAGCTTGAGTTGAATCCGGCACACCAAATACTGTCGGCGCCAGTTCAGTTCAGGGGCGAGCTGGGCATCCTTGACCGGCTGGAGGGCGGCTTCCGCCCCGGCATGATTGTCCTGCTGTAATTCCGCCTCGGCCCACAGCAGGAAGCCGCGCGCGGCCAGTTCATTGCCCACGTTGCCGGCCGCCGCCTGCTGAAAAGCGCCTTCGGGTTTCCGAAGCAGCTCGACCACGTTGGTCCATTGGCCCAACTCGACGTGAGCCGCCGCTTCGGTGACGCTGGCCGCGAGTCGGCGCGACGATTGCGGGAAGGTGGCCGACAATTTGCCGAAGGTTTCGGCGGCGGCAACGTAATTGAGACTCCGAAACTGCGCTTCGCCAATCCAGTAGAGATATTCATCTGCCCGCTGGTCTGCCTGGGGCTGGCGCGCCGTCAACAAAGCGATGGCTTCGGCATACTTGCGTTGCTGGATCTGGGCCTGCGCCTGGAGCACAATTGCCTCGGTCAGGTACTCCGAAGCCGGATGATTCGTGACGAACTCACCCAGTTCCCGCTCCGCACGATCCAGAAACCCGTCGTTGAGCGCGTTCGTAGCCGCGCGGTACGCCTGCGTCTCGGCCGGGGTGGCGGCTGGGAGTTGACCGCCGCCCGTCAGCAGCAGCACTCCAACCAACCACCATTTGCGCAGCCTTACCATGCAGGCAATCTAAGCCAAGCAGCGCCTTAGCGAAAAGGGTTAAATCGAATTCTCCTGAAGTCAGAGTTTGCGGGCAAGTTGCGGCGCCAGCACAGATTTCAGATAACGCCCCGTGTGGCTTTCGGCACAGGCGACCACCTGTTCCGGCGTGCCTTGCACCACCACACGCCCGCCGCCGTCGCCGCCTTCGGGACCCAGGTCAATGATCCAATCCGCCGTCTTGATCACGTCGAGATTGTGTTCAATGACCAGCAGCGTGTTGCCGGACGCGCGCAACTTGAACAGCACTTCCAGCAGTTTCGCCACGTCATGGAAGTGCAGGCCGGTGGTCGGCTCGTCGAGAATGTAAAGCGTGCGCCCGGTCTGCTTGCGGCTCAATTCGGCGGCCAGCTTGATGCGTTGCGCCTCGCCGCCACTCAGCGTCGTGCCCGACTGCCCGAGCCGGATGTAACCCAACCCGACTTCTGCCAGCGTCAGCAGCGGATCATAGATCAGCGGCACGGCGCGGAAAAAATTCACTGCCTCGTCCACCGTCATGTCGAGCACGTCGGCGATGTTCATGCCTTTGTAGGCGATTTCGAGCGTCTCACGATTGTAACGCCGTCCATTGCACGCTTCGCAAGTTACATACACCGGTGGCAGAAAGTGCATTTCAATCTTGAGCAGACCATCGCCCTGGCACTTCTCGCATCGGCCGCCCTTGACGTTGAAGCTGAACCGGCCGGATTCGTAACCGCGGATTCTGGCGGTGGGCAGCCGCGAAAACAAATCGCGGATGGCATTGAACATCCCGGTGTAGGTGGCGGGATTGCTGCGCGGCGTGCGGCCAATGGGTGACTGATCAATGACCACGATCTTCTCCAGCCCTTCGTAGTTGCGAATGTCGCGGTGCGCACCGGGTTTCTCTTTCGAGCCGTAAAACTTCCGCATCAATGCGCGGCGTAACACGTCGTCCACCAGCGTGCTCTTGCCGGAACCGCTGACACCCGTGACGCAAGTGAACAGGCCGATGGGAATCCGCGCGTCCACGTTGCGCAGATTGTTCTCGCTTGCCCCAATGATTTCCAACGAACCGCGGTCGCGCGAAGGCGGCTTGCGTTGCTTGGGCACGGGCACGTTGAGTTCGCCACGCAGATACTTGGCCGTGAGCGAGCGTTCGTGCCGCAACACTTCGGAAAACGAGCCTGCCGCAACCAGTTCGCCGCCGCGTACCCCCGCGCCGGGCCCGAGATCGATCACGTAATCAGCCTGCCGCATCGTGTCGGCGTCGTGCTCGACCACAATGACGGAATTGCCCAGATCGCGCAGTCCCTTCAATGTGACCAGCAGCCGGTCGTTGTCGCGTTGGTGCAGACCGATGCTGGGTTCGTCGAGGATGTAGAGGATGCCGACCAGCCCCGCGCCGATCTGCGTGGCCAGCCGGATGCGTTGCGCCTCGCCGCCGCTGAGCGAGCCGCTCTCGCGATTGAGCGTGAGGTAGCCAAGCCCCACGTTCTTGAGAAAGCCCAGCCGCGCGCGGATTTCCTTGATCAACTCGTGGGCAATCTTTTCCTGGAATTCGGTGAGCTTGAGACCGGCGAAAAATTCGTCGGCCTTTTCGACCGAGAGCGAGCAAACGTCCATGATGGAAAGGCCGGGAATCGTAGGACGGGCGTCGCGCCTGTCTCTGACTGCATCCGAGGTAGATGGAGACAGGCGCGACGCCTGTCCTACGTCAGCACACAGCGTCACCGCCAGAATCTCCGGGCGCAGCCGCCTGCCTTCGCAAGCATCACAAAACTGCGGACTCATGAAGGCTTTGAGCCGGTTGCGCGTAAACTCACTTTCGCTCTCGGCGTAAAGCCGCTCCATGTTCGGCAACACACCCTCGAACGGCCGCTTCACCGTGCTCATCTTTCCCGCCCGCCAGAAATGGAATTCAATCTCCGTGTCGCCCGAGCCGTGAAGCAGCGTCGTCTGGAAGTCGTCCGGCAAATCTTTGTAAGGCTTTTCGAGGCTTTGGGTGTAATGCCCGGCAATCGCCCGCAGCATCGCCTTGTAGTAAACCACCATCCGCTTGCCCCCGCGCCGCCAGGGGAGAACCGCACCCTGATCCAACGATTTGTCCGGATCGGGGACAACCAGGTCTTCATCGAAGACCATTTTCTGACCCAGTCCGTGACAGACCGGACAGGCGCCGCTCGGGGCGTTGAAGGAAAAATGCTTCGGGGTCGGCTTATCGTAACTCCTGCCCATCGCCGGGGAATACATGCGATTGGAATGAAGCGTTTCGCTCCAGGCTTCCGCTGCCAATCCCGTGAGTGAGTGAGTGGGTAATTGTGTGAGTGAGCGGTTCCCACTCACCGGCTTACCCGCCGACCCACTCATCTTGCTCTCCGCAGAAGGAGGCTGATGCAGCGTCAGGATCACGCCCTCGCCCCAACGCAACGCCGTCTCCACCGAGTCCTGCAACCGCACGCGCACCTTGTCGTCCATCACCAACCGGTCCACCACTGCCTCGATGGTATGCGCCCGCTTCGGATCGAGCTTGAGGCGCACGTTGGGATTGCCCAACTCGATGAGTTCGCCATCCACCCGCGCCCGCACGAAACCTTCGCGTTGCAGGCGCTCAATCACGTCCCGGAATTCGCCCTTCTGTCCGCGCACCACCGGGGCGAGGAGCATCACCTTGGTTTTCTCCGGCAGCGCGAGCAAGTTGTCCACGATGTCGCTGGTGGTCTGCGCGGCAATGGGGGCGCCGGTTTCCGGGCAATGCGGCTGGCCGATGTGCGCGTAGAGCAGGCGCAGGTAATCGTAAATCTCCGTGGTCGTCGCTACCGTCGAGCGTGGATTCATGCCGGAACTGCGCTGTTCAATGGCAATGGCCGGCGAGAGGCCTTCGATGTAATCCACGTCCGGCTTCTGCATCTGATCGAGAAACTGACGCGCGTAGGCGGAGAGACTCTCGACGTATTTGCGCTGCCCCTCCGCGTAAATGGTGTCGAAGGCGAGCGAGGACTTCCCACTGCCGCTCAAGCCGGTGATAACCACGAGCTTATCGCGCGGGATTTCCAGCGTGAGGTTTTTGAGATTGTGCTCACGCGCGCCCCCAATGCGGATGAAATTCTTGCTCATGCCGTCTGAATTTCAGGAATCAAATAATCGGCAAGCGTAGGCCAGGGGTCGGAGCGAGGAAAGGAAAGAACGAACTGATGGAGCGGGCGGAGCGCAGGCCATCGGGGAAATCTGAGGTGGACCCAAAATGTCCGAACCACTGGGCGCGTTTTTTAACGCTAGCATTCTTCGAGGCTGCTCCGGTTATTGTTGCGTGTCTGTTGCTCCGCGCCTAAATCATTTTGGAAAGAGAGAACGCCGCCGCCAGAGGTTTCGCCGTCCTCCCTCTCCTGTTTGTTTTGGGTTACTATTCTTAGCGCCGCAGGCGCTCTGTTTTCAAGTCCCGTTTTAGAATTCCTCCACCGCGTCGGCTTCCACTCGTGGTCCAGTCCGGGCTTTGGCACTCCGATCGTGGTCCTCACGCCGTTGCATCGCCGCCCACTGCGCCGGCTGGCCTCCGTGGCTCTCCGCCGCATGATACCACTCTGTGGGCGTGGCGTTGCCCAGGGCTTGATGCGGACGCTCTTCATTGCAACTCCCAAACCACCGGCCCAATCCACGGCCTGCCGCCAACCCGTCTCCGTCGTCGTTGAGGTAAACGTCCTCATCTTTCCCGCTCGCCACAACCGCTCGATGAACCGGTTGTCAATCCACCGCCCGCGTCCGTCCATGCTCACTTCCACTTTCTGAGCAACAATCTGAAATGGAGCGCCGCCAGCCTCGTGGAACTCTACCGTTGCCGGTGGCAGATCGAAGTCTTCTTCAAGCAGATCAAGCAGACCCTGCAACTGGCCGACTTTCTGGGCCCCAGCGCCAATGCTGTCCGGTGGCAAGGTGTGGACCGCGCTGCTGGTGTATCTGTTGCTGCGCTATCTGGCGTTTGTTTCTCAATGGACTCACAGTTTCAGTCGCCTCTTTACGCTGTTGCGAGCCGCGCTGTGGAAGAAATGGGACGCGTTGGATCTGCTGCGGCGCTATGGGACAGCCGGGGGTCAGTGCCGATACTTAGCCCGCCCGGAGCAGGCCTATCTGCCAGGCATGGGATGAACATTCTGTGGGACAGCAGCCGTTGGATTGATAACGAGAATCATCCGACCAGGAAAACAAACCCAAAACTCTCAACGCACTCCGCTGGTGATGCCCTCCGATTTCGAGAAAATCGGCGCCTCTTTGTTCCGATCAGCCAGCCTGTGGGATGGATGTGATCCATTTTCATTGGAGAATCATCCATTATTTCACATTTTAGCCCGTATTCACGGGCGATCTTGAAAGGTCAAATTTAGGATTTTAAGTCTTGTGCGTCTGCCATTTCGCCACACCGGCGTGTGTTGTTCAAACCAGATTCTACGGGGGCATGCCTGTCCCAGATCTCGCTTCACAAGGCTGAGCACGACCGGGGCGTTCCTGCCTGCGAGCTTTCACAGCGGTCGAGGGTGCGCCGGCTTTTAACCTGAATACCCAGCAATGTGTTCCTGCATCATCAGGCTCGAACATGCGGCAAAACTAATGCAAGCGATCGCCATCCAGCAAGCATTGTTGGGCTATGATGTTCACCAGGACATCTGCGGGAGCAGGATTATCCCAGTGTGGTTGCGAGCGCGGCGTACTCGCTCTCTTCGGCGGTGGGTGTTCGGGCAGGCAGGGTGCTTGGTGAGCGTGAAGGTGTAGTTTGTCAACGTTTGATGCCGTAACGCGCTTCGAATTCCGGGTTGCTGGGTGCGGGCGTGGTCCCCGGCACCGGGGCGGCGCCCGGCGCGACGCCGCCGCCAGAACTGACACTGCCTAGTGTGGTGAGTGCTCTAAAGATGCCGGCCACGACACTTTTTTCGGGATCAGGCAATGCCAGAAAGATTTTACCAGTGATCTCGCCGTCCGTCATCTCGCCCAACTCCAGTTTCATCGCGTAACCGGTGGCGAAGGGTTTTGTTTGAGGCGCAAATTTAGGATTGGGTTTCCAACGTTTGACAACCTGTGGGACGATTGGGCCTTTCATGTCGCTCGAAATCGTCCATGTGCGTCCGGCAACGTTTTCGCCGGCCTTTGGGCGAAGGTAAACGAGGATTTCCCGGTCGGGCGAAATGGCCGAGCCTTGCGTCAGGCGCAATAGGTGCGAGGTGCCGCTAACGTCCAAGCGCGCGGTTTCGACGACGAAGTTCGTGCCGGAGATCATGCCGTTGGCCCGGCCTTCAGGAATTTTTGCAATGGCAAGGTCGAGAGTATAGATGGCGGGGAGGAGGGGCAGGTCGTTTTCTGGCGGGCGGGCGGTTTCGCCGCTGTCTGCCTGCCCGGCGATCATCATCGTGCCCTCGCTATCGCGAGGAGGTCTGGGCACGCCCGAACGCCCGCTCACGACAGGTTCACGGTCAGGATCCGTGGCCTCGAGAACTTGGTGGAGGTCCACGATATGCCCCACTTGTCCGCCGTCGGAGTTTTTTTCGATTTCACGGCGTTTGGCGTTGGCTTTTTCCTGGTAATCAAGCAGGAATCCGTAACCGAAGTAACCACCAACGGCCAGCGCGACCAAAGTCAAGCCGATGGTCACATACGTCATTGGGCCGCGCTTCTTCTTGGTTTCGCCGGAGGTATAAACCCGATACACCGGCTTTGGGCGCGACGGAGGTTCGTCCCCCGCTTCGCTGGGCTGAGGCCGCCCCAGTGAGAGCTTGGATTGGTTCGATGGTGGTGGGGGCGGCCCCTGGACATTCGAGCCGCGGGCGGGGGCCGAAACCATACGGACCTGCGGCGCAACAGGTGGCGGGGCAGAAGCCTGAACTTGCGGCACGGTGATCTGGTTTTGACAGGCAGGGCAGGGCAGTTGCTGCCCCATCCAAAGTGCGTCGCAGGTGATGTGTTGGCCGCACTGGGGGCAGGAAAACTTGATGTCACTCATAAATTTGCGCCGGCTATCCACCGGGTTGTGCCTCATCCAGCCCTGCATCGTTCAAAAACGCGAGCCTGAAGACTGCAGCTATTTACAGCATTGGACGGTAGTCGCGTCAAGCAAATGAGTTTTCGCTGACAATGTGAGATAATTGGCGTGTTGGTAGTACGTGAGTTTGCTTTGCTCAACTGCATGGAGGCAGGAATCTCATTGCGAATTGCTCAGTTACGCAGCTTCGGATTGACATCGCAGGGGCGGTCACGAATCTTCACTAAGCGTGTCAGAATTGAAGTGGTTCGTTGCCCATACTAAACCCCGTAGAGAGAAGAAGCTGGTTGAGTACTGTCAGCGGCAAGGTATTGCCGTCACACTGGCTTGCTACGATTCAGCTCATAAGTACCGGGGGAAGACCGTCGTGTTTCGAAAGCCCTTGTTTCCAGGTTATGTTTTTTTGCAGTTGGAAACCGGGCAGCGCGATGCCATCCGCCAGAACGACCATGTGGCAAATTTGCTGGAAGTGTTCGACCAAGAGTCGTTTTACCGACAGTTGAAGGACATCCTGCTGGCGTTGGAGTCGGATCTGGAAGTGCGCTTGGCGCCGGCCATCGGCGAAGGGATGCGGGTGCGCATCAAATCGGGGCCGTTGCAGGGGTTGGAGGGTTGGGTTGAGCAGCGTTATGGCCGGGCAACGGTATTGCTGCGACTTGATTTCATTAACCAAGCGGCCGCAGTCAAGTTAGATGCGGACTTGCTGGACTTGATTTGAAGCGAAGATGGTTGCGGAAGGATGTGGTCAGACTGTCGCTGTCAAACCGGTCGAGCAAATGACTTGCACGAGTGGCTGCCTAACTGCTTTATGTAGAATCTTTGGCAACAATCAACAGACATGAAAGGTATCATTCTAGCGGGCGGCGCGGGTTCGCGGTTGTATCCACTGACCTTGGTGGCGAGCAAACAGCTTCAACCCGTGTACGACAAACCGATGGTCTATTATCCGCTGACCACCCTGATCGAGGGCGGCATCCGCGAGTTGTGTTTGATTTCGACGCCCCATGATCTGCCACGTTTCCGACAATTGCTGGGGGACGGCAGCCGGTTCGGGCTGACATTTGATTATCGGGAGCAAGCCAAACCGGAGGGGATTGCCCAGGCGTTTCTCATCGCCGAGTCGTTCATTGGCCGCGACAACGTGGCCCTCATTTTGGGCGACAACATTTTCTACGGCGGTGACACTTTCTCCCGGGCGTTCGACGAGTTTCGCGAGGGCGCCACGATATTTGGATATCATGTCAATGATCCGGAGCGTTATGGCGTGGTGGAATTTGACGCGAAGGGACAGGCGGTTTCCATCGAAGAAAAGCCAAAACAGCCAAAGAGCAATTATGCCGTGCCGGGGCTTTACCTCTACGACAACACGGTCGTCGCTACAACTAAGGCATTGAACCCGTCGGCACGCGGGGAACTTGAAATCACCGATCTCAATGTGGCGTATCTGCAACGCGGGCAATTGCGCGTGAGCCGGTTGAATCGCGGGTTCGCATGGCTGGATGCGGGCACCAGCAGCAGCCTCCATGAAGCCTCGGCGTACGTGCAAACCATTGAGAAGCGGGCGGGCATCAAGATTGGCTGCCCCGAGGAAGCGGCCTTCCGCAATGGATTCCTTAGCCTGGCGGAATTGGAAACGCTCATTACCCGGATACCGAAATGCGAGTATCGCGCGTATTTGGAGATGGAAGTGCTCGCAGAGGCGCACCGTATGGCCGCTTCCCACGCGTGACGCCCATTTGCATGAACGTCATTCCTTGCGAAATCGAGGGACTCCGCATCATCGAACCCAAGGTGTTCGGCGACGCGCGCGGATTCTTCATGGAAACGTGGAATCGGCAGCGCTATCGCGAGGCAGGCCTCGACACTGATTTCGTGCAGGACAATGTGTCGCTCTCGCGCCGCGGCATCCTGCGCGGGCTGCATTTTCAGAATCCGGGCGGACAGGGCAAACTCGTCCACGTGTTGCAGGGCGAGGTATTCGACGTGGCGGTGGACCTTCGCCGGAGTTCGCCCACGTTCAGTCACTGGCATGGGTTGACGCTCTCGGCGGAGAACAAACGGCAGTTTTTCGTTCCCCCGGGCTTCGCGCACGGCTTCCTGGTTCTCAGTGAAACGGCATTGTTCGCCTACAAATGCACCACGCCTTACGCGCCGCAAAACGAATGCACCCTGGCTTGGAATGACCCCGCCATTGGCATCCAATGGCCGCTCGAGCAGCCGCTGCTTTCGGAGAAGGACGCGCGCGGACGGCAACTGGGCGACCTGCCCGCGGATCGGCTTTTCCCCTAACGCATATGGACCACTCAAGAATTTTGCTCATCGGTCGGAATGGGCAGGTCGGCTGGGAATTAACCCGCACCCTCGCTCCGTTGGGAGAGGTGAGGGCGATGGATTATCCGGAGATCAATTTCGCCGACGGCCCGTCGTTACGGCGGTTGGTCGCGGATACGCGTCCAGCAGTCATCGTCAACGCCGCCGCCTACACGGCCGTGGACAAGGCGGAGACAGAAACTGAGTTATGCCGGCAGATCAATGCCATCGCGCCCGGAATACTAGCCGAGGAGGCCAGAAAAGTGGGTGCGCTTGTCGTCCACTACTCGACGGATTACATCTTTGACGGGACCAAAGCCGCGCCCTACCTCGAAACGGATCCGCCGAACCCGCTGGGTGCGTACGGCCATTCCAAACTTGCCGGCGATGAGGCGGTGCTGGCTGCGGGTGCGGACCACCTGATTTTCCGGCTTTGTTGGGTGTACGGGGCGCGCGGACAGAATTTCCTGCTGACCATGCAACGGCTGGCGCGTGAACGGGAAACATTGCGCGTGGTGGCCGATCAGTTCGGCTGCCCAACGTGGTCGCGGCTGATCGCCGAAACGACGACGCTGGCCTTGCACCAGGTATTGGCAAGCCCGGATCGCGCGGCGTACAACGGTGTTTACCACCTGGCGGCCCGTGGCCATACAAGCTGGCATGGCTTTGCCTCGCGGATCATCGAGTTGCTGCCCGACCTCGAGCGTCGGTGCCAGGCGGTCGAGCCGATTGCCACGCAGGAATATCCCACGCCGGCCCGCCGGCCGGCGTATTCGGTTTTAGATTGCGGCAAACTGCGGAACACCTTTGGGCTGCAGCCTCCGGATTGGGAAAGCAGCTTGCGACAAGTATTGGATAAACCATGAAACTCCTGATTACCGGCGGTGCCGGCTTCATCGGCGCCAACCTCATTCATCACGTCATTGACCGGCCTGAGGTGGAGCAACTGGTCAACCTTGATTGCCTGACTTACGCAGGACATCTCGCAAACCTCGAACCCGTGGCCGGCCATCCCAAATACGCCTTCGAGCGGGTGGATCTGCGCGACAAGGCGGAAGTGGCGCGTGTGGTCAGGCAATACGACATCACGCAGGTCATGCATCTCGCGGCGGAATCGCACGTGGATCGTTCGATCACCGGCCCGGGCGATTTCATCAGCACGAACATTGTCGGCACCTTCAATATGCTCGAGGCCTGTCGCGGTTACTGGGACGGGAAGTTTGCAGGCAAACGTTTTCACCATGTTTCCACCGACGAAGTTTACGGCTCGCTCGGTTCGACCGGCTACTTCACCGAAACCACCCCCTACGCGCCCAATTCGCCCTACTCCGCAAGCAAAGCTTCGAGCGACCTGCTGGTGCGCGCCTATCATCACACCTACGGGCTGAACACGGTGATCACGAACTGCTCGAACAACTACGGGCCGCACCAGTTCCCGGAAAAGCTGATTCCGGTGGTGATCCAGAGCGTGCTCGCCCGGAAACCGATTCCGGTTTATGGCGACGGTCTGAACGTGCGCGACTGGCTCTACGTCCGCGATCACGCCGAGGCTTTGTGGCTGGTGTTAAACCGCGGCAAAACCGGTGAAACCTACAACATCGGCGGCCACAACGAATGGGCGAACCTCCACATCGTGCAGCTTATTTGTGACACCTTGGACGAATTCGCGCCCCATCCGGGCGGTAATTCGCGCCAACTGATCACCTTCGTGAAGGACCGCCTCGGTCACGACCGCCGTTATGCGATTGACGCGTCGAAGATTCAGCAGGAACTCGGCTGGGTACCTGCACACAAGTTCGAGCAAGGCATCCGGGAAACCATACGCTGGTATCTCGACCATCAGGATTGGTGCAGAACAGTAGTCGGAAAGCCGGCTGCCGCATGATCGGAGCAAGTAAGCGACGCGGTACTGCAGTTCCGATGATGGCGTGTTGTCTCACGCCAAGGCAAAAACGACCGATTTGTGGACACGTCCAGAGCGTCCTGTTAGCGGTTGTGGCTTCTACCGCTTCTGCCTGATCTTGAGTTGAAAAACTGCTAGCAGTCTGGCGGTTCGCCTGACATCTGAAGATTAACCGCTACGGCCAAATTGTTTGTGCCGTTTTCTGGTAGCAAACAGTTCTCTCTGAAAGCTACGATTTGGTGGTTCAGGTTGCAGGAATCTTCAGCCAGATGCGGTCAGGATTAGAGGATGCATGGACGGGCACACGATATGCTTTGAAACTGCCATGGTAATCGCGCTTCTCATATCCCTGTGGGCAGGTTTCTCGGTGCTACTTTGTTTGACGCTTCTCGGTATTGCTGCGAGACCCGTACCCAGCATTGCCAGCGACGCTAGTAATGCGGGTGAAATTGCGTTAGAGGCTGGGGTTAACTGCGGTAATTGTGGCAGGAACTTGGTTTTGGTGTCGCAACCGATCGTTGGCGAATTCCAATCGCCAGCCGCGTAACTCGCACTTTAGATAAGGGTTCGTTACTTCATCAATAAAGCCTTAGCGACTTCCAGCAATTCTCATTTTGAATGAACGTGCAAGGCATGGTGCGGGCGGATAGGAGGAAAGGAAGAGTAAACTGAATAAGCCTTGAGGCGGGGGTGATGCCTCGGAGCCATGCGCCGCCCTCACGCCCGTGCGGCG
>JACZKP010000083.1 GCA_014860005.1 Verrucomicrobiota bacterium | reverse complement strand
CAACCCAGAGTGCCGACGATTTGCTCGGCGTAGCGTTGAGTCAGCAGTTCGACTTGCGGGGTGTTGGCGGGAGCAGGTGTCGGTTCAGACATGCCACCCGATTTACCAGAAACTCTTGGTTCCGGCTACGCCGGGTTAGGGTAGGAAACCACATTGACGACCAACCCAAGGTAGCCTCGCCGACTCGGCAACCTTGGGCTGGAGGACGGAATCCCGTTGGGATTCTGGGCAGCGTGCGTTCATGGGTTGCTTTCCACCGGCCCGATACAATCCTCCGTCACCAGTTTCTTCGCGTCGGGATAATTAGGCGGCACGCCGGGAGCAGTGACGGGTTCGCCCTTTTCAATCTTGGCGGCGACTTGCTGGTTCAGGGCGAGGAGTTGGGCGAGCAAATCCTTTTTGGCGCTGAAGCCGTAGGCGGTGAGGACGGCGGCGTCCAGCGCGGCGTGGGCGTCCTTCAACGGATTCGCGCCGGGCAATTCGAGGGTGCGATAGAGGGCGCGCAGGCCGCCTTTCAAATGCCGCAGCGCCTCGGCGCGCACGCGGCGCAACTCGCGCGCGGCGGCGGCCACGGCATCAATCTTGGCGATGGCATCACGGGACAACGCGGGGTTTTGCGGCGCAGCCCCGTCAGGAGCGGCATCTTTGTCACCCACGGTCGGCGATTCCATTTCAGCTCCATCAGGAGCGACATCTTTGTAGCAGGCGGTCGTGGATTTGGATTTAGCTCCGTCAGGAGCGGCATATTCCAAGGATGTCGCTCCTACGGAACTACGACGGTTTTTCGCGGGCGGTTCTACAAAGATGTCGCGCCTAGCGGCGCTGGGCGAAAGATCAAACTGCGGTCACGGGAACGTGTCGAAGACGGATTCAGGCGTGTAACGGAAACGCTCGGTCAGCTTGGAACACTTGGTGATGAACCAAAGCCAGTGCGCCTATTACGGCAGAATCCTGTGCAGTTTTTATAAATTCAGGTTGGCGGATTTAACCTTCCCCGATACGTCTCAAGATCAGCGTCCGTGACCTCTTTTGGCGAAACGAGTTTGTAGTGTTTTTCCGATGCGATCGTGACGCCATTTTCGCCTGACTCTAACTCAAAAAGCGCGATAATGCCCTCGCCCATGAATTGTGCGGCAATCGGCCGGCAGACGAGCAACGGAAACTTAGTGGCGCAGACGGCGAAATCTTGTTCGATTTGGACGATGCTCAATTTGTCTTTGCCGCCCTTTGCTTGGACTGGGAATACGTAGTGCGCGCCTTTTTTATCCACACCAACATAAACTTCGTCGGTTTCGACTTGCCCCATCTCCGGAACAGTCGTGCGCAAATGGTTTTGTAGCGAGTAACACGTTACGCCACTGAAAATATCAACCAACCTGTTGTATCAAACTTTCGCCAGCAAAGCCTGTTCGTCATCGAACGCGTATTTCGCGACGATCCCCGGAGTGGCATCAGGCACTTTGGTGACCGCCATGTTTTCGTTCGGAAGAATCGGCATGTTCTTAATCAAAGCGAAGCTATAGCGGCTGCGGCCTGCCGGACGGATTACCCAAATCTCTTGTTCATCGGCCAGAGCGATGATGGATGCTGGAAGAAGCGCCCGGTAGCGAAACGTGTAAACCAAATCTCCAAGGTTCTTTGGCAGCTTGACTTTGAGTTTGGTGGCGAATTTTTCAAGCTCTTCACGCTCGAATGGCAGTTGACGCATACCCTTTTCGTATTTCGAGAAAAAGAGTTTCTCGATTATTGCCGAGTATCGGTTTACGCGCTTCAGGCGTTTGGTGATCGGTTTCGTTTTCATGCTTGGTTTAAACGGTTCATCCTTCATGACTATGTGATTCCCGGACTCGTGTTTTGGCCAGCCGTTCAGTTTCGGCGGACCAGGCCAACGAAGTATGACAACTTCTTCACGCAACTGCTCCTTGGTTGCGGTCGCCAACCGCGTGCGGAAAAGATCAATGCCGACGACTTCGTAACCAACAGATTTCGCTAGATCTGCGAGCAACTGACCGGTCCGAATCATCACGCGCAAATAGGACGCCTGATCTCCGACGACGTATGCCAGTTGTGCTCCCGAACGCAAAACCGGTCGAAGAGCCATCAGGTGCCGGAGCATCCCGCCAAAATATAGTTTTGTGACGCGGGCATAGAGCCGTTCGAAACCTGAAGTCTTGCCAAGCTCAATCCGTCGTCGCTCAATCGCTTCGGCAATCTGCTGAATTTCGTCATGGTTCTCAACCAACCTGTCGTCGGTGTCACTCTTGTAAACGCTTCGAGTATTCGACCGCACCAGATTCTGTTTCAATCGGCGCAGGTCATCCTTGCTTTTGATGAAACCAAGCAACACCGACTCAAGCCGCGTCGTCCGTGTATAATCTTTCTCGTTGGGATACGGTGGTGATGTAATCACGGCATCGACTGATGCTGGTTGGAGGAGGATTGCGAGGTCGCGCGCGTCCGCTTGATGGACGATTGCGGATGTTGCAGCCCTAGCTTGCAGATGGCGAACGTCTTCAGCCACCCGCTTGACCGCACGAAGCCATGGGCCAACTACCGCCGAATCTTTCTTGATCGCGCCTACGCCGATTTCAGGCCCGAAATGCAGATTGCTGATTTCGTTAACCAGACTCTTCGCCAGCGCGATGTGTTCGTGTGCCAAGAAGCGCGGCTCCGGATTCGCCTCCAACACCTCGATCAGCACCAAAACCTTGTGGAGGGGTAGCGGACTAATTGAATCCGTCAGTAGAAGTTTGACCAACTCCGAAGGTAACCCCCTGAGGGCGGCTGGTGGTTTGGTATGCCGACCAAATAATTCCAGAGTTTCTTCGGTTCTTCGCTGTTTTCGGTGGAATAGCCGGGTAGTCTCGCGGGCATGACACCTGAGAAACTGTTTCATGAGTTGCTGGGATTGGGATTGAACTGGGAAGTGGTCGAGAGCCGGTTTGACCAGAAAAGCGGCACGGTTTTT
>JACZKP010000082.1 GCA_014860005.1 Verrucomicrobiota bacterium | reverse complement strand
AAACCCAGCAATGGAAATAAACCTCATGCCGAGGCCGTTTTGCCACACCTCACCCGCAAGCAGTCCGGCGGTGGGCGAATCCGCCGCAGCGGGTGTGCTCTTCGATTTGCCCCGGTGGACGACCAGGAGTGAAACCGCCAGGACGGCAATGATGGCACACGCTGCCACCGCCGCAATCAACACGCCTTTGCGCCGCGGATCGGGAGTGGCCGCCTCGTCATTCGCCGGCGATTCCGGCTGCGCTGTCGGCGTGGCAAATTGTGTCTCCGGGTGTTCTGGTGCGGACGTCTGCTCCAGAATGACGGGCATTGGCTCCGTGAGGGCGGGCTTCGCTCCTTCCATCAATCCGAGCCGGAGGGCGACGTCGCGCATGCTCACGGGCCGGCGATCCGGCTCTTTGGCCAGGCACGCAGCAACGGTTTCCTCCCACACCAGCGGGATCGAGCAAAGCAGGAAATGGCGGTCACACCAAATTGAGTTTCGACTTTTCATGCCTCCCCGCAAACCTTTCAGCAAGCTTGCACAAACACGCGCAAGCTGGTTTCCTGTTGCGCTCCGTTAGCCGGAGCAACGGTGGCGGAGTTGGTTTCGGAATTTTTTCGAGTGAAAACAAACTCAAACACACATACGAAAGCGCCCCACCTGCCCGTGCCTCCCGGTGCGGATGAGCAGCTTTGGCGGCAGTTCCTGGATTCGGTCTTCCAGTTTACGGTCCAAACGCAGGGCCCGGTCCAGGCCGGCCGCCTAGCGAGTCAGGCGAGCCACCGTCTCTACGAGAGCGGTGTGCCGGTGCGCGGCCCGGTGAACACGCCGTATGTAAACACCATCCCGGCTGATCAGGTGCCGGCTTATCCAGGCGACCGCGACATGGAACGGCGCATCAAGAGTTTCATTCGCTGGAACGCCATGGCCATGGTGGTGCGCGCCAACTCGAAGACGAACGTGGGCGGCCACATTTCCACGTTTGCGTCGAGCGCCACATTGTATGAGGTGGCATTCAATCATTGTTTTTGCGGGCGCACCGGTGATTTTGCGGGGGACATCGTTTATTTTCAAGGGCACGCCGCGCCGGGAGTTTATGCGCGGGCATTTCTGGAGCGGCGTTTGGACGAGCATCATCTGGAGCATTTCCGCCAGGAACTCGCCGAGGGCGGCGGGCTGTCGTCTTATCCGCATCCCTATTTGATGCCGGAGTTCTGGCAGTTTCCGACCGTTTCAATGGGGCTGGGGCCGATCATGTCCATCTATCAGGCGCGGTTCAATCGCTACCTGCGGGCGCGCGGTTTTCTCAAAGGCGAAGACCCGAAGGTGTGGTGTTTCATTGGCGACGGCGAATCCGATGAGCCGGAGACGCTGGGTTCCATTACGCTCGCGTCGCGCGAAAACCTCGACAATCTGATCTGGGTCATCAACTGCAACCTCCAGCGACTCGACGGTCCGGTGCGCGGCAATGGAAAAATCATCCAGGAACTGGAGGCCGCCTTCCAGGGCGCGGGCTGGAACGTGATCAAAGTCATCTGGGGTTCGAACTGGGACGATCTGCTCGCGCGCGACAAATCCGGGTTGCTGCTCAAACGGATGGAGGAAGCCCTGGACGGTGATTACCAGAAGTATTCCGTCGAACCGGGGAGTTACACGCGCAAACATTTCTTCGGCAAACATCCCGAGTTGCTCAAGCTCGTGAATCATCTCAGCGACGAGCAGATTCAAAAGCTGCTCCGTGGCGGTCACGATGCGCGGAAGGTCTATGCGGCTTACAAAGCGGCGATGGATTGCCGGGACCGCCCCACGGTGATTCTCGCCAAAACTATCAAGGGCTACGGCTTGGGCGAAGCCGGCGAAGGCCGCAACATCTCGCATCAGCAGAAAAAGATGAACGAGAAGGAGCTGCGCGAGTTCCGCGAACGTTTCGGGATTCCTATCAGCGACGACGTGATCGCGGAGATGCCGTTTTATCGTCCTCCAGCGGAGAGCGCGGAAACCCACTATTTGCTGGCGCGGCGCCGGGCGCTGGGCGGATTTCTCCCCGCGCGCCACGTTGAAGCGAAACCGCTTAAAGTTCCGGCGCGCGAGGCCTTCGCCGAATTTTTCAAAGGCTCGGGCAGCATGCAGGTTTCCACCACGATGGGTTTCGTGCGCCTGTTGAGCATTCTCCTGCGGCACAAGGAAATTGGCCGCCGCATCGTGCCGATTATTCCCGATGAGGCACGCACCTTCGGGATGGATGCGCTGTTCCGTGAAATCGGTATCTACGCCTCGAAAGGCCAGTTGTACGAGCCAGTGGACGTCAAGTCGCTGCTCTATTATCACGAAGCCAAGGACGGTCAGATGCTGGAGGAAGGCATTACGGAGGCGGGCGCCATGTCTTCGTTTATCGCGGCCGCCACTGCGTACGCCACGCACGGCGAGCCAATGATTCCACTCTACATCTATTACTCGATGTTCGGTTATCAGCGCGTGGGAGATTTGTTCTGGCTGGCGGGCGACATTCGCGCGCGGGGGTTCATCCTGGGCGCGACCGCAGGCCGCACCACGCTCAACGGCGAGGGACTACAACATCAGGACGGCCATTCGTTGCTGACGACGTCCGGCATACCGACGTTGCTGTCCTACGATCCTGCGTTTGCTTACGAAACCGCCGTGATCATTGCGGAGGGATTGCAGCGCATGTATGTGAAGAACGAGGATGTGTTCTACTACCTCGCGCTTTACAATGAGAATCACCCGATGCCGGCCATGCCGACGGGAGTGGAGGACGGCATCCTCAAGGGACTCTACAAGTTCAAGCCAGGCCCCGCGAAGAAGAAATCGAAAGCGCACATCTTTGGCAGCGGGCCGATCATCCAGTCGGCGCTTAAAGCCCAAGAGATACTGGCGGATCGTTATGGAGTTTCCGCCGATGTGTGGAGTGCCACGAGCTATCGCCAGTTGCGAATGGACGCGCTGAACTGTCGGCGATGGAACATGCTCAACCCGACCGCGATGCCCCGAAAGTCTTACGTGGAAACAGTTTTGAAAAAGGAAACCGGCCCGTTTGTCGCCGTATCTGACAATATCAAAACCGTGCCGGATCAAATTGCACCCTGGGTGCCCGGCGGATTGATGACGCTCGGTACGGATGGATTTGGCCGCAGTGATACGCGGGAGCGGTTAAGGCGATTCTTCGAGGTGGACGCCGAGTTCACGGTGATTGCGACGCTCTATGCGCTGGCGCAGAAAGGCGAACTCGCCGCCTCGGTCGTGCAAAAGGCCATCAAGGACTTGGACGTTGACCCGGAAAAGGCTCATCCGCAGATTCTCTGAGCTGGATGGCTGTTGGAAATTATTTGAAGTTTATGGACGTGAAATTACCCAAGCTTGGTGAAGGCGCTGATTCGGGCGTCGTGGTGAACGTCTTCGTCAAGGAAGGCGACACGATTGCGAAGAATCAAAACATCATTGAACTCGAAAACGAAAAAGCCGTGGCCGGTATTCCTTCCACGGCGGCTGGTGTCGTGGCGAAAGTTCACGTGAAGGCGGGCGACAAACTCACCGTCGGCCAGCGAATTCTATCTTTGACGAGCGGCGAGCAAAAGGATGGGACGGAGGAAGCGGCTCCGGGTTCTGATGCCGGGCAAGCCGAGGATGAAGCTGAGTCACCGGTTTCGGGGTCGCCCGAGGAAGTGGATGAGGAACTGCCCGCACGCGTGGCAGCGCCCGTTACCTCACCCTCCGTGCGCAAGCTGGCGCGGGAGCTGGGTCTGGATTTGACGCGCATTCGCGGCAGTGAACCGGGAGGTCGCATCGTCATTGCCGACATCCGCGCGTACATTCAGCGGTTGCAGAAACTCGCGGCCGGACCAAAAGCCGCGGCGGCAGCAGCAGCTCCAGCCAAACCTACACCGGCGGAGCAGATTGATTTCTCCAAGTGGGGACCGGTCGTCAAGAAGCCCGTCACACCGCTGCGCCAGGTGATTGCGCGGCGCATGTGGGAAAATTGGAACGTCATCCCGCACGTCACGCAATTTGACGAAGCGGACTTTACTCGCCTCAATGAATTGCGAAAGCGATTCTCGCCGGCTTACGAGCAGAAGGGCACGCGCCTGACGTTGACTCCGCTGGTGTTGAAGGCGTTGGTGGAGACGCTCAAGCAGCATCCCATGTTCAACTCCAGTCTGGACGTGGCCGCCAATGAGGTGGTGCTCAAGAATTACTACCACATTGGCATCGCGGTGGACACCGAGCAGGGGTTGATCGTGCCGGTGATTCGTGATGTGGATCGAAAAAGTGTACTCGACTTGGCTAAGGAGTTGGAGCAGGTGGCTCAGAAAGCGCGCGACCGTAAAGTGACAGCCGACGAACTGAAAGGCGGCACGTTTACCATTTCCAACCAGGGCGCAATCGGCGGGGCGCACTTTACGCCCATCGTCAACAAGCCGGAAGTCGCGATTCTTGGTCTGGGCCGCGGCGCGATGAAGCCGGTGGTACGCGATGGGAAAATCGAGGCGCGTCTCCTGACCCCGCTCGCGTTGTCCTACGATCATCGGGTGATTGATGGCGGCGCGGCGGCGCGGTTCATGGTGGATTTAGTCGCGGCGATGCAGGACTTCAAGGAGGATGCTTTGAAACTTTGAGGGAGTAATGGGGTGGTGGATTACTGGAGTAATGGAAACCCAATATCGCAACAAGAACCGCGGATATCAGCAACTGCGAGTGTGGCAGGACGCAATCGAGTTTTATGTCGCTTGCTGTCGTGTTCTGCGGGCGTTTCCATACGATTTGCGCCGGGTGGCATCACAAGGCATCGCCTCGGCAGACTCAGTGCATCGAAACATTGCCGAGGGCTATTGCCGACGTTCCATCCGGGAGTACCTGCAATTCCTAAACTTTGCTCTAAGTTCGCTGGGGGAGAGTGTTTCGGGTATGATCGCTTATCGTACGGCCGAGCAGATCAACCCTGGGGATTTCGATCAGTTGAACGCTCTCGCCTTCAAACTTGAAAACGGACTCCTCAAGCTGGTCGAAAGTCTCGAGCGAAAGGAAATCCAAGGTGACTGGGTTGATCACCTTGTTCTGAAGGAAAGCAACACCCGTTACGGTACGGCCCAAGGTGACAATCCGGCCTGAACAACTCTCCATGACTCCAACACTCCATCTCCCCATTTCCTATGGACCCAATTAAAACTGAAATCGTGGTTGTCGGCGCGGGCCCGGGTGGTTACGCGGCGGCGTTTTATGCCGCTGACCTTGGCAAGAAGGTCATTCTCGTTGAGCGCGACAAGCGGCTTGGCGGCGTGTGTCTGAACAGTGGTTGTATTCCGTCGAAGGCGCTTCTGTACGCCACGCACCAAATCACGGCGGCCAAGGAGTCTGAACACCGTGGCATCACTTTCACCACACCTACCGTGGACTTGTCCAAACTTCGTGCCTGGAAGGAGTCCATTTTGGCGAAACTCGGCGGTGGCGTGGCGCAGTTGGCAAAGATGCGGAACGTGCAAGTTATTCAAGGTCGTGGTTTTTTTGAGAACTCCAACACCCTGCGCGTGGAAACTGATCAGGGCCAGCAGTTCATTCAATTTGAAACCGCCATCCTCGCGGTCGGTTCCCGACCTGCGCTGCCCAAAGCCTTTGATCTGGGCAATCCGCGCATCATGACCTCCACGGAAGCGCTGGAAATCGAAGACATACCCGAAACCATGCTGGTCGTCGGGGGTGGCTACATCGGCATGGAATTGGGCACCGTTTACGCCGCGCTCGGCAGTAGAATCGTCGTCGTCGAAGCGCTGGATAATGTGCTGGCGGGCGCCGATCCCGACCTCGCTCGTCCCGTCGTGACGAATGCGAAGAAGGCCTTCAAGGAAATCCGGCTCAAGGCCAGAGTCGGCAAGATGTCCACCGTCGGAAAGCAGATCAAAGTGGAGATGGAATTCGACGGCAAGAAGGTGGAGGAGCTTTATGACCGCGTGCTCGTGGCTGTGGGCCGCGTGCCCAACAGCGCGGACCTGGGCCTGGAGCATACGAGCGTGGTGGTGGACGACAAGGGCTTCGTCAAAGCCAATGGCCGGCAGCAAACGGACGACCCAAACATCTACGCCATCGGCGACATCGCGGGCGGAATTATGCTGGCGCACAAAGCCCACAAGGAAGCCCGCATCGCCGTGGAAGTGATCAACGGCGAGCCGAGCACCTTTGAGAGCATTGTGATTCCGGCGGTGGTGTTCACGGATCCGGAACTGGCGTGGTGCGGTTTGACCGAGGCCGAGGCCAAAGAGCGCGGTATCAAATACGAAGTGTCAAAATTCCCGTGGTCCGCATCGGGCCGCGCGTTGTCCTTCGATCGCACTGACGGCATGACGAAGATGTTGATTGACCCCGAGAGCGACCGTGTGTTGGGGGTGGGCATTGTGGGCGCTGGAGCAGGGGAGTTGATTGCTGAAGCAGTGCTCGCGCTGGAAATGGGTGCGACCGCCCAGGACATCGCGCTCACCGTGCATCCACACCCGACCCTTTCTGAAACAATGATGGAATGTGCGGAAGCTTTCTATGGCCACGCCACGCACACGATTGCAAAAAAACGGGCGGCGCATTGACGCCCGCTGGGCCTATCTTCGTGATTGATACGCATGAATTCCCCGGTAGTATTGTCGCGGGCTGGATTCCGATTTTTGGTCGGGGCGTAGCGTAGCCCGGCTAGCGCGCTTGCTTGGGGTGCAAGAGGTCGCGAGTTCAAATCTCGCCGCCCCGACCATTTTTCTGATAAGTGACGCAGTTTCAAAACCTCCGTCAGTTTGTGGTGGTGGGATAAGGCGGCTGGGTTGAAGCAATGAAGTTCATGCTTTCAAACACCGACCTATTTTTTCGGGCGCGAACCGGCACGCTCCGCTTGGAGCGCCAGATTTCCACGCGCATTTCAGGGTCGCCAGCCGGCAGCGGTGGGCTGGGCTGGGTTCAACACAGCCGCGCAAACAGCGCCCTGGCAGCGCCCTGGCCGTCAGCGCCGCCAATCCATTTCGCCCGGACTTTTTTCTTGCTGCCGCATTCCGGCACGCCGATGCTCGAATCCATTGTGAAAAGGCATTGTTGTCCCAGGATTTTGAGCACCCTCGCCCTGTTGGGATCGCTGATTGCAGTGGCCGGAAACGACCTGAAGGACAATCCGTATTCGGATTTCAACTATGGGCAGGCGGTTGCTCCGGATGCATGGGTTCAATCAATCGTCATCACCCGCCCGGATTATCGCAGCCAGGTTCAGGGCAAAGTCACTGTCGCGTTCAAAGCACCGGGCATGAGTGCGGCCACCGCGTTCTGCTGGCGCCAGCCGACCACGGAAAATCCGAGCCAATGGGGCCACGACGCCTGCCTGACACCGCAGGGAATCCGCCTCAAGGCCGACGGCAGCGGGACTTTCGTGTTCCCAGCGGACAACTTTCCACACGGGCCGGTCAACGTGCGCATCCTTGCTCACAACCAACAAGGCCAGCGCGACATCCACGAGTTGCAGCTCTACAACACCGGCGGCGTCCGCTGGAACCAAGGCATTCCGGACACCTATCCGCCCGCCGCCCAGGGCATGAAACTGGTTTTTGCCGACGACTTCGACGAGCCGCTGTCAATTTCCAAAGACGGACGCGGCGCGCGTTACAACGCCCATAAGCCGCGCTTTGGCGATTTCAGCGGCTGGCCGTTTTCCGATCCCTCCGGGCCAAACAATCCGTTCGAGCAGATTGATACGCATTTGCGAATCAAGGCCCGCAAGCCGGAGGGCACCAAAGGCTTCACCGGCTTGATCGCGTCAGTTGATATGGACGGCAAGGGCTTTTACGCCACGGTGCCGGCATATTTTGAATGTCGCTTTATTGCTCAATCCGCACCCGGCACCTGGCCGGCCTTTTGGACGCTTACCCGCAGCGGACTCGATCGGCGCACACCGGCCGATGAGTTGGACATCGTTGAGGCTTACGGGGGCGTTGGTCCCGGGAATCCCAATCATTCCGGCTACGAGATCGTCAGCCACTTCTGGCGCCAGACGCATCCCGATGGCGCGCAGAAAAAGAACGTCACGCGCCGCGTTCCGATCATGGAATTGGGCGGACGGTCCTACTGGTCCACCACGTTCCACACCTATGCCGTCAAGATCGGCTTGGACGACACGGTCTATTATTTCGATGACATCGAAGTCTTGCGGCATCCGACCAACGATTTGTCCAAGACCGAACCTCACTTCTTCCTGGCGAACCTGGCCATCGGAGGCATCAGCGGTTGGCCAATCAACCTGGAGCGCTACGGCAACGGCTCGGACATGTACCTTGATTACATCCGAGTCTATCAAGGCGAGTGACTGACGCCGGGTGATGGGGCATTCCGCCGACGCGCTGCCATTGAATTCAAGGAGGTTGTTTTCAATGAGGCCGCGCCCTGCTGATGTGCGTGGCTGCGCGCAGTGCGGCGTCATTCGTCAATACTTTCGATCACGGCTTTGATCGCAGCCTTGTTGGGCCAACTATCACTTCCCCCGCTGCGACCGTCGAGAAGCCTGCCGTAGATCGCCGCCACACCGCGACTCGCCCAGCGCGGGATTTCGTTAAGGATGTCTTCGTCGGAACGCATGTCTTTTTGCCGCCACGCGCCATCGCGCCGTCGAAACCGGTCTTCACTCATCATCGGCCGGTCACGAATCGCGGCCAAGCCCGCGTCAATCGCGCTGTCGCTGGTCTGGGTGAACCAGTGTTCCCAACCGGCGTACTGCTCGCTGCTTTGTCGAAGTGTGTTCCACGCAATGCCGCGGGCGAGATACTCGCCTTTGTTGGCGGGCTCCGGGTCGCGCCCCTGCCCAATATCGCTGTCTGAATAGCGGTGACCGATCCAGTGATGCCAGCCGCCCAGTTGCGGAATGAGATCGTCCAGCCACCATTTGAGTTTCGTTTCGTCAATCCAGAATTCGACGTCCCAGCCGATGCCCATGGACCAGCCCGGCACCGGGCCAAGCCGGGCGGCAAGGTAACGGTTGAGGCGCCGGCTCTGGTCACCGTTGTATCCTCCGGGCAAGTTGGAACAATCCCCGGCACCGCCCTTGCCCCACATCCACAGATGAAGCCCGCCGCCGCGCTCAGACCACTCGGAGGCCGCCGCTTCGAGAGCCGCAAAAGTCCTGATATCCGGCGTCGCGGGCGCGGTGCGGAGGCTGTCCGTCGAGTTGGCGTCAAACCAGCCATGCCCAATCGTCGAAATATGACCGCCATTGAAACCGTGGTGATCTTTGAACTCGGCTACGAAAGTCTTCATGACCGCGAGATGGTCATGCCAACGCTGCACATCAGGCATCATGATCAGAATGGGCGTACGCTTGATCAACTCTCCATCGGGACCCTGCTGATGCGCCCAAGCGGTCGGCTCGTCGGATTTGCGCCCGCTCCAGCCGGTGCGGTTTGGATTGCTGGATTGGGTCACCTTGACCGTCAGACTCAGGCCATTGAGCGCCGCGACAGGTGAGCTTGTTGTACCAGTCCAGCGGCCCCGCAACGACCCGCCGAAACGATAGACATAGGTGTTCCCTGATCCTGAGTACCACACAAGACTGGTGCGTCGAGTGGCGCCGTTCTCATGTTTCCAGAGGCAAGAACCTTCTACATCCCATTGGGCGATGCCGGTGGTGGTGCCCGGAGCTTCGATCGTGAAATCAACCCAGTGGTAGAGTTCGACTTCCTTGGAGAATTGCGCGGAGGCCAAACCGGCCGCACAGAGAAGAGCGGAACTGGCCAGCAGGATTTTTCTTATTTTCATACATCGCTTGGTTTGATTCTTATTTCATGAACCTTTCGCGTGCCATTGTTCAAATCGCTGCTTCCGCCATTCAATGATATCCGGGGCGCACGCCTGCTGGTTCGATCCGCTTGCTTCGTGTCAGTCCCGCGCCAGCGAGGCGCAAACAATTTCCGCGTCGTTGCGCGCATAGACGCTGCGGTTGGCAAAGGCCGGATGCGACCAGACCACCGGTCGGCGGGCATCCTTATTGTCCGGTTCAAGCAAGCGGACACGTCCGAGCTCCTCGTATTTCTGCGGTGTGAGGCGGGCAATGATCAGATCGCCCTGTTCGTTGAACAAGAAGTAGCGGTCGCCCTGCGCCACAATGAAAGCGTTGCCCCAGCGCTCGGATTTGCCGGTGGTCGGTGCGAAGGTTTCCCAAACGCGTTCGCCGGTGGCCGTCTTCAGACAACGGAACTGACCATAGCTGCAGCTCCCGTAAATGTGGTCAGACAGCACGATCGGCGTGGACATCACGCTGTGGAGCATTTCGGTGTCTTTTTCACTGGCCTTGGCGGTCTGCCACAACACGTCGGGCGCGCCGTCCTGCACCCTTAGCATCAGCGAGCCGCTGTAGAATGAGGTGAGAAACAGCCGGTCGCCCAGTTGCCGCGGGGTGGCAATGCTCATGCCGCTGCGAACACGCGCGCGATGAGTCCAGAGCAAGCGACCGGTTTCGGGATCAAGTCCGTTGACCGCTTCGGGATGCCAGAGGATCAACTGCCGCTGCCCGCCGAACTCGTAAATCATCGGCGGCGCATATCCCGGCTCTCGCGCGGAGAGCGCCCGCCATAATTCCTTGCCGGTATCCTTGTCGAACGCCACCGCCACGCTGCCTTCGCCTCCGACGAGGCAGATCAGCTTCTGTCCGTCCACGAGCGGATGACCCGCGAAGCCCCAGATCGGAGTCTTGCAGTCGAAATCCCTCGTGAATTCCCGCGCCCAAAGCACCTTGCCGGTTGCGGCGTCCAGGCAATGCAAATGTCCTTCGGCGCCGAGCGTGTAAACCTTGCCTTGATGCACCACCGGTGTGGCGCGTGGCCCGGCGGCGTAACTGACCGTGTACGGACAATCGTATTCGTATGTCCAAACTACGCGGCCATCCTTTTCGTCCAGACACAGCACGCGCTCGCTGCCGGGAATGCGGCCCCGATCGAAGGGATTTGAGGGATTGGCGGTATCCGGGGCCAGCTTGCGATCATGAACAAAAACCCGGCCTCCGGCGACCGCCGGCCCGGCGTAGCCACTGCCGATGCCGGTGCGCCAGCGAAAGCGCAAACCGTTGGTGGGAAATTCCTCCAGAATACCCGTTTCGCGCCAGACACCATCGCGCTGCGGTCCGAGCCATTGCGGCCAGTCATCGGCCCGGACGGTGGCGGCGGCCAACAGGCAAACCAGGAAAATCGCGCCGGTCGCGCCGGTGCGCAGCACAAAAGCAGTGAGCAAGTATTGGTTCATTGCCAATGACAAGAGCTTAAGCGCCACCCGAAGTCAATTCAGGGCTGCGTCTGTCTCGGCCACCAGCACCGTTCCGTTGCGCAGCAGCGCGTCACGAAGAGCGGGCTGCCGTCGAATTCGCAGGGAATGCCAGCGCGAGGGGCGATTGTTCTAATTTTCATATTCATCGTCAGCCTAATTTCAAAAATTAAGTTTTTCGACTGAAATTACCTCGTCGCTTCGGGTGCGGAAGTTCCGGCGCGATTCATCGCTGAATGGTTCCACCGGCGGTTGGCAGTTGCGGCGAGTTCGATGATCCAGGAGCGTTCGTTCGTGAAGTTCACATTCCAATCCTTGTCCTGCATCGCCAGGTCAAACACCCAAAATGCCGCCAGGTCTACCTCCGCTCCTTCCATGGCGGTGATCAAATCCTCCATCTCCACGCGGGGTGTTGTCCCATTCTCGCCACGAGCCACGCCAAACTCTCCGACAAAGAGTGG
This sequence comes from Verrucomicrobiota bacterium, assembly GCA_014860005.1. Next base: position 17,049 of record JACZKP010000082.1, on the reverse strand, counting down.
CCGTCCGGCCCCCCGCGCGCACTCCTTCAGCGCGCGCAGATACTCCAGTCGGTTGGTCGCCCACGCCGCCAGGTCATTGTTGGGGTCGTCACCACCGTAGAGATGCACGCTGATCGCATCCAGCGGCGGCGGATTGTCGCGCAGCAGAATCTCGCGTGTCTGTTGGCGCGAATCCGCCTGCCAGGTGCCCGCATGCGTATTGTGCCAGGCGGAGGGCCGCGGATGGGAATTGCCCGAGAGCAGGGCGCGGTGCGGATCATGGCGGCGCACCTCCTTGCCGAACTCGGCGAGCATCACCACCAAGTGCGCGGACTTCAGGTCGTCGCGATCCGTGCCGCCGGGCTTGCGGTGTTGCGCGGTGTTGGGAAGGTCCACTTTGAGATTCATCTCGTTGCCAAATTCCCAGGCCCAGATCGCAGGCGAATCGCGATAACGACGCACCACGTCCGCTGTGAACCTTCGCATCAGCGCGTGGGTCTGGCTCTCAGGGTTCCCCCACTGATCGAGGGGATCCTGGACGACGTCGGAGGGCGCAAGTGTCCAGAACAGCGACGGGATGAGTCCGATCTTCACCTCCTCAGCTTTGCGCACCACCAGGTCCAGCCGGCGGAAGTATTCCTCCGGTTGGGCGAGGTAAAGTTTCCAATCCGGCGCGTAATACGCCCCCACCGCAAAGCGCACGAAGGGAATGCCCGCCCCGGCCAGTTGCTTCAGTCCGCGCAGGCTGGAGACGTTTGTCGGGTCTTTCTGCACCCGCCCAAACAGGTCGTAGTAATTCGCGCCCACGCCGCGATAGGGCCGCCCGTCCTTGAAGAACCGGCCTTCACGCACGACCAGGCCGGGGGAGGCCACTCCCACAGCGTTTGCGGATTGAGGAGGGCGCGAGTCCCCAAGCACCACTGGTCGGTGTTCTTCCCAGCCGATTTCCACGCAGGACAAAAACCACGTTCGCCCCTTGTCGTTGTTGCCCTGGAAAAACAGATACGTGCGCCCGTCGTCATCCGCGAAGATCCCCGGATGCCCGCTCTCGCTGGCATTCCATTCACCGGGCGCGCCGTTCGGCAGCAGCGGCTCGTTGCTCAAGCGCGTCCACTTCACTCCGTCCCGGCTGGTTGCCACGCCGACTTGTTGCGGATCGTTGTTGTAACCGCCGGCGTAGAACATCACCAGCATGTCTCCGCGCCGGATCACCGAAGCCGCTTCGATGCAACGCGTTTCCCACGGCAACTCCGGCTGAAGAATGGGCGTGTCGCAAAGTTGCCGCCAGGTGTCACGGCTAAAATCGGAGGTTAACGGCGCGGACGCCACGCCCAACATCTGCGTGCGGCCCGTGGGATCGCGTGTGGCGAAATAGAGCAGCAACCGTTCGCCATCAGGGAACACCTCGGCGTCAATCGCGCGCCCGTTGTTCCAGTCGCCGGTGGGTCGGAACACGGGGTTGCTGAGGTTGCGTCGAAAATTCACACCGTCGTCGGACACGGCGTGACAGATCGCATCCTTCGGCCCGTTGCCGTAGGTCTGGTAAAAGAGATGGACCTGCCCGTCGAGAATTCGCGCGCCTGGCGCGCACAAACCGTTCTGGTCGCACTCCTGCTCCGGCAGCAGTTCGCCAATCTTGTTCCAGTTCACCAGGTCGCGACTCTCGGCAATGCCAATGGACCAGCCGCGCGGCGCGTTGGTGGGCGCAAGCTCTTTGGCGAAGGGCGGCAGCGAGAAATACATGAGATAACGGCCGCCCCAACGGATCACGCTCGGGTCTTTGGCAAACGGACGCCCCAGGCGCGTGGTGTCGCCAAACATCATGCGAGGCAGACGCGGGCCGTGAAGTTGCCCCAGCCGGGGATCGTGTTCGCCGGCCCGGAAGTTGTGCAGATGGTTGGGGTCGGCCTGCGCTGACAAACCCAGCAGGCTGCAAAAAAACAGGAAACTGAAAATGCGGTTTATGCTATTTGAGGTGTCACCTTGGACTGCGGGCGAACGACTTGACGACTGGCCGGCTGCGTTTGCGGGCCAGCGACATCGCAACACCTGAATTTGACGCCCCGGCAACATGACGGCCCTTCAACGCTGTGGCTACGCCCACGCCCGGCTGCGCAAGCGGCATTTCTCCAGGGCCAACCGCGCCAGCTCCGCGTCTTCGGCCACCTGGAAATCGAACATGCCCACGCAAAGAAAGTCCGCGCCATTTTGGAAGGCGTATTGGAAACCTTCGCGCGGGTGAATCGCGCCGGCGCCCAGCACCTTGTAAGCGATCCACGGACGCTCGACTTCCTCCATCAGTGCCTTGGTTTCTTCCGGCGTTTCCTCCCACACGCTGTCGTGACGCGGCAACGCTCCGGCGGACCAGTAGCGTTTGCTGTTGAATGTCTTCATGTAAAAATCGGGCGCGACGTTGGCTTGCTCGCACGCCTTGACCACGTCAAGCGCGTGCCCGGCGATTCCGGCCACAACACCTTCCTGCTTGATCGCGGCAACCGCTCTGGCGAGCACGCCGGTTTTCCCTTGTGAAGCCAGGGCATCGCAAACGCCGCCATGCACAAACACGGCCACCGCGCCATGCGCCACTGCCCGGGAGATTTCGCTGAAGTCGTCCGGCTGGATCTTCACCTGCGCGATCCACTGGATTCGACCTCCCCGCTGTTTGCGGTAATGGTCCAGGATGCGCAGGGTGTCCTCGTCCAGCCGCAGGATGGCGGTGTTGATGCCGTGGTTTTCACAGAGCGCGAGCGTCTCAAAAATCTTTTCGTCGGTAAAATAGTGCTTGAGCAGCGGTGAAACGTAGATGAGGTCACGGCTGTGCGCAAAGCCGCTGATGAGATTGCCGCCGCAGATGAGCCGACTCACCGTGAGTTTGCCCAGCTTGCCGTGCGGAAACGGAGTGGCGGGCGCATGAGTGGCGGGTGGACTTGTCTCTTTAATCTGTTGCGCGAGCAAAGCCCGCTCTTCGAAGTGAAACGCGAGGGCAGCACCGGACGAAGCCAAAGCGGAGCGTCGCAGAAAACCACGGCGATTCAGTGTGCGCGACATAAGCAACCTTTCAATTACGCAGCCTGACGCTGGCCCAGCAAGGAGTCAAACAGGAAATACGTAGTGCAAAATCCTCGATAGATCGTGGCTTATTTCTGTGAAGCGAACGCGACCTAATCATTCAGCGGCTGGCTGCTGCGGAGGTAGGCGAACAGATCGCGCACCTGTTGGGCGTCCAGATTGTCGAGCAGCCCCTCCGGCATCAATGACCTTCCGGCGGGTTGCAGCGTGGCGATTTCACTGCGCTGAAAAACCACGTTCTGGCCATCGGACCCGCGCAAGATCACCTGGCGCTCGTCTTGGGAATTGATGAAGCCGCTCAACGCGCGTTCGTCCCGCGTCTCGACGTTGAAGTTCTCGTAGCCCTCCCGTATCTCCGCGTTGGGATTCACGATGGCCAGCAGCAGACCGTTCACGTCTTGACGATCGAAGCTCGTCAGGTCCGGACCGATGTCGCCGCCGTGGTTGAACAGGCGGTGGCACGCAGCGCATGCGGCGGTGTAAAGCCGTTTGCCGTTGTAAGGATCACCGTGACCTTCGTTCAACACGTCCGTCAGCCGCGTGATTTCACTTTCCATCTGCGCTGTGGTCGGTTGCCCGGCTTGCGGCCACAGGCGCTCGATCGTGGCGAGCGTGGTTGCATCGGCAAAAGTTTTGAGCCGGCGGGCAAACTCGGAAGGGACCATCTTCGGCGGCACACGGTGCTCCTCGACGGCGCGCACGAGGGCGGCAGCGTATTCCGCGCGGCTGGTCAACAGCGTCAAGGCCGTGACGCTGGCCCCAGCGGGCAGGTTAGGCAACCGCTTCAGCGTGACCGACGCAATGCTGGCATTGTCGAACGGTTGGAGCGCGGCGAACACCGCTTGCAGGAGGGCATCGTCCTTTTCGGTGGCCACGAGCTGCAACAACACCGGAACCGCCTCGCGGGATCGCACCTCGCCGAGGACTTGGACGAATTGTCGGCGCTGCTCAATCGGCGTCTCACGGCTCGCAATCGCTTTCAGCGCCTCTGCCAGTGCCTGGCGATCACCGCGCCGCAAGCCGACCGTCACGGAACCGGCGCCGTGCCGCGCCATCGCGGTGATTAACTCGTCCGGGAGTCCGGCGACGCTGCGACCTTGAAACGCCGTCTCGAACCCGCGCATCAAGATTTCCGAGCATTCCTTCGCGGGTGAAAGATCGAGCAGCTTCGCGCAGGCGAGCAGGTCCACACGCGTGCCGGCCTGGGCGTAACGCCGCATGAGTCGTTCGAGTAAGTGTTGTTTCACCAGCGGACGCTCCCAAAAGGCGGTTTCGGTCAGGAGTTGCAAAACTTCCTTGCGATGGGAGCCGGCCTTGGCCTCCAGCGCCCACCAGACCATCAACGGCTGGCGCGAATCGGCGGCGTCTTCATTGCGTTGAGCCAAGGCTCGAATGATGGGCAACGCTTCCGATGCCGGCAGTCGCTTCGCGGTCGCGGCGAGTTGGATGCGGACTTCAACGTTTGTTTCGCGGGCGGCGAGCAAGGCGAGCGACGATGCCTCATCTTGTGGCAGGTTTTTGAGATTCACGGAATTGGAATTCAGCGCTCCTGAATCCAGCGAGCCGGGAAATGGATCGGCCCGGAATCGCACCGCCCACAAACGAATCTGCGGATCAGTGTGCTTGAGAAACCGCGTTGCACTCGCGCTCGCGTCTGTGCGTGCCGCGATGGCGTGCCAGGTCCAGAGCGCACCCAACGCTGGCACGCCGGAGGATTGTTCAACCTGCTTCGCCAATGCCGATAACAGGGCCGTATTTCCACGCTGGCCCAGTACCCGCGAGGCCGTTTCGCGCCACCAGCGGTTGGGATGATTCAGCAGCGCAATCAGTTGTTCGTCCGTTTGTTTCAACAAATCGAAAGGCTTTACCGGTTTCGACGCTTTCGCCTTCAGCCGCCAGACGCGGCCACTCGCGGCGTCCATGTTGCCCTGATAATTCTTCCAATGGTTGATCGAGAAGTCGTGCCAGTCCGCGATGTAGATCGCGCCATCTGGCCCAAGCTTGATGTCCACTGGACGAAACCAGCGATCGGTCGTGGTGACGACGTGCTCAAGGTCGCGCGTTGTAAACGTCGAGGCAGTCGGTGTGATTTCGCTGAGCACGACGCGGCCCTGCATCGGCTCGAGGCCAAACAGCCGACCGCGATACTGGTGGGGCAGGGCGTCCGCTTCGTAGATTAGAAACGTGTGCGTGAAGCGTTCCACGCGGTCATGTTTCATCTGTGGAAAGTAGCCAAACGCGTACGGATTCGAGAGTTCACCGTGTTTCTGAAAACCCTTTTGCAGATACGCGCCCTGCACATAATGAAAGCCGCGTGTGTCGCCGCCGTTGTGCCCGGAGAAGAGCCGGCCATGCGCGTCCATCTCGATGCCGAATGCGTTGCCGCCACCTTCGGAGAATACTTCGTATCGTCGTGTCGCCGGATGATAACGCCAGAGGTTCTGGCCCAGGGTATGAATTCCGTTGGTCGAAGCTGGTTTGCGGTCGGTGGGCAACGGTTCGACTTTCACATGGCCGCTTACGGTGCTGCCCTGGCAGGCGTAGAGCCAGCCGTCCGGCCCCCAGCGCAGACTGTTGACGACCGAATGCGTGTCCTCCAGTCCGAAACCGGAAAGATGCACTTCGGGATCGCCGTCCGGTAAGTCGTCGCGGTCACGGTCGGGATAGAAAAGCAGGTAAGGCGGATTCAACACCCAAACGCCATCGTGGGCGACGGCGACGGACGTGGCTATATTCAGGCCATCAACGAATACCTTTGCGGAGTCGAAGACGCCGTCGCCATTCGTGTCTTCGTGGATCGAAACGCGATCCTTGCCGCGAAAATGATTCGGTGGTGGCCGCGGCACCTGGTCATAGACCGAGCGCCAGAACTTGTCGTGGCTGATTTGTTTCAATCCCGCGGGTGCCGGATACTGGCGATACTCCACAACCCACAAGCGACCGCGTTCGTCAAAGCTCAGGTGCAGAGGCTGGGCAATCAACGGCTCGGCGAGCACCAGCTCCATCTCCAATTCGTCCGGCACGGTGAACGCACGCGCGGACTCGGCGGGCGACAACGGCGGCGGCGCCTGACTGCGCTCGAATTGCTGGGCCTGTCCTCCCACAATCGCCGCCACGCTCATCGCTATCACGGCAAAATGAGTGCGGAAATTCATTCGGTTATTGCGGTTCACGTTTTCCGTGGTGGTTGATTATCGGAGCCGGATCGCTGTTTTATCTCGGTTGCAGCCGGTCATCGGGCGGGATGGGCTGGCTGAGCGCCCATAGGATTCCATTCAGCAACAACCGCCGAAATTGCGGCTGGGCGAAATCGCCTTCGTTGCCAAGCGACGTGTAGAACACCTTCGCGCGGCGCGAGCCGTAGGTGTTCACCCATGCGACCGGCTCGGAAGGTTGGTCCGGGATCGTTCCGATCAAGACCACCTGCGTCGAGCTTTTCAGCGGGCTTGCTTTGTAAAGCGACCCTTGGCCAGTCAGTTCGCCAGGATCAATGCCTGTCAGGATGGGATGAACGACGCCGCTGTCTGGCAGGCGTATCGTGGTCGGCTCCGTCTTGCCGTGATGGCCGGTGTAGTTGCCGCCGAGCACCTCGGCATCAAATTCCGGCCAGGCAACACCGAGCTTTGCGTCCTCACCGCGCGGACCGAACGCATGACTCGACGTGCGAATGCCCACCAACGGTTTGCCGCGCGCCAGATGATCGCGAATCAGATCAAGCTGTCCTTTCGCCAACGCGCGTCGCCGCACACTGACGACCAGCAAATCAGCGCCTTTCAACGCGTCAGCCAGACCGGGGAAGTTATGCTTGTTATCCGGGCTTTGCTGGACGATGACCGTTTCCAAGCCGCGCCAACCGATGATCTTGCCGGCAAACTCCGGCAGTGTTTCCCAAGTCTTGTATTCGTCCTCACCGATCAGGAAGACGACTTTGGGCGCACGGTCGGCGCGGAAGCGAAACGGTTCGCCGCCGAGAAAGGCCGCACTCGTTATCGAGGGACACCAGTACTTTTCGATGTGCTCCACCACGAGTTCCGTGCCGCGAAAGTGATTCACATACGGAGCGGCAAGCGAGTTGTACATGGCATCCGTCAGGTCGCGCATCAGGACGACGTTCTGGCGCTGGTTGCGCATCTGACGGATGGAGAACGGCCGCCCCAGCAAGCACATGTTTGCATGCACGCCCATGACGATGACGTTCGTGATACCGCGCTCGCGCATCAGGTAATACGCCTCCGCCGAATCCGTGATGGCGTCTTCGTCATGGATGGCGAGCGTGGCGATCTGGCGACTCCACGCGCCGTGCGGCGGACAGGTCGCACAGCCGTCGCAGCCCTCGTCCGAGTCATCAATCGGCAGCGGCGACTCTTTGGCCGGGTCGAGGCTGCACCAGCCCTGCAATGGGACAACGGTTTCAACCTTGGGCGCGGCCTGGGCGCGCTTTCGCGCCGGATGGTCTTTGTAAAAATTGAGCGTGCCGCTGGGGCAATGAATAATGAATACACCCTTCGCACGGGCGGCCTGGAGCACTTCGTTCATGTGCGGTGACATCTCCGCCACGCGCTCCGTTGCGCTGGGGCACCAATGTTTATCCCACATGTCGCACACGACGATTGCAGTCTGCGACGACTCCCAGCGCAGTTCCTTTTCCACGATCCGCCACTCGCCGGAGCCGGGTTGTGTCTCCACTTGCGAGCGCGCGGGGAGCGAAAGGATTTCCGCCGCCAGTGAAATCGGCAGCAACAGGGCGGCGAAAAAGAAGGCAGGAGTGATCCGCCGTTGGTGACTGGAAACAGCCGATAGTCCGGGATTCATGAGGCGCATGGTAGCCACGAAACGCAGCGGTGCAATCGCGAACCGGTTCGGGCGGGATATGAGGTAGCGGCCCTGAGTTGCCAAAGTCTCCGTGCCCGCAGAGGCTGATCTGGCTGGCGGTGCAATTATTCCAACTTTCAAGTCCTCGCCCGGCTTTTGCCCGACGCAATGCGCCAGATCACCGGACTATCGAACAGAATGCAAGCGACCGCTGTCGCCATACGGATGCTAAAACCAGTTGGAGTAACCGCCGGCCGGCTTCAACCACCAATCCTCCATCGTATCACTTAGCCAACAAGCTCCGGGAACCGCTATTGGAATGCGCTGCTCGTTTGGGCTATGCTGGGCCAGACGGGAAATAGTTTAGTTGTGCAACCAGAAGGCGAACCAGGAATGGAAGTAACTGCGCGTGAAAGACTTTTTTTCACCACGCGCTGGAGTGTCGTGCTCGGTGCAGTGGAAGATTCCGCAGCGGGGCACGCCGCGCTGGAGACGTTGTGTCGTGCGTATTGGTTTCCGGTTTATGCGCTGGTGCGCCGTAGTGGACTCGATCCCACCACGGCTTGTGACTTTAGCCAGGAATTCTTCGCGCGCATGCTAGCCAAGAACGGCCTGAGTCAGGCGCGGCGTGAGCGTGGGCGCTTCCGCTCCTTTCTCGCGCAATCCGTCCGTAATTTTCTCGCCGACGAATGGGACAAGCGCGCCGCGCAAAAACGCGGGGCACATGCCGTTCCCATTTCCATCGAAGCCGAGGCCGCGGAGGGACGTTATCTGGAAGGGGCGGATCACGCGGCGCCGGATGTCCTGTTCGATCGTGTTTGGGCGGAACAATTGCTGACTCGATCGCACGAGCGCTTGGCCCAGGAATTTACCACCGCCGGACGCCGTGAAATACTGGTCGTGCTCGATCAGCTCGGCGATCCCGACGCTCCTTCCTTGGCCGAATCTGCCGCGCAACTGAATTTGCCGCTCAACACGCTCAAGTCGCATTTGCATCGGGCGCGGCAACGGCAGGCGGCGATTTTGCGTGAACTGATTGCTGAAACCGTCGCTTCACCGGTGGAGGTGGAGGCGGAATTGAAACACCTGCTCGAAGTGTGGCGCGCATGAATTTCGCAACCCGCCAGCGTTTTTTCCGTAGGACAGGAAGGTGGCGCGCTTGAAAACATGCACGGAATGCGGCGGCTTGATCAGCCGCGACGCCGGGTTGGGACTGTGTCCCGCCTGCCTGTTATCCGCCGCGTTGCAGGTGGATGGGGATGCGTATGGCGGGAGCACCACAGGCGAATCTTCCCGGACGGCAGATTACGAAATCTTGGAGGAAGTGGCCCGCGGCGGCATGGGCGTGGTGTATCGCGCGCGGCAACGGAGTTTGAATCGCACGGTCGCGCTCAAGGTGTTGCTTGGTGGATTGTTTGCCGGTGAGGAAGGTCGGCGGCGCATGAAATGCGAAGCGACGCTCGCCGCGCGGTTGCAGCATCCCAACATTGTGCCGGTGTATGATACGGGTTCGCTCGACGGGCAACCATTTTATTCCATGGCGTTCGTCGAGGGACGCACCTTGGCCGAGGTGGTGCAACACGGTCCGCTCGCGCCGAATCGGTCCGCTCGCTATTTGGCGCGCATTGCGGAAGCGGTGCATTACGCGCACGGCGTGGGCGTTTTGCATCGCGATCTGAAACCTTCGAATGTGTTGATTGATGCCGCCGATGAGCCGCACGTCACGGATTTTGGTTTGGCCAAAGCTTTGGATGCCGCGCCGCAAACCCTCACCGGCGGCGTGTTGGGTTCGCCCGCGTACATGCCGCCGGAACAAGCGTTAGGTCGAACCAGCGACGTCACGGCGCGCAGCGATGTTTATTCGCTCGGCGCGATTCTTTACGAACTGCTCACGGGTCGCCCGCCTTTTCAGGGAACGAATCTCGCCGCTGTCATCGCCCAAGTGAAGGACGTTGATCCGGTTGCGCCGCGCCGCTTAAACGCCGGCATTCCTGCCGATCTTGAAACCATTTGCCTCAAGTGCCTCGAGAAACAACCGGCGCGGCGTTACGTCAGTGCCGGGGAACTCGCGGCGGATTTGCAGCGCTATCTCCAAGGCGAACCGGTTCACGCGCGCCCGATCAGTGCGGCTGGTCGCGCCTGGCGTTGGGCGCATCGCCGCCCGCTGGCCGCAACTTTAATTGGCGTTTCCGTGCTGATGTTACTCCTGAGCGCCGCGGTGCTGGTGGTGAGTTCCGTTCGGATTCGCGAATCACGTGATGTCGCCCAAGCCCGGTTGGCGGACGCGTTGTTCTCGGAAGCGCGGGCGTTGCGCGCCGCCAACTCCCCCGGTTGGCGGGCGCAGGCGCTGCAAAACCTCGTTGAAGTGCGGCGGCTTGATGGGGCGGGGCGATTGACGGATTCGCTGCGGCGGGAAGCTATCGCCGCGCTGGCACGCCCGGACTTGTTGCGGCACATCGTGACCAACTTGCCGCCGGTCGCCGACGAAATGCTGGTGTGCTTTGATCGGGAGTTTGAGCGGGTGGCGCTGTGGCAGGAAAGCGAAGCGAGCATAGCCGTCTACCGCGTGGACAATCAGGCGCAACTCGTTTCCTGGTTCCTGCCCAAGCCGGATGAATTGCGCGCCTTCAGTGCCGACGGGCGATATCTGTTGGTGCGCCACGGCGGCGTGATGTCGGTCTGGAATGCCGCGACCGGCGCCGAGGTGTTGTCGGGCGCGGGGTCGGAAAGTCATCGCAAGTTCAACGGCGCGGCGTTCAGTCCGGATGGGAAACGATTGTGTCGTGGGGAAACGAACGGGTGGGTGCGAATTTATGATCTTACGCCAGCGTCGCCCCGGCGCGTGAGTGAATGGCGCACGCCGGAGCAGTTGCCGGTGACCACGGTGGCGTGGGCGCCGAACGGCGATGCCGTGGCGTTGACGTTGGAAGAATTCACCGTGGCAGTTTGTGACGTGGCCACGGGGCGGGTGCGCTGGTCGCGCCAGTTTCCCGCGCAAATCTGGAACGTGACGTGGGACAACCCGCTCGACTGGCTGGTGCTGCAAACGGGCGAGGACCGCGTGCTCGCACTGGCGGCGGCGACCGGACAGGAGGTGCATCGCTACAATCAAATCACCGATGGCCGGACGATGAGTCTCATTGATCCGCGCGGCGAAATGCTGGTCTCGTCGCGGTTGAGTTACGGTACGAAATTTTTTGATCCGCACACGGGCGCAAAATTGATCGGCGATAAGTCCAGCGCCTGGCACCTGCATTTCGACGCCGCCGGACGGCGGTTGGGTTCGCTCCTGGAGAACCGGCAGCCGCTGTGGCTTGAATACGCACCGCCGCCCATCCGACGGGAGTTGCACAGTCCGGGCGATCCGTTCATTTATCAGCGGCTGGAATTTAGTCCCGATGGCCGTTGGCTGGCGTCGTTGAATGCGAATGAGGTTTTGTTGTGGGATGCAATCTCGTGGCAGGTCCGCGCCCGCCTGGCGTTGCCGCGGGCGGAACTCGGTCCTTTTGATGCCACCGGTCAACACTTGCTCGTAGTGCAATCCAATCAACTGTGCCGCGTGGCTGTGGCTGATTCTGGTTTTGGCGTGCCCGAATTGTTGTTCGCCGCCGGCAAGCTGGCTTCCCCCGCGCTATCGGGTGACGGCACGATTGCTGTGCCGGATCTGACGGAGAATGTGGTCTGGCTGCGACGCGGTTCGGCGTGGGTGAAATTGCCGATTCAAATGTTTCCCGTGATGCCGGTGTTCAGTCCTGATGGACGCTGGCTAGCGTGTCCGGCGTATGCGGGTGATCGGTTGTTGATCTTCGACACGCACCAGCCGGAAGCGGCGCCGCAATCGTTGCCGGGTTCCCGGGGGCGACCCAAGGTCAGCCCGGATGGAAAGTGGTTGGTGACATTGGATCGCGAGGCGCATGTGCGACGGGTGGGCGACTGGCAACCCGTAATGAATTTCCCGGAAGAAATCATCGCGCGCAGCATGCGGGCGGAATTTTCGCCGGATGGGCAATGGCTGGCCATTGTGCAACGCGGGGGCATCGTGCAGTTGCTCGAACCGAAGACTGGAAAACGCATCGCCGTCCTGGAAGGCCCGGACGGCGGGAGATTTTTCGACATCGCCTTTCATCCGGACGGAAAATCCATCTTGCTCGCGCAAGATCACGGCGTGATTCAGGTCTGGAAACTGCCCGAACTCCGCGCCGAACTCGCGAAACTGGGATTGGATTGGTGAGTAGGGCAGGTTTTCCAACCTGCCGGTTCACGGGGTTTTCCAACCCCGTGTTTCAGTGAGTCGGTGATGCCGCTGCGCTTCGGACGGCTTTCCCAAACTGGAAACAGGCGACTGGAAAGTCGCCTGAACCGGCAGGTTGGAAAACCTGCCCTACGCCGATGTAGGGCGGACTTTCCTGTCCGCCGGTTCGGGCGACTTTCCAGTCGCCCGTTTCTGGTGCGGTATCCAGGGGCGAGCGATGACACATGTTTGGAAAACCTGCCCTGCAATTTTTTGCTCCCCATCGCGGGGCGGGGTTGCTATCCCCGGGGGCATGACATCCCACCATGACGCTCCCGCAGGCGACGCACCAAATCCCTTGGCCGCCGGTTTCCATCATCGGGATCACTTGCCGCACCTCAAACGCGATGGCGCGAGTTATTTCGTCACCTTTCGACTGGCGGGAACCTTGCCCGCAGAAGTGTTGTTGAAACTTAAACAGGAGCGCGCCGCCATACTTTCGCAAGCTGATGCCGCCAAACGTCCTTTGACCTGGGCGGAACAGGAGGAGTTGTTCCGGTGGTATTCAACCCGCGTGGACCAGTATCTGGATGCCGGCCACGGAGAATGTTGGCTGCGCCGGCCGGACCTCGCCGATTTGGTGGCGAACGCCATTCAGTTTCACGCCGGGCAACGATTTGATTTGTCGGCGTGGGTGGTGATGCCCAATCACGCGCATGTGGTGGTGCGACCGTTACTAGGATTCACGCTGAGTCAAATCACCAAAAGCTGGAAGGGGTTCACCGCCCGGGAAGCGAACCGGTTGCTGGCGCGGCAAGGGGAATTCAGGCAGGGCGAATCTTATGATCATCTGATCCGCGACGATGAAGACCGGGCGCGGTGTGGGCAGTACACCATCATAAATCCGGTTAACGCGCGATTGTGCGCCCGACCGGAAGATTGGCGCTGGAGCAGCGCGTATCGCCCGCCCGTGCCGTAGGGCAGGTTTTCCAACCTGCCGGTTCACGGGGTTTTCCAACCCCGTGTTCCGATGTGGCTGTAACCTCACGAATCATCCGGGCGGTTTCGCCAAAACGGAAACAGGCGACTGGAAAGTCGCCTGAACCGGCAGGTTGGAAAACCTGCCCTACATTTTTCCTGCAACCGGTGATGATAAGTTCCGTATTCCCAAAGCATGAGCAGTGTTTTTGTGCTGTGTCTGCCTTGTGAATATGCGTCGTAATCGAGACATTTTTTGGCTAAGACGACTGGGTTTACTGCTGGGCCTGATGCTCGTGGGCGTGATTCCGGCCCGGGCGGCTATCACTTACACGATGGGCGTGCCGATCATCACGAACTACACGTCTCCCTACTATGTCATTGATTCAGACGCCCCCCGGAATCAAACGAATTACTTTCGCCACCTGATTCCCGTGCGGATGCCGGTCACGGTCGGCAAAACCGGCAGCGGTTCGGAAAGCAGCGCCACCATGGCAGTGCGGTTCCGCTTGCGGAACCAAGCGACCGGCGCTCTGCATCCGTTGCAGGGCGGGGCGACGACAATTACAACCTCTCCTCAGTCAGCATTCTTTTTCTCGCCCGGCACGAACACACTTAATTTTAACACCAACCTCGTTCCCACGGCGAAACTCGATCCGTATGTGAATTATCGCGTCGAAGCGGAGGTGTATCAGACCAGCGGCGGTTCGGTCATTGGCACGAACCAGTCGGTGAATCGCTCGTTCATTCATTTTCGCGGGCCGTGGGGTTCGGACACCGCATTGAATGTGGTGCCGACCTACACGGCCACTTCGCTGACGCGACGCTGGCTGGCGGATACGGATGTTTCCGCGACCAATTTTCTCGCCGATATAACCCTTACGTTGCATCGCTACGATCAACCCACCGTTTCCCCGGCCACCAACACGGTCTTGGTGCGATACGTGATCGAACTGCACGCCAATGACGCTCCGGAGACGCCGATTCCACTGACCAGCGGCGTTTTTGCGGCAGACCCAACACCCGCCGTGCCCACCTATCTTTCGGCCGGCAGCGGTTTGTTGCAGCGCCCGGCCACGCACTCTTTCACCAGGCAGATTGCTTATCGTCCCGCGCCCGGTGTCCAACTGGATTCGGTCGGTAAAACGCATCGCCTGCGGGTGCGGCTCGAACACATCGAAGAGCCCACTACGTTCACCTACATTGCCGGGCCGACCGGCACGACCAGCTTCCTGCGTTTCCTGCATTTCAACGGCCAGCTCGAATTTGGTTCCTACCTGACTACCATCCGTTCCATTACAAACAATCCGATCACCGGAGCGACGGTGGTCAGTCCGGATGTTCATACCACCCTCGGTCTCGCGCCGCATGGGGCGCTGCTCGACGATTTTCCCGGCTATACCGCTGGACCTGGTTCGATCGGCATTGGTTTGCGTCCGGATGGCTCGGCGTTTTGTCGCACGCCTTCGAGCATCGGCGTGGTTCCGCCGGGCATTGATCTGGCGGAAATGAATGGCGTCCGGTTTTTCCGCAATCAACTCACGCTGGATTCTGCCGGCGCGAAGGCGGGTCAGCTTGAAGTCATTTTGCCCGCTGGTTTTGGCTGGGCCACAACGAACAGCGCGCGGCGACATGAGGGCACAATGCTCCTCAATGGTCCGCATCAACTGGATGACAATTTACTGCCGACAGCGGACCTCACCTTCAACCCACCAGGCGGGGGACAGCTTTGGGTCGGCGAAGAAACCAAACCGGTGACGATGCGCGTCAACAGCATCACTTGGCGGCGATTGCTGGGGCGATTCGAGATGCCGACGTTCAGTTCCGCCAGCGTCTTCCACGTGCAACAGCATCAATACACCGCGCTGTCCAACGCGCCCGTGGCGTCAGCTTTCAAGACCAAGCCTTCGAATGACGCGTACTGGCGCACGGTTTCCGGAGTGGGATCGGATGTCGTGGTGGCGGCAGGTTACAAGGCCGGCGCGGAACTGTCGGGTGTGTTTGAATTTGGCGCCAACGGCGGCTGGGTTCACGTCGCTCACTTTCCCGAACGCGCGGCGTTCCTGTCTGGCACCGGGCTGATGCGCGTGGTGAATGACCGCGTGCATACGGAAGACAGTTATTTGAACGTAGATGCCACGCCGGGTTTTGTCGCTGTGCCGGTCTCAGCGGATTGTGTCGAGCCGGGTTGCGGAACGACTTCCCCCACCAATGCCGTGCTGTACCCGGATAATTCGCAACTGCGCTTCACCACCGACGGCGGATTGGTTGGCACGGGCGATATATCCCCGAACTTCGCGTTGCGCTGGGGCTGGATTTCATCGCTCGGGCGGCACGCGCATCAAACCGATCCTTTCGCGCGCGGCAGCGTGCATTGGCCGGGACATTTTCTGCACGGGCAATACAACAATGTGCTCGGCGAATTCCCGCTCGATAAACGGCCCGGAGTCATTTTGCTTTCGGGTGCGAATCCGGCCACCGGCGACGTGACGGAACGCCCTGGAAACATTGGCTCATATTGGTTTGGTCGCGCCGACTATGCGGGCATGAACTTCCGCGCTGGCCCGAGCAATTCCATCACTGCTTCCGGTCTGGAGGGCGAAAGCACGCTCGGCGGCGGCGCGTATGGTCCGTATGATTTGAAAGGGCGCTCGAAGTATTACGTTCGGCGTAGCGGCGTGTCCGGGATTCACGACAAAGTGCAGACCGCGCCGGAACTGGTGCTGATCAACGGTTATCAATTCACCTTCCTAAACTTCGGCCTCGCGTTTCTCTCCAACGAGAATGTGGATTCCCGCACCGAAGGTAGCCTCTTTCTTCCGTATCCCACCGACGCGGCGATTGATTTCGAGAAGCTGATGTTCCTCTGCAACGGCGCGCTCGACAAAGCCGATGTGCAAAACGGTCCACAGTCCATCGTCGCGAAATACTGGGAAGCGCCGATGGATGTGTCGGCGATAGAATTTACGCGCGACCCCGCGCAACTCTGCAATCCGGGCAATGGTTTTCTCGCCCTCGGCGTGGACGCCTACATGGCGCACGTCACTGATTCGTTCCAAGGTAAACTCGGCGTGTTCCCGCACGGCAATTTTATCCCGCGCAACGGCGGGCCGACGAATCTTGATTCGCGCTTGCTCACGCCGTCGCAGGTGAAGATTCGTGGTCCGCGTCGGGCCGCGCCCGGCGCGAGTGGCTATGAAACCTATTATGTCACGCCGACGGTGGGCGCTTTCTTCAGCACGCTCGGCAGCGCGCCGAATTATGTGCATCCGGTCAGCAGCCCCGCCGCGCCACTCGACAAAGGCTTCATCAATCTGCCGGGGCTGGTGAAGGTCTCATATTTCGAGGCCTTACCGGCGCATTTGCAGACCGCGTCCCATCGGCCACCCGCCAATCCAAACAATCCTGGCGTTTGGGGCAGCGCGGAATTGTTCCTCGCCAATGGCACGTGGAACAGCAAGAGCTTTTTCCAGAGCGGCTATCACGATCCGGACAACCGCGGATTCCCCGGCAGCACGGCGGCGAATCTTCTGAACTATCGCACCAACTCGACCTACTTCACGCGCGCCAAACAGGAATGGCTCGGCGGGGCAATTGACTTCAATTTCCCGGTGCGCTGGGATTTTCCGACGCGCTCGTTCCGGTCGGTGAATCCGGTCGAGGAAGATTTTGTGGTGGTGAATGTCGAGAAACGCGTCGCCTATCTCAGTGCGGAACGTGCGGAAGTGCGGTTCGGGGCGCAGGTCGGTTTGCCCCAGATCAACCTGGCGAACTTCGTGATTGATACGTTGGGTGAAGCGACAGGCATGGCGACGGTGGTGAGCAACGCGCTCGGCAGCGCGGTGACGGGCGCGTTGAGCACCGGGTTGGATCGCATGAACGGTTTGCTGGCGGACCGGATGGAGGAGCACTTCGAGCGATTTCTCGGCAGCAGCCTTGATTCGCTGGCAAATCAGATTCACGCGGATCTGTTGACGCAA
>JACZKP010000081.1 GCA_014860005.1 Verrucomicrobiota bacterium | reverse complement strand
AAAACCGTGCCGCTTTTCTGGTCAAACCGGCTCTCGACCACTTCCCAGTTCAATCCCAATCCCAGCAACTCATGAAACAGTTTCTCAGGTGTCATGCCCGCGAGACTACCCGGCTATTCCACCGAAAACAGCGAAGAACCTCGAATAATGCCTTGGCCTCCGCATTCCGAACAACTTCCCGCGAAACCGCCGCTGCCAATGCACGTCATACAGCGACCGCATATATCGCAGAAGCCGTCGAGGCCGCGCTTATGCCGTTCAACTCCGCACCTAACGCAATGACACTGCTGAAAATCGTGGTTCTCGTCGCGACGTGCATGACACGACTGGCAGATGCAACCTACCCAACGATGACCGAAAAGCCGACATCGCCTCGCCCAGATAATTACCGCGATCACGATGAGGGTTATCGGGCCGAACACGAACACTGCAATCCGCCACAACCAGCCAAGGACAACGGTTGGCTCTGCGGCCATGCTTAGCAGAAGAAGCAGACCGACGCCGAGTCCGAATCCAGTTTGAACCAGTCCCTTTTTTGTTTCTTCATTCATGCTGGCCTCCGATTGTGTGTTTCTGCGCGCAGTTGCGAAACGCGTGGTCGCGCCGCATAACAGAATTGATTGGCCGGGACCCATGGGCCATTGGTCAACTGGTGGGTTCGGCTCATGGGGCTGTTTTACGCCGGCGTCGCGGTGCTGACAAGTTTTGTTTTGAGGACGTTACCCAAGCCGTCCCCCGGCCATGCGGCAGCTTGGACTGAGATTTTCGGCTGGCACTGCGAACGCGCAAAAATACACTGGGTTGGTCTTTTGCCGGAGTAATATGAGGGGGAAAACGAGCGGCGTATCGAGGGATCACGCGGTGTGGTTTCCGCAATGGGCGGAGGTCCTGACGCGAGCCGGTCTGGCGGCGGAGCCGCGCATACATTGCGGACGGAGCGCCGGTCTGTGACCGGCTTTGGGGACGAGTCACGCTTCCCATGCGCGTTGCTCCTGGCTGTCGAATGGGATTGTGTTAATCCGCCCAAAGCCGGCTGCAAGCCGGCGCTCCGCCCGCGCGCGGTGCCTCACCTACTTTTGATCACACGCGTTGCGAGTGGTGGCGTTAAAGCAAGCTTGCCGCTGCAAATTGTGACGGTGCAAGCTGGCAGCGTGGCAATCCGGTTGAACACCGCCAAGCGGCTCCGACCCAAGGAACGGCTGAATTGGGCCGTTGATAGCGACATTGTCCGGCGACTGCTGGTGTGGAAACATCACGGGCAGGCGAAACTGACCGGGCGCGGCTATTACTGTGCGCATGGCCGCGCCGTTTGATCGTTCAATCGAAGCGGGCTTGCAGAAGATTGCCGCGAAGTGTGTGGAGCATTGTCCCGCAGGAGCGCTGGTGTTTCGTGAGAACGGACAGTCAGGGGCAGTTTCTCAGGCTCCTTCCGCGCCCGCCAGCGATGTTGGCCTTCCGCACTAACTCTTGGGCCGATCCAAGACTAATCCGCCTTGGGCGGTTCATCATTCAAGCCTCCAGCTTTGCCGAATGTTGCTGACTTTGAATCTCATGTGGTGGAGCCTGGGCGAATCACCACAGCGATCCTCAAGAACGACTCCCCGGCAATGGTTTGGGATTTTACCCTGGTTGACACTTTTTCCGCAGCGGCTATGCTCATGCCATGTATCAGCGGAGAAAACAAAAGAGTCCGCGCATGCGGCAGTTGAATGTTCCACGGCCCAAGAAAACCAATCGAGAACCTCATGGCAGGCCCTCCCTTGAAATATGAATAACACTGAATCGTATCCCCAGCCCATTCCGGTCATCCAACTGGATGAACAATCGCGCGGCACGTTTGTGTCGCGAACCTACACGCATCTGTTTTGCGCAATCACAGCGTTTACGCTGATTCAAGTGTTTCTGTTCAAGTCCGGCCTGGCGGAACCAATGGCCCGGGCCATGCTGAGCGTGTCCTGGCTTTTTGTGCTGGGTGGTTTTGTCATTGTCTCGTGGCTGGCCAGCCGCGTGGCCCTTACCTCCACCTCGAAAGCCGCGCAATACGGCGCGCTCACCGGGTTCGTCGTGGCAGAGGCGATCATCTTCGTGCCGCTGCTCTGGCTGGCCAACGAGTTTGCGCCGGGGGTGATTACCAGTGCTGTAGCCGTAACCTTTATGGGCTTCACGGGGCTGTCGCTGATAGTGTTTTTCACACGCAAGGACTTCTCCTTCCTGCGGGGCATTCTATTCTGGGGCGGCATCGTCGCGCTGGTGCTGATCGTGGCCGGGGTGGCATTTGGCTTCCAACTCGGCACGTTTTTCTGCGTGGGGATGATTGCTCTGGCCGGCGGGGCCATTCTTTACGACACCTCGAACATCCTGCTTCATTATCCGGAAGATCGTTACGTGGGAGCCGCGTTGCAGCTTTTTGCCTCCG
Source organism: Verrucomicrobiota bacterium (assembly GCA_014860005.1). Next base: position 59,263 of record JACZKP010000081.1, on the reverse strand, counting down.
TGGCAATGATGTTCTGGTACGTATTGCAGTTGTTGATGTCGCGACGCTGAGTCGGACGCAGGCAAGGCTTTTTCGGGCCCGGCGTGGAGCGCGCCGGGCTTTTTGTTTCCGCGATTGCATCCGGGGGCCGGCGCTGACACATTGGCGCGGTCTATGAAACGACGAGCATTCCTGAAATCCACCGCCGCCCTCACCAGTGTCGCTGCCATGAGTCCTGTGCTTTCCGCCACCGCCGCGGAATCCGAGGCCAGGAACGCGCGCGAGTTTTACGAACTGCGGCTCTATCATTTGCGGCAAGGTCCGACAATCAAACGCTTTGATGACTTCTACCGCGACGTGGCCGTCCCGGCGTGGAATCGCGCCGGGGTGAAGCCCGTGGGCGTTTTTGACGTGATGATCGGTCCGGACGCGCCGACCAAATACGTGCTGCTGTCCTACAAGTCGCTGGACGCCATGACTGCGGCGCAGGAAAAATTCGAGGCCGACCCCGAACTGCTGAAAGCGGAATTCACCAACGTCCCACCGACGGAGCCTGCCTACATCCGCAAGGAAAGCACCCTGATGCGCGCGTTTCGCGGCATGGCAAAACTGGAAGTGCCCGCCCAGGCGGCGGAGAAAAAACCGCGCATCCTCGAGTTGCGCACCTACGAGGCGCACAGCCGCAAGGCGAACAAGAAAAAGGTCGAGATGTTCGACGTTGGCGAGATTGACATCTTCCGCCGCACCGGGCTGGCGCCGGTGTTCTTTGGCGAAGCGCTGGTGGGCACAAAACTCCCGAATCTGACCTACATGCTCGTGTTCGATGACATGGCGGCGCGCGACAAAAACTGGGGAACTTTCGTTTCCCACCCCGATTGGAAAAAGTTGAGCACCACGCCTGGCTACACCAATCCGGAAATTCTGACCAACATCACCAGCGTCTTCCTGCGACCGACGGGTTATTCGCAGATTTGAGCTGCCACCGAAAGCCTCGCCCCGTGGAGTAGTGGCGCGGCCCCGCGGGTTGGTGTCGCCTCCGCTTACTCCACGGGGCGAGTGGAGCGGTTGCCGGCACAACGGGTTGCCGAAGGTCACCACCCGACACCCCTTCACGGATCACTCTTGAATACCGGCGGCGCATTGGTCTTGGGGGCGTCACTGGTGAACAAGCCCTCCAAAGTTTGCAGCGGATGCAGCGGGATGAACAGCAGTCTGGCGGGCATGTAGAGGGGTTCGACCTTCGGATTGCTGAGGTTTCCGGTAACTCTGTACTCGAGCATTTTGGTCACAGGCCAGAGGACCAGGCTCACCACGCGGCCAATCAACCACGTGTCCCGCAAGAGTTCGGCCTCGACGCGCGCGTTCACCTGGCCGCCCAAGCCCACCGTCCCTTCATATTGCAACCGCATGGTGGGTGCGCGCATCTCGAGGTTGTCTGAAAAAATCACACTGTTGGTGATGCTGAACCGCGCCGAGCCTTCCGTGACGCGGCTGTTGCCCAGACCGGGGATGAGACTATCGAGCGGTTTGGACAGCACCCCGAAAATGGGGATCTCCCAAATCAGACCATCGCGCAGCCGCACCCGGCCATAACCCTGCCAGGAATTGGAATTGGCGGAGTTGGCATTGGTAACGACCAACTGGCCACTCAACCAACCTTCGAGATGATTCGTGCGCGCCGCCAGGCCCGCCATCAGCCTGGGCAGGTTGACGTTTGTGAACGTCATGGCGAAGCCAAAATCCGTGCCGGGCCTGTCGCGGCTGAAATCAAAATCCGCCTGGCCAGTTGTGTGGCCCCAATAAAATCCCGCCTGCACATTTCGCAAGGTCAGGGCTTCGCCCTGCCAATGCACTTCGCCGGCGATATTTGGCACATGAAACTGCCACCATTCAAACTGGCCCCCGTCCACTTCGAACCGCAGATCGGCGTCCTCCGAAGCTTTCAGCGGCGCGTAACCATTCACCCGGACCACCGGCGGGTGCGCGAAGCGATACGGTTCCATGATGCGTCCGATCTTGGGGCCGATGGCCCGGGCGACGGCCAGCGGTTCGGCCGTGCTGAAACCATTGGTGAAATGGATGCGGTGCGTGTTGAAATCTGCCCGGATGCCAGCCGCGCTCAACGCCTGTGTGCCACGCCACAAGCGCGGCTCAATGAACTCCAGCACAAGGTTTGTGTAACGCACTTCGGCCACCACCGCATCGGCGTGTTGCTCGCGAAACGCGAAGTTCGTGAGCGCCACCTGGCCGCGCACGCCAATCAGATCGTATGCCCGCCAGCGTCCCCAAACCTCCGCGTCAATCACCGGCGATTCGATGAGGGTGACGTAATCGAGACCACGCTGCTGCTTCTCGTTCAACAGGGGTTGGACGATGCGGGGATTTATCGTGCTATGGACCCGGAAGTAGAAATCCTTGGTGCGATCATTCGCCCGATGCTCCAGACGAAGTTGTCCGTCAGGCCGGCTGGCCTCAAGGTCCGGCAGATGCCAGGTCATGTTCGAATAAAAGAAATGCGATCGCGCCCAATCTGCCGCCAAGCCAAGATAGGTGCCGTTGGTTACGGCAAATTCGCCTGCCAGCCGCAAAGAGGGCTGCAGTTCCGCGCGCCAGTCCGGTTCCCGATTCGTCCACGCCGGCAACACCACCGCGCCCGAGCCATGCACGCGCGGTGATTCCACCCAGGAGAACCTGGCCAACCATCGTTGCGCGCCGGGCGTGAGCAATGGTGCGATTCGTTGCCCGTCAAAGTCAGAGGCCAGACTGAAACTGACTTCCCGGGTAAATACATCCAGCGCTGCGCGTGCGTCCAGTGCGCCATCGTACAGCTCCGCATGGAGGTTGGTAACTGTCAAAGTGGCCGCGTGCCAGCGCCCGGCGACGGATATTTTATCCGCCACGAGCTTCTCCGATTCGAGTCCGGTTAACGCCGCCTCCCAATCCAGTTGATAAGGTTGGAGGTTGGTCCACCAAGCCAGCGAGGCGTCCGGTGGCGGCGCTTCTGGCGCGGTGGTGATCCGGGCGGCGAGACGAACGTTGCCGGCTTCGGCCCAACGGGTGATGGCGGTGCCAGCGCGCAACTCGCCCTGGCCGGAAAGCGGAATGGGATTGGTCAGGGAATGAGTCCAGCGCCCGGTGAATTGGAGATTCGTGACTGAAGCCCATTCGGTCATGGCATTGGCCGCCCGCAAGGTCAGGTGGCCATCCACGAGATTCGTCTGCCCGGCGAGGGTTTCCAGGTGAATGGCGAGGTAGAGTTTGGCGGCGTCGGCCCAGGGGGTTCGGGCGCCGTCGGCGACCAGGTTCAATTCAGCGAGGGTCAGTTCACGGCCTGCTCCGGGAAACAGTCGCGCGGTGAACAGCATATTGGTGGTCCGGCCCCAGGGCGTGTCAGCATCCGCGGCTTTCAGCACCAGGCGGGCGGTGAAGCTTCGCAGGTCCAGCGCATCACCGTGCAGCACGAGGCGCAATTCCGGCGGCGTGACGAAAGAAAATCTCTCCAGCGTATCCGCCAGCCGGCGCAACTGGTCCGGTACGGACGTTTCGCGTTCGGCCCGCGGGCTGCGCGCAAATTTCCAGTGGCGGATCGCGGAGGCGTTGGTGACGGTGCCGGAGAGGAAAAAATTGGCGCCCGCGAACCGGGCGCGAAAGTCATCCAGCGTCCACTCATCGCCGGGCAGAAACCGGAGTCGCGCTTCAATGTCCTCGACCCGCAAGCGGGCGGGCGCGTTGGTGTCCGGTAACGGGACGTGGAGGGTGCCCCCGCGCAGGCTGATGGCATCCACCAGGAATTGCAGGCGGGTGAGCGCCCGGGGATTCAGGTCAATTTCCACTTCCCGGGCTGCCAACCGGGGCATGCGCGGTTCCTCCGTCTGGCCAAAGCGTACCTCTTCCGCGACAATCCCGCGATGCCAGCGCAGCCGCAGCCGCGAGAATTCCAGGTCCACCCCGTGGGTGCGCAATTCTGTGAGCACGGGGCGTTTGATAAAATCGGGCAAGCCCACTTGATTCAAGTACACCAGCAGACCGAGCAACGCGAGCAGCGCCAACAAACCGGCAATCCGTAATCGGCGGAAGTAAATGCGGCACTTGCGCCCGAAGCGGCTCTTGGCCTCGCGCGCCATATCAGGGAACTTCGGAGGGGATGGTGAGGTGACTGGACATGAGGTAGTACAGCCCCAAGGGCAGTTCGAAAATCCAGGTCTCACCATCGAGTTGCGTGGCGGCGTAAGGATAATGAGCGGGCGAAAGGTGCCCGATCTCCACCGTGCGCTTCCCGCCATTCTTCAATTCGAATTCCAGCGAGTAACCATTGGTGCCCATACCGTAACGGGCAAGGTCCGGACTGCCGCGCTCGACCCAGAGCGTCGCCGCCAGTTCCCCAAAACGATGCGTGGTTTCCTCGATGGCAAACTGGTTGATGATGCCCTGCGAGCCGGGCGCGAGCACCCATGAATTCGCCTCCTCGCGTACGAGTTGCCGGACTTTGCCCTGCTGGCGAATGGTCAGCCGCACGACGTCGTTGGTGGAGAATCTCCAAATGCGACGTTCGCGCAGTTGCCAGGCGGCCGTTGGCAACTGTTGGAAACCCGCCAGGTCAATGGCGTAAACTGGATTCTCATCGGTTCGCCGGACATGGATGCGATTCGCGTTGGTGTTGCCAAAGGCCAGTTCCACAATCGCCGAGTTGGTGGCGACGCCGGCGGCATTGGTGACCGCCGCCTGCAAACTGATATGTCGTAAGGGGGGCGCCAATCCGTATGTCGGCAGGTCCGGCTCGGTGATTGGCTCAATGAACTGGGCGATTTGCAGGGTGCCCAAGGTGTTGAGGAACTCATCCACGAGGCCAGCATCCACGGGAAGATCTTGTCCCACCGCGCGCCAATTATTCGTGGCGTCACGTTGCAGGGTGAAGTTATCGGGGCCGCGGACTTCGATCTTGTCCACCGGTTGCACAAGGGTCACCAACTGGCGCTCTCGAAAATCGTTTTGCGGTGCGCGCCAGGGCAGGAGCGGGTCTTTTGGTACGGTCACCACGGTGACCTGATTCGGGCGGCGGGCGAAGACCTGGGCGGGATGGTTCGTGGGACTCTTGCCGAACTGCAGCCGCGTGACGACGTTGGTACCCCGTTCAAGGGACAACTCCAGTTCCGCGGGCTGCAAACCCAGCGGCTCCAGGTCGGTTTTGGGATCGTCCGAAATGAATTCAATGACCCGCAGTTTTCGCAATCCATCCAGCAACCCGATCACCCGGGCATTGTCGGCCCGCGCCCGCACCGGGCGAACCATGCTCCACGGGAGATTCGTGGCTGCGCGCTGGAGTTCAATGACCGTGGCCGCGTGCCTGATCAACAACCGATCAACGCCCAGATCGCCGGAAGCCACCAGCCCGGTGTCGCGCCAATTGTCCGCCTTGTGCGGGATCACCTTCAGGAATTCCGCGTCAATGACGTAAGCCCCTTCGACGCCGACCACCTGCAGGTAAACCTGGTCGCCCGGCGCGGTCCGTGCACCGAGCAAAATCTGGCGGCGCGTGTCACGGCTGTGAATGGCAATGGAAGCCTGCGGAGCAGCAAATCCGAATTCCACATCCGCGTTGGTGTAGCGCCGCCATTCCGTCGCCGAGATCTGGGCCGAGGCAGTCAGTTGTTCGAGGGTGGCGAGCAGAGTATCAACGCTGGTTTCCTGTGCCGGGTAGCTGATCGGCTTGGTGAGTTGCCAGGCGGCATTGGTGCGTTCAACGCGAATTTCCAGCGCACCCGCGGGCCGGACTTGGACACTGGTAACGGTGCCGGCCTTGAAGCCAGGCAGCACGAGGATCGGCCCAGCCTCCGGCTTGCGCCGGAACTGCTCGGAAATCAGGATGACGCCACCCAGCACGGCGGCCACCATGATCCAGATCCAAGTGTGCTTCGGATTCATGCGGCGGGAGGGATGAGGGACGCGAGGGCAAAAGACATGGCGTGCCGGGACTGCCGCCCAGTGCGCCAGCTTTTCAACGCTCCAGAATTCCGGGTTTTCATAACTATTTCCGGCGGCGAAACCAGACCAAGCCGCCCAGCAACAACACCGCTCCGGGCATGGCCGCCAGCAGCAACCAGCGGGTGGTTTGCATCTGCGCCTGGGTGAGTATAACGCGGAACTCCGTGATCGGCCGGGGACCAACGCCTTCCAGCATGTGATGTCGCTCCAACAGCCAGTTCACCGCGGATTCCGCAAAATCGCGGTTGGCCAGAATGTCAATCCACGCGTTACCCAGGAAATAAGAATCTCCGACGACGACCATGCGGGTGGTGCCGCGTTGCGTCACCACACCTGTGACCGGCCTCTTCTCCACGGCGACGGCCACCGGGTAACTACGCGGTTTTGCCGATGGATCGTTCACCAGGAGGGCTGTTTCCTCTGAACCGGCCAGACCCTCCACCTTGGGGGCGTCGGCGGTGCGGTCACTTCCCCCCAGAATCCCGACGGGGCGGGGCGCGATCAGATCAATCATCGAACCGATCAGCGGATTGGTCACCGGATGACGGCTAAAGGAAGCAATCGCGACGTCCGCGCCCTTGAGGGAATTGACCGGATCCCGGATGGCGCTTTCCCCCACCAGCACACCCCAGCGAACCAGGAGTTTCTCCAAACCCGTCCGCCGGTCCTGTGCCGCGGAGTTGAACAGCGCGAATAAGCGTCCGCCCTGTTCTGACTGCAAATACTGCTCAATCTTTTCGAGTTCCGGATCCGCGATCGGCGTGGTCGGGCCGGCGATGATCAGGAGGCTGCAATCCGCCGGCACTTCGTTGGTGCCGAGCAGCGACAGCGGCTCGACTTGGATGTAGTTGAGTTGGAGGAGACCGGCAAATTTCAGATATCCCCGGATTTCATCGCCGCTGTCCGGGCGATGTTCACCGTGGCCTTGCAGAAAATAGGCCTTGAGCGGGTTGGGGCTGGTCACCGCCAGCAGGGCCGAGGTGAAGGCCATTTCAGCCTTGAACGCGGTGCGCTTGCGCTGGAATTCGCGGTCATTCGCGGTGGGGACCTGTTCGAGGGTGTACTCAGCCAGCGCGTTGCCGTTGATGACTCTGGTTCGCTTTTGGGAGTCGAAGATCACGAGATTGCGGTCGTGTTCGTCGGTTGATTCGCCCAGCTTGTAGTCCGTCTTGACCTTTTGTGCCGCCGCGGCGTCACGCAGGTAATCCACCACGGTCACGCGCAGCCGCGGATTGACGTCCCGCATTTCATTCAGCAACGCGGCCACGCTGGAGTAAAGCGGATCGTCCTTGTCGTAGTACACCGTCACCTTTACTTCATTGGTGAGCGACTTGAGAAACGTAACCGTGCGGGCATGAAGTTCCGTCCGCGACTGGGCGCCCAGATGCAGACGTTGGTGGTAGCGTCCGGCAAGGTAATTGAGCATCCCCACCACCAGCAGCACGACCACGGTGCGCACCACGACATCGAGGCCGATGGCCCATCGGCGGCGCGGCGAGAAGCTGGGTTGAGTTGAGGGTTCGACGGCCATGCGCGTTATTTCCAGCGGCGGCTTTCAATGGCCCGGAGCGTCAGAAACAGGAAGAAAACTGTAAGGCTGACGTAAACGACGATGGTGCGGGTGTCCACCACCCCGCGCGCAAAATCATGCATTTGTTGGAACAGCGCAAACCGGCTCAGCAACTGTGCCGGCCACGCGCCGGCGGCGGGGATTTGATCCGCCAGAAAGCCCAGGGAAAACAGCGTCACGCCCAGCACCAGGGTGACCATCGCCGCGACCATTTGACTGCGGGTGAGGGCCGACGCGAAACAGCCCACCGAGAGAAACAGGCCACCCAGCAGGAAGATGCCCAGATACGTGCTGCCCACCGCACCCCAGTCCAGCCCGCCCGGCTGACTTGAATAACGCTGCACCAACGCCAGGCAACCCAGCATCGGCAGCCACATCACCAGGTAAAACACCATGGCCGCCATGAATTTGGCCAACACCACGTGCAAGTCCCGCACCGGGGTGGTCATGAGGGTTTCGAAGGTGCCGGAATACTTTTCCAGCGCGAATAGGCGCATCGTGATGATGGGCGCGGCCAGCAGCAGCACGAGCCAGAAAAAGTAGGTGCTGTAAAACATCTCCGTCACCGGCATCGGGGAGGCATCCGTGCCCAGCTTGGTTAACAGCACGATAAAGCTCAGGCCGACCAGAAAGGTTGCCGCCGCGATGATCACGTAGCCGGTGAAGGACACGAAGAAGGTGCCCAATTCGCGGCGGGTCAGCGTCAACAGGGCCTGCATCAGTTTTCCTCCTCGTCCGGTTGGGTTACGCGCACGTAAATGTCCTCCAGCGTATGCCGGCTGCGGGTCAACTCGCGCAAACTCCAGCCGCGTTCTTGCGCCAGCGCGAAAATCTGTGAACGCAGGTCCATTCCCTCTCGCGGCGTCAGCGCGCATCGGAAGAACTCGCCCTCCGTGGGTGAAACATCAAACATCTCCACCTCGGGCAGTTGCGCCCAGAGTTCGTTCAATTCAGCCTCCGGTGCGGCGATTTCGGCAATGATCTGGCCGTTGCAGGCCATCAGTTTTTGCAGGTTCTCGGGTGTGTCGGCCGCGAGGATGCGGCCTTCGTACATGATGAGCATGCGATTGCACGTCATTTCGGCCTCGGGGAGGATGTGCGTGGAAATCAGCACCGTGTGCGAGCCGGCGAGGCTCTTGATGAGTTGCCGTACCGCGCGAATTTGGTGCGGGTCCAGCCCGATGGTCGGCTCGTCCAGAATGATCAGTTCCGGCTCATGCACCAGCGCATCCGCCAGGCCCACGCGCTGCTTGAAGCCTTTGGAGAGTTGCCCGATGATGCGACGGCTGACTTCGGTCAGACTGCATTGTTCCATCACCGTGTCCACGCGCTCACGCGAACGGGCCAGGCTCAGCCCTTTCAAACGCGCGCGGAATTTCAAGTACTCACGCACCCGCATCTCCTGATGCAGCGGATTGTTCTCCGGCATGTAGCCGATATGGCGGCGAACCGCCTCGGAATCCCGGAACACATCGCGTCCCGCGATGCGCACCGTCCCGCTGGTGGCCGGCAGGAAACAGGAAAGGATGCGCATGGTGGTGCTCTTGCCCGCGCCATTAGGACCCAGCAGGCCAACGATCTCGCCGCGCGCGACGGTGAACGACACATCCGTCAGCGCGGTTTTGCCCGCGTAGCGTTTGGTCAGACCAGCCACCTCAATCATCGTGCCGTTGTTCATTCGCGTCGGATTCGAGTCTAATGGAAATACGCAGGAGCGAGCCAATCAATTCCTCACCGCACCTGGAGCGCGGTAGTGCCATGCCGGGCGTAACCACCCCCCGGACGCCGCGGAACCACCACTGTCAATAGCACGGTTTCCCCCGGTTGCTTGGTGGTCAGAAGGTTTCCCACTTTCCATAAATCGCGAGCAGGTTGTCCGTCAACCGCCGTCAGCAGAAAGCCTCTCTGGAGTTGCGCCCGGTCCGCCGGGCTGTTGGTTTCCACTTCGCTGATCAGCAAGCCTTGTGGGCTCGGCGCCCCCAAGTCCAGGCCGAGTTTCTGCCGGATCAAGTCCGGAAACGGCACCAGCGTTACCCGCACCGCGCGCCGGTCCTGATTCTGACCGACCATAAGACTGAGGTTGTTTCTTCCGCTGGCAGCCACGAGCTTCGTGAAGCCAATCAGATTGCTTACCGGTTGACTGTTGACTTGCAGAATTTGCTGGCCGGCGCGTAATCCCGCTTTGTCCGCCGGACTGCCGGGTTGCACGGCGGTAATCACCGGCGGACTGCTGTTGGCTTTCAGCCGCAAGCCCAACCACAACTCATCCGTCAGTTCTGGCGTGAAGAATTGCGACAGCGCCGCCGCCACCTGCTTGACCGGAATGGCAAATCCAATGCCCTGCCCCTGATACACGGCCACATTTAGCCCGATCAACTCGCCGCGCAGGTTGATGAGCGGCCCGCCGCTGTTGCCGGGATTTATGGCGGCGTCCGTCTGCAACCAGTCGGCGATTTCCAACGGCTCATCGCCGGCGGGCGGGCGGCGGTTCTTCGAACTGAGGATGCCGCGCGAGACGGATTCACCCAGGCCGTACGGATTGCCCAGCGCCAGAACGGTTTCACCCAGCAAAAGGTCGTCGTCCTCGGCGAGTTGGATGGCTTGGAATTTCTGACCCGGCGGCGCTTTGAGCCGCAACAGCGCCACGTCGCTCTGCTCGGTGCCGACCACCGGTTCGGCATCGTAAATGGTGCCGTCCCAGAGTTTCACTTGCACGCGTGAGGCACGACGGACGACGTGCAGATTAGAAAGCACGTAACCGTCTTCGTGAATAATCACGCCGGAGCCGATGCTGTCCAATTGCTCGCGCCGGCGGCTCGGGGTGTGCGCCCCGTAAAACTGCCGCAGTAGTTCCTGGTAGAAATCGCGGTACTCCACGACGCGCGCCGTGGCGATGTTCACGACGCTGGGCTTGGCTTTTTCAATCGCCATTACCGTGGCGTCGCGGCGCACGTCCGCAGCGCTGGCCGCGAACGCTGACGCACCCCAGCCGGAAGCCAGTCCGATGGCCACCAGCCAGACACCCGCCCGCCCCATGAGATAGCCTGCGTCATCTCCCGGGGCGAGGCGCCTAACCAATGCTCGATCTTGAAATTTCATGTTCTTATGAACAGCCTCATTCACTGCCAGATTCCTTGGAATTCATCGTAATCCGTCGTGAGCCGCGTTCCCGAAGGCTTTCGGGACTTGACTCTGCAAAAGCCTCTGCGCAAAAGCAATGACAAGTGTCCATGCCCGTCACCAACTTCTACGCCCAATGGCGCCTGCGCTCCGGCGTGGCCAACGTGCTTCGCGACGATCGTGACACACCTCCGGAGCGATTGCTCCAGGCCGTCTGGCAACACCAGCGCCTCCACCGCGATCAACTGAGAACGTTGGACGGCCAAATTGTGCGCGTGCTTCATCCCGGTTTCGGCAACGCGGAAAGCGGACCGGACTTCCGCAGCGCGCTCGTGCAGATTGGCGACGCCACGCCGCGCGCCGGTGACGTGGAAGTGGACCTGCGCACCAGCGGCTGGCGGACGCACGGACACGACCGCAATCCCGCGTTCCAGAATGTCATCCTGCGCGTGGTTTGGGATGCGGATCGCGAGGTAAACGGACCTCCGGTTCTGCCGATACGCCCGGCCCTCGACGCACCGCTGGGTGAACTCAGCCTGTGGCTCGAACGAGAGCCAGTCAAACCGCTGCCGGAGAAATTGCAGGGCAAGTGCTCGGCCCCGTTGCGCGAGTTGTCGTCGGAATCCTTGGCTGAATTGCTCCGACAGGCGGCGGCGGTGCGGTTACAGGCCAAGGCCGCACGGTTTCAGGCCCGCGCCCGGCACGTCGGCTGGGAACAGGCGCTGTGGGAAGGTTTGTTTCGTGCGCTGGGTTACAAACATAACGTCTGGCCGATGCAATACCTCGCCGAGAACCGCGCGCGCTGGAGCGAGGGCGCAACCTCGGTTTTGGCCTTGCAGGCCCGTTTGCTGGGCAGCAGTGGATTGCTGCCCGCCGATTTGAGCCGCGCTCAGACCGGGAGCGACAGCTACCTGCGCCGCGTGTGGGATTGCTGGTGGCGCGAGCGGGACGAGTTTGCGGATTGCCATCTGCCGCGCAGCCTGTGGCGGTTGCACGGTTTGCGTCCGGCGAATCATCCGCAGCGCCGTCTGGCCCTGGCCGCGCATTGGTTGCTGGCGGGCAACCTGTCCTTTGGATTGGAGAAATGGTGCGCCGCCGCCATTCCGGACAAGTCGCTGGACGATTCGTTGCTCCGCGTCTTCCAAGTCGGCCCGGACGACTTCTGGTCGTGGCACTGGACATTCCGTTCCGCGCGTTTGAAGAAGTCCCAACCCTTGCTCGGCGCCACGCGCGTCACGGACCTGGCGGTCAACGTTGTTCTGCCCTGGCTCTGGACGCGCGCCGGCGAAGGCCGTAACCAGTCCTTGCAGTGCGAAATCGAGCGGCGTTATCACGCTTGGCCCGCCACCGAAGACAACGCCGTGCTGCGGCTGGCGCGACAACGCCTGCTGGGCGGCGCGGCGCGGGGAGTTTTACGGAGTGCGTCGGCGCAGCAGGGTTTGATTCAAATAGTCCGGGATTTTTGCGATCACTCAAACGCGCTGTGCGAAGATTGCCGGTTTCCGGAACTCGTAAGCGATTTTGTGTTGAGGTAAATCAAGCCTGAACTGCGTTTACCAAATTTGAACTGGGGAAATCTGGTTTTGAACTGAATTGCGTCCGATTGAGGGTGTCACCGTGCTCGGAATTGTCATTGCTGAAATCTCAATCAATCCCGCCTATTTCAAAAAGGCGGAATTAGTTGATTGTTGGCGCCGAACCGTTGTTTCAGCGGCAGCTTCGCTCGGCGGCATAGTTCAAAAGCGTGCCCATCTGGATTTTGGCTAGGTGGAAGCCAAAGCTCCGTCAGGATCGGAATTTTGGTAGCACCCCACGCGGCGGGATACCCCACAGGGGTAATGTCGTTCCGCCCAGGGTTGCGAGGCACGAGCTACCCTGGGAACTCGAATCAAAATCATCATCAACCCCAACGGGGTTGTGGCAAATCGCGGACCGATGGACGAACGCAACCCCGTTGGGGTTGGCAAATACATCGGGGCCGCGTGACCCAGGGTAGCCTCACTCGGCCAGTCCGGCCTCGGACCTCGGCAACTCTGGGCTGAAGGACGAAACGCCCTTGGCGTTTTCATGGGAGCGCGGCATTCATGCCGCTTCAACGCGCGATGATTCGGGACGGGTGGAAAATTCCAATACCTTTCCCAGTGCAGAGGGTAAAGCGGCGTGAACGCCGCGCTCCGGGGAATTTTCATTTTGCGGCTCCCTCCACGATTTTGATTTCCTGCAGCTTTACCCGCGAATTCGCAGGGCCTCGGCCCAAAGCCACATCGCTTCGGGATTGGCCTTTAGTTTGCCGACGGCGGAAAACGCGGCGTCAAACCTTGCAACTTTCAAACTGGCGAGCTTCGTGTCGCTGTAATGCAGCGTGCCAAAGGCCAGCGGCGCGGCAGCGCGGAGCGCGCTTGTGAGTAGCGCGGCTTTGGCGGCGGCGATTTTCATTTCCTCCCGTCGAAATTTCACGCCGACGAGGTGACTCCCCATTTGCCTGCGCCCCGCGTCAAGCAGATCATCGCGCCCATCTTTCGGCGCAACGCTGAAGCCGACCTGGGCGATCCGGTATGCCGTGTTGAAGGCGTCTTGCAACGCCAGTTCTGTCGTGAACCTTCCGCCGCGAAAGCCGTTCTCGGCGGCGAAGACCTGGTCGTAGGCGGCCCGCACGGCAGCCAGATCGCTGGCGGCATTGAACAATTCGCCGATGTCGAACACTTGCTTCATGAACTGCATGGCGCGTTGTTCGTTCAGCGGAACGCCGGTCGTGTTCGGCCCAAAAGCCGTCAACTTGTCACCAAGCAGATCTACCACGGTTGGGACGAGCACTGCTCCGTCGCTTTCCAGAAAAGCCGTTCGCAACGGCACACGCTCCACGCGCGGATATGATACATCTTACCGTGGAGAAGCTGCGCCTGGCGGATGGAGCGAATGTCCACCTTGTTACGCATCCATTCGGCGAAGTCCCGGGCAACGCGCTTTTGCTCAAGGCGGTTGGCAAGCTGCAGTCCGTTGCCGTCGAGAATGAACGCCTTCTTCTCGGTCTTGTCCGGGTCGAGCGAGGCGATGAAACGCGGTTCGCCGAAAAGAAAGTCGAGATGGTCAATCTGGTCAAGGCGTTCGCGAAGCGCGTCGTAGGCGTAGATCGTGAAATAGGCAGAGACTACGGACAGGCGTGAGCCGGAATGAATTTTGGCCTTGAGGAAATCAGCGACGACACCGCGCTTGTGGTTGTCCCTGATTCCTGAACTGGTCGCCGGATTTGGCATCGTTGCAGGAGATATTGTGTGAAGCTGAGATCGAACTCAAACCGATTGATGCGATTCCGGACTCTCCGCGACGCCAAACTTTTTCATGTCTTTTCCCGGTTTTCGGAGTTAAACCATCCGGCGCATGAAACAACTTGAGAACCAGATTGCCGTCGTGACCGGCGCCGGTCGGGGGATTGGCCGCGCCATCGCGTTAAATTTTGCCGCCGAGGGCGCGGATGTGGTGTGTGTTTCGCGCACCGCGGAGAATTCCGAGAAAGTCGCCGCCGAAGTCCGCGCGCTGGGTCGCCAGGCTTGGGCTTATGCCGTGGACGTCGCGGATGGTGACTCCGTCAATGCCGCCGCCGAAAAGATTCTGGCTGATCCGGGCCGCGTGGACATTCTGGTCAACAACGCGGGGGTCACGCGCGACGGATTGCTCATGCGCATGAGCGACGCGGATTGGGACACGGTACTCAACACCAATCTCAAAGGCGCGTTCAACGTCACGCGCGCGTTCAGCCGGGCGATGCTCAAGCAGCGCGCCGGGCGAATCCTGAACATCACGTCGGTGATCGGCCTCATTGGCAACGCGGGCCAGTGCAATTACGCGGCCAGCAAAGCGGGCTTGATCGGCTTCACGCAGTCGGCGGCGCGGGAGTTCGCCTCCCGCGGCATCACCGTCAATGCCCTCGCGCCCGGGTTCACGGAAACCGACATGACGGCGGATTTGAAGCCGGAGATGAAGGAACTGGTGTTGAAGCAGATTCCGCTGGGCAGCTTCGGTCAAGCCGAGGATATTGCCCACGCGGCAGTGTTTCTGGCCAGCCCGGCGGCGCGCTACATTACCGGCCAGGTGCTGGCGGTGGACGGCGGGATGGTGATGTGACCCTGCGCGGCGGGTAAGCGGCTTGACTGGCTGGAAAAAAAAGAGCGATTCGGGGCTTGACGCCCCCCTATCCGTGGCATAGACACACGTCAAAAACAGAACTGGAGAGACCCAAATGGCTGAAAAAAGCATTGAACAACGTGTAAAAGAAATCATCGTCGAGCAGCTCGGCGTGAACGCGGACCAGGTGACACCCGAAGCCAAGTTTATTGAAGACTTGGGAGCGGATTCGCTGGATACCGTTGAACTGGTCATGGCGCTGGAAGAGGAATTCGGCAACGAAATCCCCGATGAACAGGCCGAAAAACTGCAAAGCGTCGGCGACGTTATCAAATACATCGAAGACCTGCAGCAGAAGTAATTGCGAGAGCAATGAATCCGGGGCAGTGCCGTTCCGCTTGGCGGGATTGAGCTGCCCCATTTAATTTTATGGCAATCAACTGGACAGAACGCCGGGTAGTGGTCACCGGCCTTGGGGTGGTCACTCCGTTGGGACATGAAATCGAGGCGTTCTGGCAAAACCTGGTGGCCGGTCAGTGCGGCATTGACCGGATCAGCGCATTTGATCCATCTGCCTTCGACACCCAGATCGCCGGCGAGGTCAGAAATTTCGACCCCACGCCGGCGTTGCCCTCGCCCAAGGAGATTCGCCGCACCGACCGATACTCGCAATTCGGCGTGTATGCCGCCTGGCAGGCCCTGCAGGATTGCGGCGCGGATTTCAATCAACTGAACCGCGACGAGATTGGCGTCATAATCGGCTCTGGTATCGGAGGTCTGGAAACCACGACCGCCCAAGTCAGAATCCTGCTCGAACGCGGACCGGGCCGGCTCTCACCGTTCATGATTCCGATGCTCATCGGCAACATGGCCTCCGGCCTCTTCTCGATGTATCAGAACCTGCGCGGCCCCAACTTTGCCACGTGCTCCGCTTGCGCCACGGCCAATCACGCCATTGGCGAGGCTTGGCGCACCATCAAAATGGGCGAGGCGGTGATGATGTTTGCCGGCGGCGCGGAAGCGACCATCGTCCCCATCGGCATCGGCGGCTTCTGCGCCATGCGCGCCATGAGCACGCGCAACGACGATCCCAAGCGCGCCTCCCGGCCATTTGACAAGGAACGCGACGGCTTCGTCATGGGCGAAGGCGCAGGCGTGCTGGTACTGGAGGAACTGGAACACGCGAAGAAACGCGGCGCGAAGATTTACTGTGAAATTGTCGGGTACGGCAACACGGCGGACGCCTATCACCTCACCGCGCCCTCACCCAATGGCGAAGGGGCCGCGCGCTGCATGAAGATGGCGCTCCGCGGCGCAGGTCTGAATCCCACGGACGTTTCCTACATCAACGCCCACGGCACGGCCACCCCGCAGGGTGACGTTTGCGAAACCCAAGCCATCAAAACCGTGTTTGGCGAGCATGCCCGCAAGCTGGCGGTGAGTTCCACCAAGGGCGCAACCGGTCACATGCTGGGCGCAGCGGGCGCGGTAGAAATGACCGTGTGCGCCCTCGCCATCAAGCACGGCGTCGTCCCGCCCACAATCAATCTGTTGGTGCCCGACCCCGAGTGCGACCTGGATTACGTGGCCAACACGGCGCGCGAAATGCCGGTGAACGCCATCATCAACAACTCATTTGGTTTTGGCGGCCATAACTCAAGCATCGCAGCGAGGAAGTTTGAGGGATAGATCTGCCGCCGATAGTCAGCGGGCAGCCTCACCAGGCTGCCTGTTGAACCTGTTGCCGCAGGTTACTTCCACCAAGTCTCGCGATACTGCTGGTAGCGTTCCGGCCCGAGCAACTGCTCAATATTGGCAAACACTTGTTTGTTTCCAGGGTCTGGTTCTCCGCTCGCCCACATGCCGGCGATTCTTTGGTCATGAGCGCGCCATTCCCGGAAGATCGCCGTGAACTCCGCCTCGGTCGGCTGAAACTTCGCCATGGCCTGCCGCAGGTTGTCGCCGGTCCAGGAAATCCTCATGTCCATTTGCTCGTATTCCTCGGGTGTAAGCACCTGCAGCAACTCATTTCGGCGGCGGTCGAAGGTCTCCAATCGCAGTTGCAGTTCTTCCGCTTGAGTTGCGGTCAGACGATTCCCACTGATGCCACGGGGCAACGGGACATCCACCTCACCATTGCGCAGCAGAATCTCCAGGGCCGCGCCGTGTTTGTCCGCGGGCAGAATGGCGAGTTGTTGTTCGATGGCCGCAACTCTCCATGCCCAGGCGGTTGAAGTCGCCACACCCTCTGCGCCGAGCAATTGACGCACCGCTTCATTCATGGCCTCGTCCACCACGCGGCGGTTTCGCGCAAAGCCGGCATCCGCCGCGTCATCAAACTCGTTGAACTTGGATTCGCCGTATCGGAGCGCGGCCACTTCCGCCCGCCTGGCCGCGAATGCTTGCGTCACGTCCGCGGTCACGATGTCCCGCACCGTTTGCTCCGGACAACCGATGTCGCGCAGATTCTTCACATAGGTGCGGTAATCTTCCGACTCCACCAGCCGCCAGTCGAACTTGGGCCAGTTTGTCGTCAAGCCTGACGCTGCGGTGTGGGCAGGCGATGCGACCTGCAAAGCGTTGTCAGCCGGCGAACGATGATCATGCTCAACGTTCAGGTCAGCGCGTGTTTGCACAGGATCGGATGAACCGGACGCGAACGAAGGCGCCCTTTCACCAAGCTGTGATTCGATCTGCGCCAGGTTCGCTTTCTGTGTTCGCAACAAGAGCGCCTGCCACACTACTATCGCAGCCAAACCGACGCTCAAGAACGTCAATCCCAGAATGAGGCCGCTTCGTTGCATGAGCCTTCTCTACCCCACTGTCGGACCCTTCGCAAGTCTGACGGTGCCCGGGTTCGTGGTTGCGTTCAAACCCGCCATTGCTAAGTTCGCGCCGGTGAATTTCCTCGCTCGCATCGAAGCCAAACGCGACGGCCAGGCGCTCCGGGTTGAGGAGCTTCGCGAAATCATCGCAGCGGTCGTCGCCGGAAAATTTCCCGATTACCAGCTCGCCGCGTTTCTGATGGCGGTCTTCTTCCGCGGCCTGAACAATGAGGAAACCGCCGCCCTCACGCTCGCCATGCGCGATTCGGGCGACGTGCTAAAATTCCCAAAAGATCCGCGCACGCTCGTGGACAAACACTCCACCGGCGGTGTGGGCGACAAGGTATCGCTGCCGCTTGCGCCGTTGCTGGCCTGTCTCGGCTTTCGCGTGCCGATGGTTTCCGGTCGCGGCCTGGGCATCACGGGCGGCACGCTCGATAAACTGGATTCCATTCCGGGATTCATGACGTTGTTGCCGGCGAAGCGCATCGTGGAAATTGTGCAGAAAGTTGGTTGTGTCATCTGCGGCCAGACCGACCGCATGGTGCCTGCCGACAAAAAACTTTACGCTCTGCGCGACGTGACCGGCACCGTGCCCAGCATCCCGCTCATTGTTTCTTCGATCCTCTCCAAGAAGCTTGCCGAAAACCTCGATGCGCTGATTCTCGACGTGAAGTTCGGTCGCGCCGCGTTCATGCAAACCAAGGTTGACGCCCGCAAGTTGGCCCGGGCGATGGTCACCCTCGGCAATCAATGCGGCGTGAACACGCGCGCCATGCTCACGGAGATGAACGCGCCGCTTGGACGCGCTGCGGGAAACTGGCTGGAAGTGAAAGAAAGCGTGGCCTGTCTTGATCGTAGGACAGGCGTCGCGCCTGTCTCTAACTCAAAGAAGGATGAGTCAGGCGCGACGCCTGGCCTAGACGATTTGCGCGAACTCGTCCTTGCGTGTGCCGCGCACCTGCTCGTCCAAACCGGCAAGGCGAGATCCTTCAAAGCTGCCCATCAGCAAGCGGAGGATTGTTTGGACTCCGGCGCGCCGCGCAAGAAGTGGGATGAAATGCTCGCGGCGCAGGGCGCCGACCTTGACGCGTTCCGAAAGAAACTGGCCCACGACCACACCGCGCCGGCTGTCCTGGAACTTAGGGCTGACCGCAGCGGTTTCGTCTCGAAGTGCGACGCGCGCCTCATCGGGGAAGTGATTCGCGACCTCGGCGGCGGGCGGCTCACGAAGGAATCAGCGATCAATTCTGACGTGGGAGTGGATCAAATCTTGAAGCCTGGCGAGCGAGTGAAATCCGGCGACGTGCTCGCCCGTATTCACGCGGCTGACCGTGCGCAAGCGAAGATCGCCTGCGCCCGGCTCAAACTGGCCTTTGCAATTTCAAGCAAGCGGGTCCGAACGCCTCCCCTCATTGCCGAAGTCCTCATGCGTTGATGGTCGCCTCGGGCTTCGCCGAGGGTTGCCTGCCCTGCGCGTGGAAGCCAAAGCCAGTTCTTGTGCCGCAATTCGCACTTTCGCTGTTTCCCAAATTCATGTTTAGTTGGCGGCCTGAATGAGCAAAACCGCACTTCTCTTCGCCGGACAGGGCGCGCAGGTTGTAGGCATGGGCAAGGACCTGGCGGAACACTTCCCCTCCGCCAAGGCCTGGTTTGATCGCGCCAATGCCGCACTCGGCTACGATCTGGCTTCGATCTGTTTCAACGGTCCGGAGCCGGAATTGACCAAGACGGAAAATGCGCAGCCGGGAATTTTTCTCGTGAGTTGGGTCGCGTTTCAATTGCTCAAAGATCGCTTGCCGGCATTGAAGTATGAGGCCACGGCAGGTTTGTCGCTCGGCGAATTCACGGCGCTTACGGCGGCAGGCGCGCTGAGCTTCGAGGATGGCTTGCGCGTGGTGCGCCAGCGTGGACGATTCATGCAGGAGGCCTGCGACCTCACTAAGGGCGGCATGGCAGCGGTGATTGGGCTGGACGAAGCCCCGACACGCGAAGTGTGCGCCGAGGCGGAAGTGGCGCTGGCGAATCTGAATTGTCCGGGCCAGCTCGTGATTTCCGGCGAGGCGCACAGAATTGCGAAGGCCGTCGAACTGGCGAAGGCCAAGGGCGCAAAGCGGGCAATTCAACTCGTCGTAGCCGGTGCCTATCACTCGCCCTTGATGGCCAGCGCCCAGCCGAAATTGCGGGCGGAACTCGAACAGGCGAGCATCACCGCCCCGGACGTGCTGGTGATTTCCAATGTCACCGCGCAGCCGCATGGCAGCCCGGCGGACATCAATGATCGGTTGGTTGAACAAGTCACCTCGCCCGTACGCTGGGAGGCGTCCATGCGATACCTGCTGGCCCAGGGATTCACGCGTTTCATTGAACTCGGCCCCGGCACAGCGTTAAGTGGCTTCATGAAGCGCATTGATAAGAAAGCGCAGATGCTCCACGTGGCGGATCGGACGAGTTTGGAGGCTGCGACGAAGATACTGGTTGCGTGAGCAAAAATAAGCAGATGGCGGCAGCCTGGTCCTTCCACGAAGCATAAAAGCGCAGCCCCCCAGCCCAATCACCCGTGCGCCTCGCCCAGCGGCCGATATAAATCCGCAGTTGTCGGCGAGCTTACGAACCTTGGTCGAGGAAGGTGATTTTCACCCCACCCGCCTGCGGTTTGGCGATCCGGTCCAGCAAGGTGGGCGCGGAGGAACTCGCCATAGGTGCTGTCGCCTCGGTTGGCTTGACGCACGTCTCGGCCTGCGGACTCAATGCCGAGCGTAACGCGCCTTCCACGAGTTGGGCGCAGTGAATTTTCATCGGTGGCAGCGGGCCTAGTTCGCCCGCCAATTCCTCGGTCTTGAGCGACAAGGCTTCCTCCGCGGTCTTGCCGCGAATCAACTCCGTTGCCAGGCTGGCCACCGCAATCGCGGTCTCGCAGCCGAAGGATTGAAACGTGGCGCGGTCAATGACCTTCCGGCCATCCTGCTGCTTGAACTTCACCCACATCCGCAGCATCTCGCCGCAGTCGGAATTGCCCACCGTGCCGATGGCGTCGGCGTTGGCCAGTTCGCCCATGTTCTGGGGATTAGCCAGCGCATCCTGAATTCGTTTCTGTAAATCGTCAATCATGCCAAGAATTTCATCGGAAAGTTAAAACCCAAGGTGTCGTCCCATCCGCCTTCAACATTAGAAACCGGCCTTCCCATTTGCCACGATCAAAAGCGGGCTTTTT
The DNA here is from genome assembly GCA_014860005.1 of Verrucomicrobiota bacterium. The sequence continues at coordinate 38,451 of JACZKP010000081.1, read as the reverse complement.
GGAAGGATCATGCCAGGGGTGTTTCTCTTGAAGCATAATCCAAATAGCCCAATCGTGTTGCATATCAGCCAAGCGCCTGCCGTCTCCGAAAACACCGGGGGTGGGATCGTAACTTGAGGGGCGCGAGTTCTCCCAATGTGAGGGCGATGTGCCAGAAGTCTTGTCGCTTGGGCACAGCATGGGCGTCTGCTTGAGGAAGTCCCAATAGCTGCCCAACAGGCCACCGTGCTCATCAGCATAGGCAACTGTGATGGTGTAGAATTGGCGGAGCTGATTCTGACATTTCACTCGCCTCGCCTTTTCGAGCGACCGGCTCACAGGCGACATCACCAAGGCGCTCAAGATACAAACGATTGCGATCACGACGAGCACCTCGATCAAAGTGATCCCGCCGCCAGTCCATGCCATTGACATTGGTTTCATATTAGTTCAGACAAAAGCAGCGAACAACAGTCACGCTCTGTTGTCTACCCAAGCCGATACCTTCGCATTGCCGGCTCCGACTCCTGCGCCCACGCATCAATCCCGCCCCGCAGGCAGCGCACGTTCTGCAAACCGTGCCCCATGAAATACGCCGCCGCGTCCAGCGCGTTCTTGCCTTGATGATCCACAATCACCAGCGGGCGGGTGTTTGTGCCTTCACCCATGATCTGCCGCATTGTTTCCTGGGACATCAACATCGAGCCCTCGATACGCACGGCTTCAAATTCCTCGCGCGATCGCACGTCGAGCAAACGCACCGAGGCATCTTGCTTGCGCCATTCGGCCAGTTCCTTTGGCTCGATTAAAATCTTCGCGTCCTCTTCATGACTGGATCGGATGTGCGCCAGCACTTCGGCGGCGTCCAATCCACCGTTGCGCTCGCACACCTGGGCCAGGGTTTCGTCGGACCGAAAGCCGCAACTGCTGCACCCGCCGATGTGGTAGCGGCGAAACAACGCCCGTTGCGCGCCGGGAAAGGCTTCCAATACGGCGCTCATCGGCGAGTCAGAATTGATGGTGATCTCGCTGTTCATGCTCACTGGCAGTCTGCACCCAACCGCTCGCGCTGTCCATGCCCGTCAATGCTCTTCAAAGGCGAGACATTGTGCGAGCTGGGGGGAGGTCAAATTTACCGCTGGGCCAATTGTCCGCCGAGCCGCGGTTCAGGCAGACTTGCGCACTCAACTTTCATCGGACGGCTTACGGTTCAAACACCCGCACCCGGTAGAAGATGTTCGTCCCGCTGCTCAACGGGTCCATCACGATGGCCGTGCGGTTCGAAATGGAAAAGAAAGGTGCATTGGCGGGCGTGTTCAATGGCGACCAGCTTTCCGCCCCAAACAAGCTCCTTGTGCCCTCAACCTCAAATCCGCGATTGGCGATCTGCGGAAACATGATGTGTGCGGTGTCGTTGCTGAGGGCGATGGAAATTCTCCAGCCGTCGAGTGCGTTGGTCGGGTTTGTGCCCGTCAGGAATTCAAGATAGTTGCTCGCACCGTTCTTGTCCCAGTCATCGTCGGGACCGCCGTTGGGAGCATTGGTTGAATCAAAATAAGCGATCTGCCAGTCGGCAAAGCTCTGATAACCGGCAAGGTCGTTGGTAATCCACGCGGCCAACAGATTGACCGCCTCGGCGTCCACGACTGAAGTTGCGAGCGGCGGCATGTGGCCGGGTCCGAGATTGGCGATGCGCTGGAACAGAATGGAATTGGCAAGCGATCCCGGCGCGATCACGCGATGGTTGGAATCGCCAAAATTGTTGTGCAGCAAACCATTGATGATCCTGGCCTCGGGGCCGGGCGTGCTGATGCGGGCATCCCAGAGCGAGGAGACCAAGCCGCCGGGCTGATGGCAGGACACACAGTTCGCCGCGAGATAAGAACGCACGCGATATTCCAGGCTGACGGTTTCACTGGTGGCGGGCGCCAAGGCCGGCAACAGGTGGCGGTTCGTCACTTCATTGCTGAAATAACCGGCCAACCGCAGGGCTTCAAGCTGGTTTGTGGTCGTGCCGTGGTAATCAAAATCGCGATTGAGTTGGGCGGTGTTGAAGCCAAGCGCCAAACCACCCTGCGGCGTGTGACAGGCCAGGCACTCGGAACGGCTGGGATAACGCCATACTTGCGTGCGCAGCGTGCCACCGTCGTTGATTGTGAACGCTTCGTCCAAGCCGGATTCCGGCACCAGCGTGGCGTTGTCTGCGGAGTCCCAGCGATAAGTCACGCCGTAAACGCCGTTCGGATTGCGCACGAGGAAGCGCGTTTCCAGCCGCTGGCGGGACTCGGCCAAGCCGTTGGTCAATTCGAGTTCAAAATGTTTGACCCAGACCGTGCCGGTCGGAAACGACCAGTTGCCATTGGGACTGAAACCGATGGCGAGGTTGGTATTCGGCACAGAAAACCAGCGCGACTTAAGCGCGTTGTCGGACCAGAACGGCACGTTGATATCGTAAGGCATAATGCCCGGATTGGGTGTGAGGGAAGTTAGGTCACTGAACGCGCCGGTGTCGGCGAGCGTCGGGGGCAAAGGTGTGCCGGAGGAAGTGGTGTTGTATTCCAGCCGGCCAATCTGGCTGTTGTTGATCTGCGCGATCAACACGTCGCCATTGCGCGGGTCGGCGCCAAACGCCACCGGTCCCGAAGCGCCCGTGATGCGTTGAAACGGCACGGTGTTGGTGCCGTCATAGCGCAGAAACCAAATGTTGCCGCTTGTGTAGTCCCCGAAGACGTATGCGCCGTAAAGCTGCGAGATGCGATCGCCGCGATAAACGATGCCGCCGCTGACGGAGTTGCCCTGCAAAGGTCCGCTGCCGTGGCCATAAGCCTGGACGGGGAAAGTCAGACCCGGCGGCGGGTTCGTGTAAAGGTTGGGGCGATCCGGATAAAGGCTGCGGGCCAATAGGTTCCCCTCGTAGTAGGGCCAGCCGGCATGGGCGCCGTTGGTAATGACGCTCACTTCCTCGTAGAGGTTCTGACCCACGTCGGCCACATAAAGGAATCCCGTGGCCGGGTCGAACGACATCCGCCACGGATTGCGATATCCGATGGAATAGAACTCGGTGCGGATGTCCGACGGAATTACCGGTGCGCCGTTGAGCTGGGTCAGGCCGATGTAGGGGTTGTCCGCAGGCACATGGTAATTGGTGCTGTTGGCCGGATGCGGATTGGGTAGCGGATTTTCCGGTCGCTTGTCCACGTCCAGGCGCAGAATCGCCGAGAAGAAGTTGTTGGTGATGATGCCGGCGTGTCCGGCGCCGTTGTATTGCGGTCCTTCGTCGCCCAGCGACACGTAAAGGTAGCCATCCGGCCCGAAATGCAAGTCGCCGCCATTGTGGTTGGCAGCCGTGTGACGCTGGCGGATTAGGAATTCCTCGGTGGCCGGCAAACCCTGGTTCGGATTCGTGGGCGAAACCTGGAAGCGCGAAATGCACTGGTGAAGCCCGCTGCCCTGCGAAGTGGTCAGGTTGCGCGAGGAGAAAACATAGAAGTAGCCGTTCGCGGCGTAATTCGGATGAAAAGCCAGCCCCAACAGTCCGGATTCACTGCTCGTGACCACGGACAGTGTCATGAACACCGTGCGGTTGGGACTCGCGAGATTGGTGATCACGACGATGTTTCCGCCCTTCTCGAGAATAAACAGGCGATTGGTTTCCCCCGGCGGCGACGCGATGCAGACCGGTTGGGTGAGTGGCAATCCGGGAAAGGCATTGGTCACGGTGTAGCCAAACTGCGGCGGTTGAGCGGGGAAGTTGGTCAGGGTGGTATTGGCCACCCGTTCGATCGGACCATTGGCCAGGCTGGAGGATAGAAGCAACCCCGAACCAGCACACAAAAGCACGAGGCGGCTGAAATTTATATTCATGAGTTCACAGAAAATGGCCCGCCCCGCACTGAAAGTCAAAAAACGGTTCGCGCGCTTCTCCCAAACCACCCTCTCGCCGGCACTGACATCAAGATGCAACGGCCGGCGCGCAAAGCGCCCTCACTCCTGCGGTCAGTTTGTGCGGGGGCGGCCCTGCGTGGATTTGCGCGCGGAAGACAAGTGAGCATCGCCGAGTTGACCTGCGGGGGGGCAGCGATGGCAGGCTTAAGCTGGAGCCGTCACGCCGCTGCGCTTCACCATGATCGCATCCACGATTCTCTTCGCCAACTCCGGCTTCTCGGCTAGTGCCCGCTGCGCGGCGTCCTTGCCCTGCCCGATGAGTTCGCCGTCAAACTGCAACCAGGCGCCTTTTTTCTCCACGGCACCGGAGGCGATGCCCACATCAAGCACACTGCCCTCCTTGTTGATGCCGTGATTGTAGAGAATGTCGAACTCCGCCTCGGCAAAGGGTGGCGCGACTTTGTTTTTCACGATCTTGACCTTGACGTGATTGCCAATGGCGGTGCCGGTGGCATCCTTGAGCGTGTCCTTGCGGCGGATGTCCAGACGCACGCTGGCGTAGAACTTCAGCGCCTTACCGCCGGGGGTGGTTTCCGGGTTGCCGAACATCACGCCGACCTTTTCGCGCAGTTGATTGGTGAAAATGCAGGCCGTTTTGGACTTGGCGAGAATGGCGGTGAGCTTGCGCAAAGCCTGGCTCATTAAGCGCGCCTGCATGCCCATCGTCGCCATGCCCATTTCGCCCTCCAACTCCGCTCTCGGCACCAGCGCGGCCACGGAATCAATCACGATCACGTCCAGCGCGTTGGACCGGGCGAGCGTTTCACAAATGGTCAGGGCCTCCTCGCCGCTATCGGGTTGCGAAACCAGCAAATCATCCAGGTTCACCCCAAGTTTCTTCGCGTAGGCCGGGTCGAGAGCGTGCTCGGCGTCAATGAACGCCGCCAAGCCGCCGTGCTTTTGCGCATTGGCAATGACGTGCAGCATCAACGTCGTTTTGCCCGACGACTCCGGGCCAAAAATCTCGATCACGCGTCCACGCGGAATGCCGCCCACCCCGAGCGCGAGGTCCACCGCCAGCGCTCCCGTGGGTATGACCGCGATCTTCGTTTGCGCCCGCGCATCGCCCAAGCGCATGATGCTGCCTTCGCCATAGGCTTTGGTGATGGAGGAGATTGCGGCTTCGAGTTCACGCTGGCGCGAGGCAGCAATCTTGGCGACTTCGGATGCTTTGGATTCCGCGGCGGATTTGTCGGCAGCTTTGGGCGGCATAGACTTTGGGTAATCGGGTTTCGAGTGCTTGTGTTACTGAAGCGACGATATGGAACCGGACCGGGATAGTCAACGCGGATGCTTTTAAGCGTTCTTTTTCGCGATGCCGTCCTACCGCTTGGGTGGATGCTGGAAATAACGGCCGCGTTGAGTTTGGTTTTCCTGGAATGCGGACCGCGCGTCAAGCATCGGCGCGGAACTGGGTTTCTCGAAAACGGAACTGGGCTGGGTCTTGATGGCGCTGAAACTGGCGCATGGCATCAGCCACTTTGTTAATGGCCAGCTTGCCGAACGCATCCGGGTCTCCTGAGCCTTGCCTATGACACAGCAATTCACCGGGGAATACTGCCCAGCTTGCTGACTTTGTTCATCTTCGGTTTTTACGGTTTTGGCCCGTAAGTGCTTTTGGTTGGCACACTGCCGGTGGACCTGGCGCGCAACATTCCTGCGGAAAAGCCCGCCGGCTGAAGAAAATGCGCTTTCCAACCTCCGGCAATTGCGCTTACATCCAGACTGCACCCTAAAGTGATGAGAGCGATTATTATTGGCGCCGGGCGCGGCCGGCGCTTGATGCCCACGACCGCGGACACGCCGAAATGTTACGCCGAAATTCACGGACGCCGAATGCTGGACTGGGCGTTGCGCGCGTTTGCCGGCGCGGAGATTTCCGACTTCTGCTTCATCGGCGGCTACCAGATTGACAAGGTGCGGCGCGATTATCCGCAGTTCACCTTCCGCCACAACGATGCTTGGGAGAACAACAACATTCTGCTCTCGCTCATGTACGCGGAGGATCTCATGGCCGAAGGCTTCGTGTGCTGCTATTCAGACATCCTCTTCACCAGCGACGTCGTTCGCCGCGTGGTGGATCATCCGGCGGACATCGCCTTGAGTGTGGACACGCGTTGGCTCGAACGCTACACGCATCGCACGCAGCATCCGCCCGACGACGCGGAGAAAGTCACCGTCTTGAACGGGTGCGTCACGCGCATTCATCGCGGCATTGTTCCGCGTGAGGCGCACGGTGAATACACCGGCATCGCCAAGTTCACCCCGCGGGGCGCGGCGCAACTGCGCGAGCATTTCCATCAGGCACGCGAGAGGTTTTCCGGTCAACCGTACCGCGAAGCGGCGGTCTTCGAGAGGGCCTACCTGATTCATCTGCTGCAGGACATGATCGAGGCCGGCGCAAAAATGGCCCACGCCGATACCCCCGGCCAGTACATGGAAGTGGACACGCAGCAGGATTTTGAACTGGCCCGCCAGTATTGGCAGGGTGAGCGAATCCGCCAACCCGCCTGATTTGAGCCGCGGGAATGGAAAACTCGAACACTGAGATTCGATCTCCAAAACGAAGCCAAAGTCAGAAATCCGAATCTCCGCCTTGGCATCTGAATTACCCGCACCCTCCATGATCCAACGCAATCGCTTCCCCACTTCGGTCGTCGGCTCACTGCCCCGCCCGGCCTTCGTCCTCGATCTCATCAACGACCGTCCTCCGCTCCCGCCCGAACGCTACCAGCGCGAGATGGAAGCCGCTGTGCGTTACGCCGTGGCCATGCAGGAACACGCGGGCGTTGATGTCCTGACTGACGGCGAGTGGTGGCGCAAGTCTTACATCGGCGTGATCGCGGAACTCGCGCACGGTTTTGAACTCGGCACCGCGCCAGATGGCCGCCCTTGGACGGTGGCCGTGGACCAACTCACACCCAGGACCCCCGGCTTCATTGCCAACGAAGTCAAGTTCCTCAAGACCATCACCACACGACAAATCAAATCCACCCTGCCTTCGCCCGCGCTGCTTGGCGAACGCATGTGGCACCCGGAAAAATCGGCCAAAGCCTTTCCCAAACGGGATGATTTTGTTCGCGCCTGCGTCCCAATCCTGCGCCGCGAACTCGAGTTGATCCGCGACGCGGGCGCGGACATCGCGCAAATAGACGATCCGCACCTCTGCCTGTTCGTGGACCCGGACGTGCGCGCGAAGTATTCCGATCCGGACGCAGCAGCGGCGTTTGCGGCCGACATGGTCAATGAAGTCGTCAGCGGAGTGACCGGCATCAAGATCGCCGTGCATCTTTGCCGCCGGGCCGGGGCACGTGTGCGCGGTGAGCACGCGCACGGTGGCGGCTACGGCCCGATTCTTCAGCATCTGAACCGTCTCCAGGTCCATCACCTCACGATGGAATTCACCGCCCCGCAGGCCGGTGACATGGTCGTGTTCAAGGAACTGCGCGAAGACCTGGAAATCGGTCTTGGTTGCGTGGACGTGACGCCGGGAAAAATTGATTCTGCCGAAACCATCGCCGCCCGTGTGCGCCAAGCCTTGAAATTCCTCGCACCGGAACGCATCACGCTCAATCCCGACTGCGGTTTCGCTCCCGGCTCCGGCGCGGTGGTGAATATTGACGAGGCTTACCGCAAGCTGTGCAGCCAAGCCGAAGCGGCGAGAATCTTGCGCGCGGAGCACGCCTGATGACCGGTACGGTCCCGCGAAAGCACCGCGCAGGATGTTGATGTCGCCTGCCACAGGTGTTGGATGCATTTTTACGCGGTTGAGTCATATTGTGATCGTGCAAGCCGTGAAACTGCCAGCCGAACCGCAACCAGTCCTCGCCGATGAATGGCTGGCCGAATTGTCGTTGATGGGCGGCGCGGTTGTGCGTTTCCGTCACCTGCGGGCCGACGATGAACCGCTCATCAGCGAAGCCATGAAAACGGCGTCACGTGAAACACTGCTGCACCGTTTCTTCAGCCCGATCCGGCGCGTGCCGCCGGAATTGCTGCACCAACTGCTCGCAATCAATCGCGCCCGCGAAACCTGTGTCGTGGGCGTGGTGGCCAATCCCGAAATCACACGCATCGTTTGTGGCGCCCGCTATGTGAAGCTGGTAAAACCGGACACCGCCGAAATCGCGCTCACGGTGCATGACGACGTTCAGCGGCGCGGGCTGGGAACGTTTATGGTGCGGCTGCTGGCGCGATTGGCCCGTGCCGACGGCGTCCGTTGGTTCGAGGCGGAGGTCATGGCCTCCAATGACCGAATGTTGCACGTGTTCCGCAAAGTTGCACCAGCCGGCGTGAAAGTTCACTGGACCGGCGACAATTATCACCTTGTACTGGATGTGCAGGCCATCGCACGTGACGGCGCGAAGAGAAATCAAACGTGATCCCTCCGGTAGCGGGCCCGCGCAAAGGTTGCCGGGAATGAAGAAGTCAGCAGCCACAAAAAGCGAGCGACCCGCAATAAGGACGTCCCACTGCAACCGTTGCCCCCCGCCGAACGCATGAAGAGTGATTGTCCTGCGCGGGGCGTGATGCTCCACTCGGTATCGGCAGTCAGCACCGGGCTGAAGCCGGGTGCTAATCAGAGGAGAATTGCACCTGCAATAAACTGCTGTGCGCAATTCCAGGGCGCTTCACTTCGAGAGAACGATTTTCGTCGCCGCAAGCTTCTCCACCGCTTCACGGCTCACGGGCGCAGGATGCAATTTCGCTTCACCCCACAGCTTCCTCGTGCTGGTGCGATACCGGCTGTCCGGACGGTCGCTGTGGCCAATCGGGCAGATCGTTTGCGAGGCATCCACATCGTGCATTGGTACGAACTGCGTGTAGGACTGCCCGCCTTGCGAATGAATCGTCTGTCCGTCCAGGACGGTGATTCCCGGTTGCGATAGATCCCGGGCTCGATCCAGCGAACCAAATCCATCAAGGCTGTCAAACCAGCCGAGCGTGGCTGCGGTGCGTCCGCCTTGCCCGCGACCGGAGCGGCCTGCGGTTGATCCGCCATCGCGCCAGGCGTCCGCCAGAATCGTGTCAATGAACTGGCACGTATCTTCATCGAAAGTGGCTTTCGGATCGGCAGCCATGCGCCGGGCGGAATCCTTCAGGAATCGCGCCAGGCCCGATTCTCCGCCGCCATACTTGAGCGCCAGCGGCGTGGTGACGAAACGGAAGAACGTGCTGATCCGTGTCGCGAGTTCCGCCCCATCGGATTTCAAATCACTGCTCGCGCCGGTCTTGAACCACGGCTCCAGAACCGCGAGCGCGTTCGTCGCCGCCGGGGAGAGATTGCCTTGCTTCGTGTCCCGCAGGTGCAGGCCGAGCCGCACGATTTCGCGCCGGGCCGGGTTCACTGTGTCGTAATGAACCTTCAACACATCTTCCGGCGTGAACTTTTCCTGCCCACTCAACCGCTCGCGCAATCGCCACGAGCGCATTGTATCACCCATCGAACCGGTGCTGATGCCCAAGGAGAGCGGATAGAAAGAAGCAATTGGCCGATGATTCGCACTGAACAACAGCCCCGCTTTGGGGTTCACGACGTGCGGCAGCAATTCCTGCGGGGCGAAACCCTGCCAGTCATCGGCGTCGCGCGTGCCGGGCATTGCCTCGTTGCCGTTGAGATCGGGCGCAGATTTCGACCGGATCGGGATTGCCCCCAGCACCGCGAAGCCAATCTGGCCGGCACTGTCACCATAGACACAGTTTGCGGAGGGAAATCGCCAGTCGCCGAGCGCGTGCGCAAACGTCGTCGCGTTGGTCGCGCGCATCATCGCAAACACGCCTTGAATCGTGTCGCGGTTTGGCTCGCAAAACGGCACGCGTTTCAGCGCCACCTCGGGATCGCCGGATTGCCGGAAACAAAACTCGGAGGCCACCGGTCCAAGGTGCGTCTCGCGCAGGGTGATCTCCACGTCCGAACCGTCCTTCACTTTGATGCGCTCGCGGCGAACCTCCATTTTTCGCCACTCACCGTCCCAACGATATTCGTTCGGACGTTGCGAATCGGTTTCGAGCTTGAATAAATCCGCCTGATCGGCGCCCAACGCCGTCAGTCCCCAGGCAATGTGGCGATTGAAGCCAACCAGCAAGCCCGGACTGCCCGGCACGCCGATGCCCCGCGCGTTGAACGTCTCGCCACCGACGTGAAACTCCATCCATAGCGACGGATTGCGCACCGGCGTTTGCGGATCACTCACCAACACCGCCGCGCCGGTCGTGGTCTTCTTGCCTCCGACGACCCACGCATGACTGAACTTCGGAGTTTCACCCCCACTGTCGCCGCGGTTGAGTCCGTGCTCGATGGCAAACTGCTCAACGCGCTTCACCCAGTCGTCGCTGACGTCGTGCCGCCGCACCACGGAAGCGGCGTCGTCGAGCCAGAGCGGGTCGGGCTTGGGTGGCTGCGGTTGACCGGGGCGCGGGGTGGTCCGGTTGCGCGATACCATCAGGTCGCGCGTGCCGTCCGTCGCAAAGAACTGCGCAAGATGCCACCAACTCAGCAGACAATCCGCGGGCGTCCACGGTTCGGGCGCAACGCCCAGTTCCTCGAACAACGGATGCAACCTGCCGTCCGCTCTCTGCGCGGCGAAGCTGTCATTCACGCCTTCGCAATAGGCCTCAAGCAACTGGCGTGTGCCGCGATCCAGATTGACTGCCGTGCGTCCGGCCGAGCGCGCCCAGCCGAACGTGCGCATCTTGCGATCGTGATCCACTGCGGTTTCATTGCGATTGCCGCGCTGCCGTTCCCCGACAATCTCCGCCAGCCGGCCTTGAATGATGCGCAGGCTGTAGGTCATCTGGAAGCCGCGTTCTTCGGCCGTTGCGTAACCCAGACCGTACATGGCCCCGGCATCCGTGGTTGAAAACACGTGCGGGATGCCCCAGGTATCGCGGATCAATTCGATGCGACCATAGTCCGGCTTGGGGGAGGCAACGCTCGTGAACGCGGCCGTCAGGGTTAAGGCCAGCCAAAGGCGCAAAAAACCAACGGGCGATTTCATGTCAAGAACTGGCGAACTGCGACTGGCGCGTTGCCGCTCAATTGGCCAGCGGCGTGAGCGATACGCGTCGGAAGTGGATTTCACCGCCCTCGGATTGCAGGCCGACGGGACCGGCCAAGACTTCAACGCCGGTTGCCTGATTGATCTGGATGCCGTTCAGCCAGACCTTGTAGTTGTCACCGCGGGCAACGACCTCCATGCGGTTCCATTCGCCACCGGGACGTTCCGCATCGGAGAGTTTCCTCACTCCACGGATGTCGCCGGCCACCGCGTGGTTCATCACCTCGAAGTAACGCGGCTGGCCACTGGCCACCATCATGCCCTGCAAGCCCAGCACGTCCCCCGCGTTGCCGTGCATGAGTTGGACTTCGGCACAGCGCGGGAGTGGACGGGCGGGGCCGTTGATGCGCGTGAGAATGCCGTTGTTGCCGGGCTTGGCGCCGGGCGCCCAACGGTAATCCACCACGAGCACGAAGTTCTGGAACGCGCGCTCCGTGTGCAGCACGCCCAAGGGCGTGCCCTTGCAAACAAGCAAGCCGTCACGCACGGACCAGACCGCGTCGCGCGGCACGTCCGGTTCGGCGAGAACATGCGTCCAGCCTGTCAGGTCCTTGCCGTTGAACAATTCGAGCGTGCCCCGACTGGATCCCGTTTGGGGCGATTTGCAGCCCGTAAGCGTGGCCATGGCCAGCGTCCCAATGAGTGTGAAAGACAGAATTGTTTTCATGTGGACGCAGTCCAGCACACTTTCGCGGCAATTGCCAAGCGCAGAATTATCGCGCGGCCAGTCCGCGCTTGCATTTTTCCGCGGGCCGTGTCCCCTCCGCGCGTGCTGAAGACCATTCGCCGGGCCGAGTACGCCGAACTGATCATTCTCTTTTTCCTTCACGGCGCCACGCTGGGTGTCTGGCTGGTGCCGATGAGCCGCGTGCTGGACGCGCACGGGCTGGCGGCTATCAAACCTTTTGCCTTCGCGACCTTCTCCGTGGCGGCCTTTGTTTCTCCGCTGATCTTCGGCGCGATGGCGGATCGTCACGTTTCGCCGGTGAAAGTGTTGCGCGGGCTGGCGCTGGGAACGGCGGTCGCCACCGCGCTGGCCAGCACCGGCATCAAGCTGGGGTGGAATCCCTGGCTCGTGCTGGCGTTGATCCAGTTGCTGGCGCTCGGGGCATCGCCCACGGTCAGCATTGCCGCGACGATTGTGTTCGCCCGGCTCGCGGATGCACAAAAGGAATTTGGTCCGGTGCGGGCGATGGCCACGCTGGGTTGGATTTGCGGCTGCGCGCTGGTCAGCACTTTGAAAGCGGACGCATCCACGCTGGCCGGTTATCTTGGCGCCGCGCTGTGGCTGCTGCTGGCGGGCTACACGTATTTTCTGCCGGCGCTGGCCACACCCAAATCCGTCCAGCAACTCAAATGGCACGAACGGTTCGGCTTGGACGCGCTCACGTTGCTCAAGAACCCCGATCATCGCGGGGTGTTTATCACCGTGGCGTTGTTCAGCATTCCGCTGGCGGCTTTCTATCCTTATGCGCCGCCGCACCTGCGCGAACTGGGACTTCAGCGAACGAGCGCCTGGATGAGCCTGGGCCAGGTGAGCGAAATCATTGCCATGTTCAGCCTCGGCGCGCTGCTCGTGCGCTGGCGCTTGAAATGGCTGTTTGCCTGCGGCTTGGGTTTTGGCGTGTTGCGTTACGCCTTCAGTGCCCTGGACAGCCAGGCGTGGCTGCTGGCCGGCGTGGCGTTACACGGCGTTTCCTTCACGTTCGTCCTCATCACGGCACAGATTTATCTCAACGAACGCGTGGATGCCGCCTGGCGGGCGCGGGCGCAGGCGTTGATGTCACTGATGAGCAGCGGCGTGGGCAGCTTGATTGGCTATCTGGGTTGCGGCGCGTGGTTCAGCTTCTGCACACCGGCCAGCGTCACGCGCTGGCCATTGTTCTGGGGCGGACTCGCCCTGACGGTTGCGGCGGTGCTGGTCTTCTTTCTAACGGCTTACCATGGACGCGGGCAGAAGCCGCACTGAAGGCAGCAATTCCCATTCTGGCCCGGAGCGCGGCTGTGTCGTCCCGACCAGCCGCAGCAGATTTGCATCCCCGACCAGCGTGCTTGCGTTCAACGTGCTGCGGCTGGTGCTCCGCACACAGCCGCGCAAAATGAAAACTGCGCACTGAAGGTGACAGATGAAGCCAGCAAAACTCTCAGAGGGCGCTTCGTGCAACGGATCAAGATTGCGCTGACTTGCCAGTCCGCCAGGCAACCGTCAACAGGGCCAACATCCAGATCGTGGCCAGCACGAAAGCAATCGAGGAGGGAAGGGCAAGCCAGTCCAAAGATTCTTTTGCCGCGCCGGTGCTGCCCAGTCCAGGCGCACGAAATCCCGCCCACATCCAGTAAATCGAATAGCCCAGCCCGCCAGCGCCCAGCGCCAGGCTGACGATGCGGGTGATCCAAGCGGATGCGCCCACGATGGGCAGCAGCAGAATCAACGCGATCGCCGTGGTGCCCAGGCCGCCCGCGTGAAGATGCGCCCGCTTCATGTAGGCCCAGGACTTGTCGAGCACGGCTTTGATCGCTGCCTCATCGCCCTTGTATGCCGCATCCCGCACAGCCTCCGCGGAAGTCTTCAACCGCTGCTTGACGCTGTCTTCATTGATGCCGAAAAGGATGCCCAGTCCCTGCCCATAGAGGAGCGTCAACACGGCGAGCATGAGTCCAACGGCGGCGGGCCGCAATTGTTGCCGCCATGCGGCGAGCGCTTCAGTGGCCATGGTTTTTGAGATTCAGGCAACTTGTTGATTCTTTAGTCCAGTCCTTCGCCCCGGGCGTCAACGGGGCGCAGTGTATGGAGTAAACTGTCTTCGTCAATGGGGTCCGCCACCCTCGGCGTGACCCGACTGGTCCTCGGTTGGTAACCCAATACGAAAAGGTTTTTCTCGCGTCGCTAATGCGCTCGAATCGTGCCGACAAAACCAATTGGCATGAACACCCCGCCGCCGATGTGCTGCAGCTCGACGGAAGACAGGCGGGTGCCGCTCAAGAATCCCGCAGTGCCGGGTGAGGTTGTGGTGGCCTGGGAGGAAACATAAAGCTGGTTGGCAGATGGCGCGGCAACCAAGGTGGAGGCGTCGCCGGAACAAGCCACCCCCAGCCAGTTCGCGCTGGGTAATCCCGCGCGCGTCGTCCAAGTCGCCCCCGAATCCGTGGAAATATAAATGCCACCTCCGTTGACCACGGCGGCTATCCGCGCGCCGTCGGCGGAACAAGCCACGGAACTCCAACTGGCCGCCATCGAGGGGCCGGTAACCACCCAGTTCGTGCCCGCATCTCGCGATGCGTAGAGCTGCCCGTTATTGACGGCGGCGATCAGAAGGCTGCCGTCTGCCGAGGAGGCGACCGCCGACCAAGCGCGATTACTTTCGCGCGGAATCCAGAGTGCGCCGGCATTGGTCGAGGTATAAAGCTGTCCACCCTGAACCGCGGCCACCAAACGCTGGCCATTGGCCGATGAGGCCACCGCCACCCAGAAGCGAGTGTTCTCCCGCGGCGTCCAGGAGCCGCCGGAGTCCGTTGAGGTGAAAACCTGTCCGCTATTGACGGTGGCGACAAGATTCGCCCCGTCAAAGGATGAAGCCACCGAGGTCCAGCTTCGGTTCGCGTCCCGCGGCGTCCATGAAACCCCGGAATCGGTCGAGATATAGAGCCGCCCGCTGCTGACCGCCGCGAACAGTTTGGTGCCGTCGCCCGACGATGCCGTCGCCACCCAACTGCGGTTGAAATCGCGCGCGGTCCATGTGGCTCCGGAATTGGTGGAAGTATAAATCTGGCCGCCGTTGACCGCCGCCACCAGTTTCTTGCCATCCAGCGAAGACGCCACCGCCCGCCAGCTTCGGACCACGTCACGCGGAGTCCATGTCAGGCCGATGCTGTCGAGCAGGTTGCCAACGAGAATGGACTGGTTGGTGTTCTGCGCGACGATCCAACCAGCCGCACCGCTGGCGGACACCCGCACTGTTTCGCCCACACGCAAAGTGGCCGGCAGGGTCACGACCACCGCAGCCGTGTCATTGGTAGCCAGGTATCCGGTGTTGGGCACCGCTTGAATCGCCGACGCCGTCGGAATGGTGTCAAAGATTCTTCCCGGCACATTGGTCAGGCCGGTGCCGTTGCCCGCGAACTGCGGTGCGGAAACATTCCCCAAGAAATTCGCCGGGCCGTTGAGCAGTGCCACATTGGAGGAGAGCCGCGCGTCGGGCAGTGTGCCGTTCAAGCTGGCGGCAGGCACATTCGCAAGCCCGACCCCGCTCCCGTTAAATTGGGTGGCGGTCACGCTGCCGGTAAAGACGACGCTGGTGTTGAGCAGGGCCACGTTCGTCGAAAGCCGCGCATCGGGCAGAGTACCGCTGAGATTTGATGCCGTAAGCGCATTCACGGCCTCAATGGCATACGGCGTCGCTGTGAACGCCTGCCGCGGCGCAAGAATGTTAAACGCCCCAAGACTGCCGGCGCCACGCACCCCGACCTCCAGCCAGCGGCCACTGCCATGAAAGGCCGCCCCGCCAAAATCCAGGGTCACGAGAAAGAGGCCGTTGCCGACGGTCACCGCGCTGTTGGTGAGTGGCGCCGCGACCAGGTTGCCCCCGCTGCTGGCATTGTAGAGCGCGAAGCGCAAATCGTAATTCCCGTTCGCCGGCGCGCCGGCTTCCGTGAGCCGGCCTTGATACGTGAACGCGGTGGTCTGGCCTTGCACGGCCTTCACGAGCAGCAATGCGCACAAACAGATCAATAAGTTGAATTTCACGCCGGGGGTACTACCAGAAATCCGCGCCGGGACAAGCGCAACAAGTCCGCTCGACAACGGCTGATTCCTGATTAGCCTTGCGCTCGTTATGACCGATCCGCGTTACACCAAACTGGCCCGCCTGCTCGTGCAATACTCCACCCGCGTCAAACCGGGTGACCACGTGCTGTTGGACATGATTGACGTGCCGGATGAATTCACCGTCGAGCTGATGCGCGCGGTGCGGGCGGCGCGCGGCATCCCATTGGTGGAAGTGCGCCACACGCGCGTCACCCGCGAAATCCTGCGCGATACCAACGAGAAACACGCCGCGCTGATCCGCGACCTGGAACTGGCGCGGATGAGGAAGGTGCAGGTCTATCTCGCCCTGCGCGGTTCACCCAACATCAGCGAGAACTCGGATGTGCCCGCCGACCGCATGTCACTTTACGCGCGCCTCACGCGACCCGTGTTGAATTTCCGGGTGAACAAGACCCGCTGGTGCGTGTTGCGCTGGCCCTCGCCGAGCATGGCGCAAAGCGCCGGCATGAGCACCGAGGCGTTCGAGAATCTGTACTTCGACGTTTGCACGCTGGATTACCGCAAGATGGCCAAGGCGATGGTCCCGCTTTACCGCCGCATGAAGAAGGCCGATCAGGTTCATCTGAAGGCACCGGGCACGGACCTCACTTTCAGCATCAAAGACATTGGCGCCAAGATGTGCGAGGGCCTGCTCAACATTCCCGATGGCGAAGTGTTCTCCTGTCCGGTAAAAAACTCCGTCAACGGCGTCATTCAATTCAACACCCCCACGATCTATTCGGGGACGAAGTTTGAAAACGTGCGGCTCGAATTCAAGGATGGCAAGGTCATCAAAGCCACGAGCAACAACACGAAGCGCCTGAATGAGATTCTGGATACCGACCCCGGCGCGCGTTACGTGGGGGAGTTCGCACTCGGCTTCAATCCTTACATCCTGAATCCGATGTGCGACATCCTCTTCGACGAGAAGATCGCCGGCTCGCTGCACTTCACGCCCGGGCAGGCTTACGAAATCTGCGACAACGGCAACCGTAGCGCGGTGCATTGGGACATGGTGCTCATCCAGCGCAAGGACTGGGGCGGCGGTGAAGTGTGGTTTGACGGCGAACTCATTCGTAAAGATGGCCTGTTCCTGCCGAAGGATTTGAAGCCGCTGAATCCGCAGAATTTGAAGTAGGACTTGGGAGAACCGTAGTTGTCAGCGGGAAACACCCTGCCTGCCACAATACGGTTAACACCACTCCACCGTCACATCCTTGTGGTGGCTTCGCAAGGTTTCCACGATCTGTTCAATGAGGCTGTGCCGAATGGAGATGTTCCGGGGCAGCAGTGGATTCTGGTAGAACGGATTCACCTGTTCGCCGGCCAGGAAGAAAATGGAGTCCGCGCGCAAGAATTCCCGTGTCAGCAGCGTCGCGCCATTGCGGTCCAGCGGTACGCGTCGCAAGTCGCCCCGGCTTTCCTTCAGCAGCCGCAGCGTCTTGGCCAGCGTCAGGATGCCTTCAGTCATCAGATCAATGCTGGACAACGAGCCGATGGGCGGCACGTCCTCGCGAATGGTGGTTAGGTCCAGGTCCACGATTTCGCCCAGGTGCTCGGCCACGATGTTGCCGGTCGTGCCGCCGCACACCACCTTGCGCCCCTCAAATTCGCATAACCGCTCCACGCAACGTTCATCCAGGCGCTTGTCCATCGGCGGACCGGTGAACACCATGAGCCGGTTTGGTCGGCGCGCCAGAATGCCCACCAAAGTGGCATCGTCGCCCGGCGAACCACCGTAGAGCGATTCCGTCCGGGCCATCACTTTGCGCACCAACACCTCGGCGGACGCGGGCGGCACGCGGGCCGATTCCTCCAGATAGTCGCCGATTTGTTCCCAGCCCCAGCCGAAATTCATCGTCGTACCCATGCCGGCGTAAGTCACGCCGTCACTCAGGATGCCGATAAAGTCGCCGCGCTCCAGCGTGCCTTCGCAGAGTCGCAGGTCGCGGCCCAGGATGGTCTCCACGCTCGGCGGCATCGGCACCACGTGACCTTGTCGCAACAGAAACGCCGGCGGACAATCGAAGTTGATGATGCGAAACTGCCGGGTGGCATGATTGATCTCCACCACGACGAATGCGGCGTAGGCGATCTGCCGCACCTTGCAGGTGGGCAGCGTGCCGACCACGGTTTCCAGCACATCCTGCAACGGCACATTCTCGCGCAGCATCGTGAGCAGAATCTCGGTCGTCAGACGGGCGAGGATGTTGGCTTTGACGCCGCTGCCCAGTCCGTCTGACAGGACGACGAGCGTTCGGTCCGGGGTGCGCAAGACTTTGACCTGATCGCCGCACAATTCCTCGCCCGCGTGGTTGAGGCTGATGGTGTGCGTGTCGTAGAAGATTTCCGGTTCAGCCTTTTTCACGGCCAAGCATTTCCAGCAGGCGGAGCAGGCTGACCTTGGTTTCCGCCGTGGTTTCGCCGAGCAGACCCGCGATCTCCTGGGCCACGCGCATTTGATTGTCCACCACCTGGCGCACCTCCTGAATCGCTTCGTGTTTCAGTCGCAGCAATTCCTGCTCGTGTTTCCATTCCGTGGTCAGGTCCACAAAAATGCCCGCCACAATGTTCTCGTCGGGAATGGGAAAAATCACCTTGCGCACGTAGAGGTCGTAGCGGGGATACTCGCGCTCGATGCCCACAATTTTTTCGCGCCCAGCCAGCGCACGTTGAAACTCCGTCACGTCGCCCAATACGTCGGCGGCGCTGCGTCCGAGGAGCGATTCCGCGTCCGCCTTGAGCATGCGGCAGAAGGCCGGGTTGACCAGGATGACGTTCAATCGCCCGTCCAGCACGAGCAGGCCGTTGGGGTCGAAATCCCAAAGCAGTTTCCAGAGAGTGGTGGTGGTTTCCATATCAAACGGGACGAAGCTGCGGAACGATTTCGCGTGCGAACAACTGTTCGAGGTTTTCCTCGCTCAAGCCGGTGAACACGCGATCGCCGAATTTCAACGAGCGGCCCTGCTGACAGGTTTCGAGGCAGAACGCACCTTTGATGTCGAGCCGGCCGTTGAGACCGTGCTGGTCGCGCAACGACTCCAGCAACGGGAGCAGGCGGTAGCCACCCAATTGGTGGCACGCCGAGCCCATGCAGAGGTAAAGCGTTTGCCGGTCACTCATCGCGACGGCAGCGTAGCCGATCCGGCGCGCTGGCAAAACTGGAAAGCAACTTGAAAGCAACTTGAAAGCAAAGCGCAGTTGCGCGACGGGTCGCTGATTCTTTTATTCTGGGTTGGACACTACCAGACCGCCCGCGTCGGCCTTGATTTCGCACCCCGCGCTCACGGAGACAAAAGTGGCTCGCGTTGGAAAAACTCTGAACACCCAACGCTCCCACTCCGGGGAAGCGGCCGCAGTTCAAATAACGGGCGGCACGTCGCCTTGCCGCAACACCCTTCTTTGCCATGGACCGCCTGTCCGTGACGCCGACTTTCCAGTCGGCGCGTGCGCCGGTTGGAAAACCGGCATTACGCCCTTGCGGTTCACGGTCCCGATGCGCGTAGTGGCACGGGCCTCTGGCCCGTTCGAAGCGAAACGCATGGGCGAGACGCCCGTGCCACTACAGCCACACCGGTTTCGGGGTTCAAAGCGCAAACCCTTCGTCGGGAGTAATCTCTCCCCGCACTCCGCAATGCGGACACAGTGCTTGAGCGTGCGGTTCTCCCTCACCCTTGATCCCTCACCCGCTGGGAGAGGGGACAGCATTCGATCCTCTCCAGTGTTCAGCAGCAAATTCCGGATACGACAGACTCGCGATTCCAAAAAGCCCTGTGAACAATTCTACCTCTCCCCGCGGGAGAGGGCCGGGGAGAGGGAGAGTGCGCGGAAATGCTCATGGTCCACGATTCTTTTGCCCGCCCGCCACACCCGGTCTGCAATACTCTGGTATCGGTCGGGGCGCACGCTCCTGCAAGGTTCGCCAGATTGTGGCGCGAATCCTTTCCTTGTCCTTCCTCAAACGCGAACTCCAAAATCGAAGCACCTTGATGCCTTTTGATTCCAGAAATGCGTCCCGCTCCGTATCGGACGCCTTGTGCTCCGGTGTGCCGTGTTGGAAGCCGTCCACTTCGACATCGAGCTTCGCTTCGTTGCAGAAGAAATCCAGAACGTGGGGACCAATCGGGTGTTGGCGTCGAAACTTGTAATCGGCAAAGCGGTGATCGCGCAGCCAGGACCACATCAGACGCTCGCCCCACGACTCACGCTTGCGCAAGTTGCGGGCTATACGGGTTGTTCTCGGTGGTTGCTTCAACATGGCCGACGCATGAGACTCTTACGGTTCTCCCTCACCCTTACCCTCTCCCGCTGGGAGAGGGAATAGCTTTCGCGCGTTTCATGTAGTCCGTTGTTCATCCAGAAATGTGCATCGCTCGATTTGCAGTGAGTCTGGCTTCAATTCTCCCGCTCCCAGCGGGATACGACGGTTGGGTTTTGCACAACGTAAAATACATGGTTCACGCGCTCACATTTCGACGCAGCGCAGAGGCAGAAAGCCATTCCGACAACTCTGAAAGCATTCGGCGATTGGCTGCGGGCCAAACGGCTGATATTGGACCTGAGTCAGCCGCAATTGGCGGCAACATTGGGCATTTCAACCTGCCGACTCGGCTTATTGGAACGAAGCCAGTCTTCTCCAACCATCTCGTGGCGAAGTTGGGAAACCGCCCCGGAGCCAGCGTCTCTTTTCATTGGCACCGCCGGTGCCTTGCTTGGCGTGTCGAGTTCATTTCTTTTTTTTAACGCGCCAGAGCACACGCTCCACATACAGCCTATGGTCTCCACACTGTTAAAGAGAAATAGGACCAGACAGACGATCTTAATCGCGCGTGAGCTAGATGGACATCGCCAAAAAATCCAGAAGCTCGTGAGCGTGGTAGCGATCAAACCTGCAAATCCACCCCACACGATGTAAGGGGGTGCTCCCTTCCATACAAGAGCACCCAAAAAACTAACGGAGAGTGCAATGAGCATGGAAAGGACGACCCCACACAGAAGGTAGGGGTAGCTGCGCCTTTTGAGAGTTGATTCTTCGCTGTTCATACTGAAAGGGATCACTAGTATCGCACTTCTTCATTTGCGTTGCTGCGGCAGTGGCAAACGGGAGGACCGGTTCTTGAGATGGTCATGCTGCTCATCGTTAGCCAACCGGTGACCTCCAAGCAGTGAACTGACCTGGACTTGCCGCCTCTGCGGTGACGGTCCTGCACCGGAAGGTAATCTGGCTGACCAGCGGCGCGTTGGCAAGATACCGGCATGCATGCCTGGGTCGGTATGAAATGGCTGTTTTCACACGCACCTCACGTGAAGCTGGAAGACTTCGAACCATACCGTGTTTTCCATTCTCCCACACTGGCTCAACTTCCGGATTCACCCCCTTGTCAACCGCAGCCTGGCAAAGACTCAACTTGAATCGGTATTGGCACGAACACGCAAGAAGTTCATGACGACCAGCTTCATCTTTTGCAGTTGGATTCCGTGCAAGGGCGAACACCAGAACCGTAGCCGCCGACGTGAGGAGGCGGAATCTGATGGTTCGCAGCGCCCTCCGCCTCCTCACGTCGGCGGCTACCTTGGCGTTGAATTCTCACTCCTTTTCTTCCGCCCAGCGCGGGGCCAACTGATTGGGCACGCCGAGATGGTCGAGCACGCGCGCCACAACTGTATCGGCCAACTCCGTGATGGTTTTCGCGCCGGAGTAGAAGCTCGGGTTCGCCGGCAACAGCGTCGCCCCAGCAAGAAGCAACAACTCGAAATTCTTCACATGCACCAGACTGAGTGGCGTTTCGCGGGGAACCAGAATCAGTTTGCGCTTCTCTTTGAGCACGACATCGGCGGCGCGCAGCAACACGTCCTCGCTGTAGCCGTGCGCAATGCGGCCCAGCGTGCCCATCGTGCAGGGAATCACCACCATGGCGTCCGGCGGATTCGAGCCGCTGGCGAAGGGCGCGTTCATGCTCTTGACGTTGTGCGGCTTTACGCCGTCGGGCAGGCGCAGGCCGCCGGGCAGTTCCTCGGCAATCACCTGCTGCGCGTAGTTGCTCAACACCACGTGCAACTCATGGGCGCTCGGATCCAGATGGTCGAGCAGACGTTGCGCGTAAAGCGCACCGCTCGCTCCGGTGATGGCAATAAGGATTTTCAAAGGTTGCTTCCGTTCGCCCGCAGTATGTCCCAGCTTTCCGCCGCGAACAAGTTGCGATGTGGGCGCCTCGCACCGTTGCGTGGCGCTTTACATTGTGCGCAGCCAGTCATTGAATGAGCGCATGAAGAAGTGGCTTCTCATCGGTGCCGGGTGGCTCTTGCTGGCCACGCTCAGCCAGGCGGCGGGCCAGACAATAAACCTGGCTGGCGAATGGCGCGTGCGGCTGGACGCAGAAGACCGGGGTATCAGTGCCAACTGGCCCGGCGCACCGCTGGCGGGCGATGACCGCATCACGCTGCCCAGCACGACCGACCGCGCTGGATTCGGTTTCGCGCTCGACACCAACACGATGCTGCACGCCACAACGTTTCCGGTCACAACCCGATTTCCCGGCGTCAAAGAACCGTTACGCGCGGACGAGCACGGTTATCTCGTGCGCCGCCATCTTTTCGTCGGCCCCGCGTGGTACGAACGCGAGATCGAAATCCCGTCCGCGTGGCGGGATCGTTCCGTCGCCCTGCGTCTCGAACGCGCGCTATGGCAGACCGACGTGTGGGTGGACGGCCGGCATTTGAGTTCGTGCGACAGCCTGGTGGCCGAGCACCGGCATGAGCTGGGCGCGCTCTCTCCGGGCCGACATCGGCTGACCGTGCGCGTGGACAATCGGATGATCCACAATCTCTCCACCGTCACCCACGCCTACGGCCCGGAGACGCAATCGCGCTGGAACGGGCTGCTTGGCGACATCTCACTGGAGGCAGCCAGCCTCGTGTCTTTTCGTACGCTGGCGGCGTTTCCTGCAGCCGACCGCCGCGCGGTGCGCGTGGTGATGCGCTTCGTCAATGTGCAAGAAAAACCTGCGCCCGCGACCGTGAAGCTTCGCTTGCTGACGAACCACGGCGAGCAGGTGCTTGCGGAAACCACCGGCGAGTTCCCTTGCGCGCCGGGTCTGAGCACGCACGAACTCACACTGCAACTCCCGGAACCGGCACAGGCTTGGGACGAGTTTCACCCGGTTCGCCATCGCCTTCACGCCACACTGGAAGGCAAGGCTGGTTCGCGTGACGAGGCTGCGATTCTGTTTGGATTCCGGCACGTTGAGCGAGTTGGCAAGGAACTGCACTTGAATGGTCGTCGCATCTTTCTGCGCGGCACGCTTGACTGCGCCGTGTATCCGAGGACCGGCCATCCGCCGATGACGGTGTCAGAGTGGGAGCGGGTGCTGGGGGTGGTGAAAGAGTACGGCTTCAACCACGTTCGCTTTCACACCTGGTGTCCGCCGCGGGCCGCGTTCGAGGCGGCGGATCGTCTGGGTGTGTATCTCCAACCGGAAGCGCCCGCGTGGGTGGATGACTGGGGCACGACCACGGTAACAAAGCCGCGCGGCATCGGGCGCGATCCCACAGTCGCGGAGTTCCTGCGCAAGGAACTGCGGCGCATGTCGGAAGCGTATGGCAATCACCCTTCCTTTCTCCTCTGCGCCATCGGCAACGAATTTGGCAACCGCAGCACCGATTGGGAGCTTGTGAATGCGATGGTCGAGGAAATCAAAGCACATGATCCACGCCGACTTTACAGTGGTTGCGGCGCGCGGAAGACTCTGCCGGCGGATGATTTCTGGTTCACCCACCAAACCGGTGCCAGCACGCGCGGCGTTGGGCCGGCGCATACGGATTGGGACTTCGCCAAGGCTGTCGAGACCTCGCCCGTGCCGGTGATCGCGCATGAGACAGGCCAGCGCCCGGGGTTTCCCGATTACGACTTGCTGTTGCCTAAATTCACCGGTCCGCTGCTGCCGCTGAATCTCAAACGCTTCCACCGTGTACTCATCGCCAACGGACTGGCTGATCAGTTGCCGGACTTCGTGCGGGCCTCGGCGCGGTTTCAATTCACGCAGTACAAGGCCGAGCACGAAGCCATGCTGCGCACGCGCGGCTATGCGGGCTACCAGTTGCTCATGCTGAACGACTTTACCGGCCAGAGCGAGGCGCTCGTCGGCCTGATCGATCCGTTCTGGGAAACCAAAGGCGTGATTACCGCTGCCGAAGTGCGCGCCTGGAACGCGCCGACCGTGGTGCTGGCGCGGTTCCCAAAGTTCGTGTGGACGGCGGAGGATTCCTTGAGCGCGAAATTGGAAGTGGCGCACTTTGGCGCGACCAATCTGCCCGCCGGGCCGGTGCAGTGGACTTTAGGATCTCGAAGCAGCGGAGAAATCGCCCGCGGTCAGCACGACGCGAAGACGGTACCGGTTGGCGGGGTGGCTGATTTGGGGGCGATCACCGTGCCGCTAAGCAGTGTCCGTGAACCCTCGGCTTTGGAATTGTCCGTGCGTTTCGCAGAGGCGGAGAACCGCTGGCCCATTTGGGTTTATCCCGCTTCCGCCGATGAACCAGAACCCGCAGGCGTCCACGTCGCCCGCACGCTTGATGACACCGCGCTCCGAATCCTCAAGGCCGGCGGCAAGGTGCTGCTGCTGGCGCACGACGTGAAAAACTCGCGCGCGGCCCGGACCGGATTCGAGTCGGTCTATTGGTCCGCCGGTTGGTGGGGCAACCAGTTCTCGTCGCTCGGCATCCTTTGTGACCCGCGCCATCCGGCGCTGGTCGAATTTCCAAACGACGGCTGGAGCGACTGGCAATGGCGCGACCTCTGCAACGGCGCAACCACGTTCGCGCTCGAAGGCGCGCCCGCCCGCTTCCGGCCAATCGTTCAGCCGGTGCCGGATTTCCATTACAACAAGCTGCTGGCGCAGTTGTTCGAGGCACAGGTTGGTGGTGGCTCCCTGCTGGTTTGCGGCTATGATTTGACCGGCAACCTGGACCAGCGGCCCGCCGCGCGGCAGTTTCGGCGCAGTCTCTTCCGCTACGTGGCGAGCGAGGCGTTTCGGCCCGAGGTGGCATTGCCCCTGGCGTGGATTCAGGAACTCTGCGACCTCAGCGGGTTGCGCCGCTTCGGTGCGACCGTGTTTGAAGTGAGCAGCGAGGATCGGGCGGGGGGCAATGTGGCGGCGAACATTCTCGACGGCGATCCGGCCACGTTCTGGCACACGCGCTGGCAACCCCAAAGCGATCCGCTTCCGCATGAGCTGGTCATTGACCTCGGCCGCGAAATGAAGTTGCGGGGCATCAGTTTTCTGCCGCGCCAGGATCAGTCGAATGGTCGCATTGCCCAGGCAGACGTCTTTGCTTCGCTGCGGAACAACGAGTGGGGCGCGCCCGTGGCCGTCTTGCGTGGGCGGGACAACCGCGAGTTGGAAACCATCCTATTCCCGCAAACCGTGAGCGCCCGCTTTCTGCGGGTGCAGGTGCAAGCGGAAGTAAACGGCCAGGCTTTCGGCGCCCTGGCGGAACTGGACATACTTCCCGCCGATTCACCATGACAAACTTGATTGCTCCAAACGCCGGGTTCATGGACTCGACACGCGATTCCAACAGCTTGGAAACTTTCCAAGCCGACGGCCCCGTGATTAACTCTCCAAGCATGAATCGTAGAAACTTCCTTAAACACGCCGGCGGCGGCCCGCCGCCAGAAGCCGCCACGCTTATCCGGGGTGCGGTCACTGCGAAGCAACTTAGCCTCACCATGACCAATCTCGAAGGCGGTGAACTGGCGGTGTGGAGTGTGAAAGTATGAACCGCCAACGAATACTCGAATTGGCGCTCGCCGCACTGTTCCTGGCGCACCTGACCGCGCTCTCGGCGGCGGAGGAACGATTTCCGAATCTCGCCGCGTCGAGCAAACTGCCGCAGGGCCAGGGAATGGCTGCAAGATTCAAGGCTGACGCGGGCATCGCCGCGCACCCCACCGTCATTTTCGCGGATGATTTTGAGCAGGGCGAATTGGGCGAACGCTGGGAAGGGAAAGGCGCTGGCAAAGGCAAGGCGCTGAGCTTCGCGCCCTCCGGCGGCGAAGTGTGCGGCCAACGCTGCATGAAGGTGGAGGCACGCCTGGGCGAAAACCAGGGCGACGGCCTCACCAAATGGTTCGAGCCGGCCGCACAAGTTTTTGTGCGATTCTATGTCCGCTTCGATCCGGGCTGCGATTACGTGCATCACTTCGTCACGCTGCGCGCGAACAAGGGCTTGCGTGGCGGCGATCGCTGGAGCGGTTTCGGCGGCGCCGGTTTGCGTCCCGCCGGTGACGAGCGTTTTTCCACCGCGCTGGAGCCTTGGGGTAATTGGGGACGCTGGCCCGCGCCCGGCAAATGGAATTTCTATAGCTACTGGCATGAGATGCAGGTGTCGCGCGACGGCAAGTATTGGGGCAATTCCTTCCAGGTGGAACCACAGGAAGTGATTTTGAAGGACCGCTGGATTTGCGCCGAGTTCATGTTGAAGCACAACACGCCGGGCGAACCGGACGGCGAACAGGCCTTCTGGATTGATGGCCGTCTGCTCGGCCACTGGCGTGGGATCAACTGGCGCAAAACCGCCAACCTGCAAGCCAATGCGCTGACCCTCGAATCTTATGTCACCGACCGTTGGACGAAGAATCCCACGAACGTCGTCTTCTTCGACAACTTGGTGATCGCGCGGGAATACATTGGTCCGGCTGGCAGCAAGTAGAACTGGGGCGCGAGCCGGTTCATCGCAACAAGCTCTTCTTTCATTTCCGGTCAAACCCCTTACTCACACGCCATGAATCCTCTCCGCAATCTGGTCTGCCTTGGGATTGTTCTCGCGCCGTCGCTCTTGCGGGCCGCCGCCGAACCCAATCCCGCCGTGCAGGAAATAGCACCGAAAGTCGCCGCCGCGCGCGCCCTGCTCGATCCCTGGCTGGCGGACCAACCGGCGCCGGCGCAACGCAAAGTTCACCTCGTGCTCTGGACGCCGCGGGATCGCGCGCCGGCGCCGCGGTTTCGCGAACGACTTTCGGGCATCTTCAAGGACATCCAAAGCTATTACGCCCGCGAGATGGAGCGGCTTGGGTTTGGGCCGCGCACCATCGGATTGGACATTGCCGAGGACGGCTTGGTGCGCGTGCATCTGGTGCGCGGACTCAAGGATTACGCGGAATACGCGGTTCACAGCGGCGGCGAGATACGCAAGGAATGTCTTCCGGTGCTGGAGGCGCTCGGCCTCAAACCGGACGAAGAAACGCTCGTGATCTTCTGCAACATGTCGAACTGGGATCCGGAGCAGCGGACCATCTCCCAGAATAGTCCTTACTACGCCAGCGGCACGCATCGCAACGGCACGGCCTGGCAGGTGGACTCGCCCATCCTCGATCTCGCACTGCTGACCGAGAAGGGCGATAACGTCCGCGACGGCCAGTATGGCAACATTTCCATTGGTCAATACAACAGCATCTTCATCGGAGGCGCGTGCCATGAACTCGGCCACGCACTCGGCCTGCCGCACAACCGCGAACGTCCCGATGAACGCGCGGCTTTCGGCACGGCCCTGATGGGCAGCGGCAACCGGACTTACGGCGAGGAACGCCGCGGTGAAAGCAAAGGTTCGTTTCTCACGCTCGCGCACGGACTGCGGCTGGCCTCGCATCCCATGTTCAGCGGTTCGGTCAAGGGCATGAACCTGCGTCGCTCGGCCAGACCCACCGAACTGGCGATTCGCCAAAAAGGGAAGGGCTTCGAGTTTTCCGGAAAAGTCACAGGCGATCCTCCGGTCTATGCGGTGATTGGCTACCTGGACCCCGAGGGTGGCAGCGATTACGACGCCACCACGACCACGGCAGTGCCGGACAGTGAAGGCCGCTTCAGTTTGGACTGCCAGTCGTTGGCACCGGGCAAGCCCGGCGAGTTGCGGGTGGTTTATCTGCAAGCCAACGGCGTGGCTTCAGGATTTCTTTCCGCCACACCCTATCGTTACGCCTACACGGTAGCGGCAGACGGCACCGCCGATGTTTCTGCCGCGATCGCCGCCCTGAACGAACCTCCGCAGGCGCGACGGCAGGGCCGCAACGCAAGCGAGTGACAACTGCCATCCGGCGGCTGAAACGCGGGCTTGAGTCGCGCCGCTTCCTGCGCACAATGGCCGTGTGTTCAAAGCGGCGACGATCCTGGCCTGCGTGCTGGTGCTCGCGGCGGGTTGCAGTTCGACCGCGACCCGTCAGGCGAAAGCGCCCCCGCCGGATTGGGATGAATCCCCGGTGTTTCAGCCGCTGCCCATCGTAGTCCCTGCGCCATTGCCCCCGTCGCCGCCACCAGTGGCACCGACACTCTTCGCCCCGGAGGTCAAATGGATCTCCCTGGAGCGCTGGGCAGCGGAGCGCGGCCTGGGCGGATTGCGCCGCCTTTCTGGCCCGCCTTTGGCAGCGTGGACTCTGACAACCAGCAACGGAGTGTTCGTTTTCCGCGCCGGCAACTTGAGTGCGCAGTGGGATAATCTGGAAATTCGACTCGGTTTTGCGCCGCAATTGATCGGTGAACAGTTGTTCGTGCATGCGCTCGATCTGCGCAAGAATGTCGAGCCGTTGCTGGCCGGTTATTCTCAAGTGGCGCAACCCAACCGCAGCATTGTGCTCGACCCGGGACACGGAGGCGCCAATCCCGGCGCCCGCAGCACGTACAACGGCGGCTCGGAGAAGGACTACACGCTCGACTGGGCCTTTCGCCTCAGCACGCTTCTGGCCGCCCAAGGCTGGCAAGTATTCCTCACACGGACCAATGATGCGGACGTGCCGTTGTCCCAGCGCGTGGCGTTTGCCGAGCAATCTCGCGCCGACCTGTTCCTGAGTCTGCATTTCAACTCGTCCGGCGGCGGCAATCATCAGGCCGGCGTCGAAACCTATTGCCTCACGCCCACCGGCCTGCCCTCCAGCGTCACCCGCAACTACGACGATGATGTCAACCTCGTCCTGCCCAACAATGCCTTCGATGAACAGAATCTCCAACTGGCCGTGCGCCTGCACCGGGCGCTGCTGAACGCCACCGGCCAGTCCGACCGCGGGGTGCGCCGGGCGCGGTTCATGACGGTGCTTCAGGGGCAACAACGGCCAGCCGTGCTGCTCGAAGGCGGATATCTCTCGAACCCGGCGGAGGCGCAACGCATCGCGGACCCGGCGTTCCGGCAGCAACTGGCGGAAGCGGTGGCGGGGGCCTTGGGGACGAGGATGGAGGATGGTAGATAGTGGATCGCAAAGCCCCTCTAACCGACCAATTCATAGGAGTTGACCATGGCATTGATCAGGAGTTTCCGAGACATGAAGGTCTATCAGCAGAGCCGCGCAGAAGCGCAACGGATCTTTCGACTGTCGCAAGCTTTCCCGCGCGATGAACGATTCTCCCTGACCGACCAGATCCGGAGGTCATCGCGTGCCGTCAAGTCCATGATCGCCGAAGCTTGGGCGCACCGGCGCTATCCCGCTGCGTTCGTCAGCAAGCTGACCGGCGCGCTTGGGGAAGCAACCGAAACCCAATCCTGGCTGGATGATGCCTTGGACTGTGGCTACATTTCCGCTACGCAACATCAAGATCATGACGCCGCGTGGCAATCCATCGGCGGCATGCTCAACAATACCATCGAGAAAGCGGATGACTTCTGTCGAAGTGCCTCATAGCAGCGAAGGGCAATCCTCCATCTTCAATTCTCCATTCTCCACCCCCCACATGCCATCCTCCATCCTCCATCCTCCATCCTCTCCGGTTTTGGTCACCGGCGGCGCCGGCTTCATCGGCTCCCACCTGGTCGAGCGATTGCTGCACGACGGCAAATCCGTGGTGGTGGTGGATGACCTTTCCACCGGGCGGATGGAGAATCTAAATGCGGTGGCGGGGCATCCCGCGCTCCGGGTGATTCAGTCCAAAATTTCATCATGCGCGGAACTGACCGAGCTGGTCGCCCGCGCCGAGTGCATTTACCACCTGGCCGCAGCCGTCGGGGTGGAAATGGTCGTGAAATCACCGATTCACGTGCTGGAAACCAATCTGCACGAGACGGAAGTCTTGCTGGAAGCGGCGGCGCCGCATCGCACGCCGCTGCTGCTGGCCTCCACGTCCGAGGTCTATGGCAAAAGCCAGAAAGCCGCGTTTGGCGAGGAAGACGACTTGTTGATCGGCCCGCCGCATCAATCGCGCTGGAGCTATGCCTGCTCGAAGCTGATGGACGAATTCCTCGCGCTGGCCTACGCAAAGGAACAGGCCCTGCCCGTCGTCATTGTCCGATTGTTCAATACCGTGGGGCCGCGTCAGAACGGCCAGTACGGCATGGTGTTGCCGCGCTTCATAGCCGCCGCCCGGAAGGGTGAGGCGCTCCGGGTTTACGGCGACGGCCAGCAAAGCCGGTGCTTTGGCTACGTGCGCGACACCGTCGAGGCGCTGGTGCGTTTGCAGAGCAGCAGTGCCGCGCGCGGGGAAGTTTTCAACATTGGCGGCACGGAAGAAACCACCATCCTCGACCTGGCACGCCTGGTTATTAAGACCCTGGACTCCCGCTCCCCGATTGAGTTCGTGCCTTACGCGGAGGCTTATGCTCCGGGTTTCGATGACATGCGCCGGCGCAAACCGGTCGTGGAAAAACTCGCTCGCGTGACGGGCTTCCAGCCCCAGACTTCCTTGCGCGAGATCATCCGCCTGACGGCCGGACTGTAGTCTCCGTCGTCTGGGCAAGGTGTCCTCTCACACGGCTGGCGCCGCCGCCGCAGGAGCGCGGACCGCCGAGTCCGCGCGTTGCTGGCGGGTGCCTTGTAACATGCGGACAAGGCTATCCGCGCTCCGCGGAAATCGTGAACGGCTTTGCGCCAAATACTGTTCACCGGAATCCGGCTGGCGACCTGCGGCTTCGCAAAGGGGAGACTTACCCTAGAAACAGAAAGGGCATCCTTGCGGATGCCCTTTCGTGAATTGGTTTGGTATCAGACGTTCCGCTTACGGGAACAGCAGGCGGTTGTTCTGCGGGTCGCCCGTGTTGCGCAGTCCTTCTTTCAGCTTGGAGACGCTGAAGCCCTGCACGCTGCCGTCGGACAGACCGACGTTGCCCTGCTTCTGATGTTGATTATCCATCCAGGAGGCGCCAGCCACAGCCGGGGCTTGGTTGGTGCCCGTGTTCACAGTCGGCGCGAATTGGCCAGTGTTGGCCGTGCCTTGACTGCCCCAGTAAGTGAGCGCAGCGGCACTGGAGTTACCCGCGATGCCCGGTCCCATGTTGTGGTCGCCGGTCAGGAACTGCTGAGGATTGGTTTCATCCGCGTCAACGCCAATGAAGTAACTGGTGTTCAGGTTATTGGTGTACGGGATTTGTCCAGAATTCGCCGGTACCGTCGTACCGAACGTGGTCGCTGCCTGACGGGAGGATTGAAACTCCGAGGGGCAGATCAGAATCTTCGGGGCGTTCAACTCGTTGGACATGACTTGGAAGACACGCCACAGATTCTGAGGTGCAGGAACTACAGCACCGCTGTTGATGCCCCCGGAAGCAGGCGCGCCATCAGCTCCGCCTTGGCTCCAGTCCACCTTTTGCGGATACCGGTCCTGGTTGTCCAAGGCCCACTGCCGGAAGGACAGACCGATCTGCTTGAGGTTGTTGGTGCAACTGATGCGTTGCGCGCGCGCCTTGGCTTTCGCCAGCGCCGGCAAGAGCATCGCCGCCAGAATTGCAATGATCGCAATGACAACGAGCAGTTCAATCAGCGTGAACGCTCGCATTTGGTTACGGATTTTCTTCATAATCTTTACTGGTTTGTTTGTTTGGTTTTCGGCAAACAGTTCGCGAACTCTATTTTAATTGCTCGCACTGTCAACCCGATTTGCATGATTTAATAGCACTGCCGATGCCACGGGCATTTCGCGCCATATTTCATCAATTTCCACCCTGCCCAAACCCTTAAGGCGTGGGATTCACGCGCTTCCTGCGTGAGCCTCACGCATTCCACCGCGTCGTCTTCCCCCGCAGCAAAACCAAACGCTTGGCGTCCGGCTCGCTTTTGCTAACTTCCGCGCATGGCTTTCGATTCTTTCCGTGACTTCATCAACCAACTCGACCGCGCCGGGGAACTCAAACGCATCAACCAACCCATCGCCACCGAACTCGAAATCACCGAACTCGCCGACCGCGAAATGAAATCGCCCGGCGGCGGCAAGGCGTTGCTCATCGAGAAACCCACGGTGAACGGAGTCGTCGCGCCCTTTCCTGTCGCCATCAATACGCTCGGCTCGTGGAAACGCATGGCCTTGAGCATGGGGGCGGACACAGTGGATGAAGTCGCCACCGAACTGGGTGCTTTGATGAAGCCGAAGGTTCCGGTGGGGTTCAAAGAAATGATCAGTCTGCTGGGCAAATTCATGGAAGTCCGCCACGCGAAACCCAAAGTCGTGAAGACTGGCCCATGCAAAGACGTGATCCAGCGGTTCGATGAAAGTGGGAAAGTGGGAAAGTGGGAAAGTGAGACGAACGCAACCTTCTCTCACCTGCCCACTTTCTCACCTGCCCACTTTCCGTCTGGCTTGGTGCATTTGCCCCCAACCTCCCCAACGCCACCCACTCTGCTGAACCTACCGATCTTGAAATGTTGGCCGCTCGACGGCGGACGCTTCATCACGCTCCCCTGCGTCGTTACCAAAGACCCCGACACCGGCGAGCGCAACGTCGGCATGTATCGCATCCAGATTTACGACGACAAAACCACCGGCATGCACTGGCAACTCCAGAAAGTCGCCGCGCGCCATGGCCGGCGTTACTACGAACGCGGCGAACGCATGCCCGTCAGCATCTTCATCGGCGGCGATCCGATGTTCCCTTTTGCCGCCACCGCACCGTTGCCGGACGGCTTGGATGAATTCCTGTTGGCGGGTTATCTGCGGAAGAAATCTGTCGAACTCGTGAAGTGCGAGACCAACGACCTCGAAGTCCCGGCGAATTCAGACTTCGTCATCGAAGGCTACGTTGACCCGACCGAGCCGCTCCGCGACGAAGGCCCGTTCGGCGACCACACCGGCTACTACACCTTGCCCGAGCCGTATCCCGTGTTCCATGTCACCGCCATCACGCACCGCAAAGACGCCGTCTATCCCGCCACCATCGTCGGCATCCCGCCGATGGAAGACTTCTACATCGGCGGCGCGTCCGTGAAACTCTTCCTGCCCATCTTCAAGATGAACTTCCCCGAGATCGTGGACATCGCGCTGCCGGCCGAGGGCGTCTTCCACAACCTCGTCTTCGTGAGCATCAAAAAGACCTACCCGATGCAGGCCTACAAAATCATGCACGGCCTCTGGGGCATGGGGCAGATGATGTTTACCAAATACCTCGTGGTGGTGGATGACGACGTGGACGTGCATAACACCAGCGAAGTCCTCTTCCGCCTCTGCGCCAACACCGACCCGCAGCGCGACAGCCTCTTCACCAAAGGCCCGTCCGACGTGCTCGACCACGCGACGAGCGAAATCGCCAGCGGCAGCAAACTCGGCATTGATGCGACGAAGAAAATTCCGGGCGAAGGCTTCAAACGCCCCTGGCCACCGCTCATCAAAATGGATGCGGCGGTGAAGGCGAAGATGGAAAAGATATTCAACCGGTAATGTGGCCTGACAACACCAACTGGCAGATGACGTTGCTGTTTCTGCTCATGCTGGCGTTGCTGGGCTTCGTGATGAAGCTGGTGGCCCTATTGCTACCGACCAAGGGTCAGATTCAACGACGCGGCATCTCGTGGGTGATGGTTTCACCGGACTCGGTTTTGCGTTCACAACCGGCGACAAGCATTCAGCCGGTTGTGCTTCGAATCCTGATGCTGTCAGTCCCCTTGTTGTTGAGTTATTGGGTCTATTGGCAACTCGTCCGTGGCTTTCAATTGCCCGGCATTCTCCTGAGCTACCTTGCCGTGCCCTGTCTGTATCTGATGTCTGAATTCCTTGTCGCCGTGGAGACTCTGCTTTTCCTGCCCGGCGGCCGATTGCTCCCCGCGCTGCATCGCAAACCGTGGGCTGCCCGGAGCGTAGCAGACTTTTGGGGCAGCCGATGGAATCTGTGGTTCAGCGATTGGTTTCGCTATGCCATTTTTGCCCGACTGCGCCGCCGCTCAATGCTCGCCCTTTTCCTGGCCTTCGCGATTTCCGGCCTCATGCACGAATGGGTGATCAACGTCCCGCTATACCACCTCACCGGCCGAGTTCTATTCGGCTCAATGATGATTTATTTCCTTCTTCAAGCTGTCGGCATCTTTGTGGAACGCCGCTTCTTGAAAAGTCATCCGCGCTTGATGGCAGTGTTCGTCTGGCTGGTGGTGCTTGTGCCCGTGCCCCTGGTGCTAAACGAAGGACTGCTTCGGGTGCTCCACCTCTGGCCCGAGCCGTGAGCAACTTCAAGATTGATGGCTGAAATCGGGCGAACAACCCGGTAACAATTGCGGCGCGCAATGAATGCTGCGACACAACAGGCTGCACAGTCACCTGATGTACGAAAGAAACGGCGTCAGCGGTGGATGGGAATCTCGGCTCTGGTGCTGCTCGCGATTCCCGTGCTTCTCGCGAGTTGCCGGACGAAGCTGACGCCGCTTCCGCCGGAGAATCAGCGTACTTATCAGTCACTCCTCGATTGGTCCCACCGGAACGGAATGCCTGGCGCCATTCTGCTGGTACGAACTCCCGAACAGGAGTTCATCGGCAGCATCGGCAAAGCAGACTTGAAGCATCACACTCCAATGCGCACGAATCACGCTTTCCAGATCGGAAGCGTTACGAAATCATTCATCGGTGTGGTCGCCGCCCAGATGCACGCGGAAAAGCGACTCGACCTTGACGCCGTCATCACAAATTCGCTGCCCCGGGATCTGACCAGCCATTTTCCAAATGCCGAGAAGATCACCTTGAGACAAATGCTCGAACACACTGCCGGATTGCGCGATGTGAATTCCAGCAGGCGCGGCATTGATCGCGCATTCATTGACCGGCGAGGCGAGTACCCAACGGTGCGCGAACTGAAATTTGCCTTCGATCAGCCGCCGAAGTTTGCGCCGGGCGAAGGCTGGTCGTATTCG
Organism: Verrucomicrobiota bacterium; assembly: GCA_014860005.1. Next base: position 3,590 of record JACZKP010000081.1, on the reverse strand, counting down.
AACACGGGCTATCTGCTGGCCGGGTTGATCATTGATTCCGCGGCAAAGCAGCATCATGCGATTGAGATTCGCCGTCGTCTGGTCGAACCGCTTCACCTCACGAACACCTGGTATAACACTGTCGAAACACCACGCGGCGATTTATCGCACGGCTATGAAAACCTCTTCAATTGGTGGCGGACCGATGTTACGGACTGGACCCCTGCCACTGGAGGAAATGCCGGTCTGAGCAGCACCGTGTTCGAACTGGCCACCTTCATGCGCGCCGTTGCTCGTGACAGCGGTTTTCTCAGCGAAGCCACACGAAAGGAGTTGTTCAACGGCTGGTCGGACGAGAAGAAGAAATATTTTCTCGGGTTGCAACGGGTGCGCTCGAGAAAAGATGCGCCTTGGTTCATCGGACACAGTGGGGGCACCCCCGGGTACCACTGTTTCGCCTTTCACCAGCCTGAGCGGGACATCACGATTGTATATTTTGGTTCTTCCAGCCTGCTCAAAGCGCGTGGCAACGACCGCTTATTGGGAGAGTTTTACGACACGCTTCACAACGCGCTTTTCGAATTGGCTCTCAAAGGAAATACATCACAGCCTTCCTCAAGATGAACTTCCTCGAGATTGTGGACATCTTTTGCAGAGGCAAAGCTCCGCGCTTTTTGACGAATCGAACTGCGTGGGTCGAACCTTTTCCTCGGCCGCAATAAGCCCGTGGTTATTGCTGAACCGTGATCTGACCTCCATGAATCAAATCAAACTGGTGGAGTGGTGGGTTGGCGGGGACTCGAACCCCGGACCAACGGCTTAAAAGGCCGATAGATGCTTAATTCTCAACACCCTGTTTTCAAAGCACTTAACTGCAATCAAGCGGCAATGAGTTGACAGGATGTAACAGTTTTGTAACAGTAAGGGCATGAAAAGGAAACCGCAAGCGTGGCCCCGCAAAGTCGGCAAGGGCCGCAACGCCGTCCGCATCTATCGCCGCACAACCCCGTCTGGCAAGCATGGCTACCTGGTGAGCAACTGCGCCAGCGGGGACCGTAAACTCGAATCGTTCCCCGATCCTGAATCGGCCCTCGCCAGAGCCGAAATCCTTTTTCAACTGTTGGCCGGGAAACAGGTAGTGGCTGGCCAATTGTCGAATGAGGAAGCGTCAGAATACCTGAGCGCCAAGAAACGACTGCCGGAAGGATTGGACCTGTTGTCGGTGGTTCAGACGTGCGTTGAGGCTGTGGCCAAGGTCGGAAGCTTGTCCGCCGTGATTGCGGCTGCTGAGGAGTACGCCAGACGCCACGGGAACACGGTTCAGCAAATGACCGTGGCCGATGCCGTGGCAGAGTGCATCGCGGAGAAGGAACGGAACGGAATGAGTGTGCGCTACATTGGCGACCTGCATTCCCGCCTTGGAAGATTCGCCGATGCGTTCAAATGCAACTTGGCCAGCATCCGGGGACCGCTGATTGCGGAATGGTTGGATGGACTGAAAATCGGATTGGAAACCCGGGCCAATTATCGGCGGATCCTTCAAACCTTTTTCTCGTTCTGTCAGAAACAAAAGTATCTGCCGAAAGGATGGGACGAATTGGAGTGCATCCCGGTGCCCAAGATCAACCGGAACGAGAGCGTGGAAATCTTCCTGCCCGATGAACTGCGCGGCCTATTTGAAAACGCGCACCCTGACGTCATTCCCGTTCTCGTTTTCGGTGCGTTCTGTGGAATGCGAACCAGCGAGATTGCACGGCTGACATGGGACAACGTGAAGCTGGACCGGAAGCTGGTCATTGTGACCAAAGGAAAAGTCAGGAGCAAGGGCCGCCGTAACGTTCCGCTCTGCGATGCTGCCATTGAATGGTTACTCCCCCACGCCAAAGAGAGCGGCAAAGTCTGGACGCGAAACGTATTTGCGATGCACAAGCAACTGGCGGCATCGGCCAAGGCTTCCGGTTTCGCGTGGCGGAACAATGCGCTTCGCCACAGCTTTATCAGCTATCGGGTTGCAGGGACGAAGAACATTCCACAGGTAGCAATCGAATCTGGAAATAGCGTTGCCGTGATTCACAAGCACTACCTCGAAATCGTGAGCGAGGATGAAGCGCAACGCTGGTTCAACACCCGACCACCACAACCGGCGGAAAATGTCATTGCGCTGAGTGCGGCAGTCAACGCTTGACTCGCGCCGCGTTGTGGCAGTATAAGGCAACCAACGATTACCTCTGCCGGTGGCAGCAAGGTAACGCTCCGGTGGAGCGGCAACGGCTTGGTTGCTCGTGGTGGAGTGGCAGTTCCGGTGGGACTGCTGACGTTCGGTGAACCAACAGTCCACATGACAGCGCAGCGTAGCGACTGCGCAGACCATGTGAGACTGTTATGCCGAAACGTAAGAAACAAACCGCAGAACCACCGACGCCCCTACAGCTTCCCCTGACGATTTGCACCTTGGGCGAGTTCGCCAGCCATTGGAAAGTCTCCCGCCGGCAGGTAACGAATTGGGTCAACGCTGGCCTGCCGAATATTCGAACCGGAGCCCGCAGCGTTCGCATTGTGGTATCTGAAGCCGATGCGTGGGTTTGCCGGAAGTGGGGCCGAACCCGCACCGTTTAACCATGTGGTTTTCCCAGGAAGGAGAACTCACATGACTGGTTACACAAAGCTGTTTTCATCCATCGTCGGCTCCACGATCTGGACGGAGAATGACCGCACGCGGATTGTCTGGATTACGATGTTGGCCCTCGCCAATCAGCACGGCGAGGTTGAAGCATCCATCCCCGGCTTGGCGAAGTTCGCAAGTGTGCCCGTGCCAGACACGGAAAAGGCGCTGACAACGCTTTCATCCCCGGACCCCTACTCCCGGAGCAAAGAGTTTGAAGGACGGCGCATCCAAGCTATTGACGGCGGTTGGGTGATCTTGAATCACGCGAAGTATCGGTCGCGAGCCAGCGCAGATGACCGGCGCGAGCAAGACCGGATTCGCCAGCAACGCAACCGCCAAGCCAAGCGCGTCACGAAAACGTCCGCAACTGTCACGCACCCGTCCGCAACTGTCACGCAAAGTCACGACAAGCAGAGTCAGAGTCAGAAGTCAGAGTCAGATGCAGATGCAGGGACTTTTCCTAAGACTGGTGCTGGCGCACCCTCTCACCTGTCGCGCCCTGAAAGCGTGAAGGTCGTAATTGATACTGCACTTCGGCAAGGTGGTTACAAAGCCTCTGACATTACAAGCTGGCTCATGGCTTTCGATTGTCACCAGACAGCGAAACAGATTCTTGCCGACGCTGCGGCTGAATTCGAGGACCCATCTCCGGTCAACGTGGCCTTGCGGTTCATCCGTTACAACAACAGCCAAGGCTGGAAGGTGAAGTCATGGAAAGGAGCGTTGAATGGCTTCAAAGACACCACGGCGAACTTGGGCGCCTCTGACGTGCCGATGGACTGGGTGCCGAGTATCGAAACAAAGTCAGCGGACGGGGGTTTACGTGACTAGTCCAGTAAAACAACGCCCGCGCCGGACACAGGCGCAAATGGCCGACGTGCTGCAAGCGGTACGGACAATTCTCGACGGAGAGGAGGGTCAGATAACCATCCGGCATTTGTTTTAC
>JACZKP010000008.1 GCA_014860005.1 Verrucomicrobiota bacterium | reverse complement strand
TCGTCGTCGCCGCCGGGCGCTACGCCGTGACCGGCCCGCTCGTCCTCTCGCCCGAGGACGGCGGGACGGCCGAGGCGCAGGTCCGTTACGAGGCCGCCCCCGGCGCGAGGCCCGTCTTCAGCGGCGGGCGCACCATCACGGGGTTCCGGCCCGCGAAGGACGGGCTCTGGGTGGCGAAGGTCCCCGACGTCGCCGCCGGGACATGGTACTTCGAGCAACTCTTCGTCAACGGCCGCCGCGCCGTCCGCGCGCGCACGCCGAACCGGTTCTGGTTTCACGTCCTGGACGTCGTGGAGGCCCCCGCCGCGCCCGGCTCCGGGAAGCAGGCGGAGCAGACCGTTTACCTGAGTCCCGAGGATTTCGCCGCGGTCGCGCAACTCGCGCCCGACGAGCTCAAGGACGTGAACCTGGTCGCCTACCACAACTGGGACGTCACGCGGCGGTTCATCGACCGGCTCGACGCCGCGGAGCACGCGGTCGTGACGAGCGGGGCGAAAATGAAGCACTGGAACCCGATGCGCCGCTACTCGACGCTGGTCTTCGAGAACTTCCTGGGCGCCTTGGATGCCCCCGGCGAGTGGTTCCTCGCCCGCGACGGCTCCCTCTATTACAAGCCGCGGCCCGGGGAGGACATGGCGAAGGCGGAGGTCGTCGCGCCCGTCGCCGACAAGCTCCTCGTGATCCAGGGCGACCCGGCGGGTGGAAAGTTCGTCGAGCACGTGACCTTCGAGGGGCTGACGTTCCATCACGCGCAGTGGCTGACGCCACCCGGCGGCTTCGAGCCCGCCCAGGCCGCCGCGCCCATCGACGCGGTCGTCCAAGTTGACGGAGCCCGGCACGTGACGTTCGAGGACTGCGAGATCGGCCACATCGGGACGTACGCCCTCTGGCTGCGCAAGGGCTGCACGGACTGCGTCGTCCGCCGCTGCCACCTCTTCGACTTCGGCGCCGGCGGCGTCCGCATCGGCGAGATGAACTTGCCGAAGACGCCGGCGGAGGCGACGGCCCGGAACGTCGTCGACAACAACATCATCCGGCACGGTGGCCACATCTTCCCCTGCGCCGTCGGCGTGTGGGTGGGCCAGAGCGGCGACAACCGGGTCACCCACAACGAGATCGCGGACCTGTTCTACAGCGGCATCTCCGCTGGCTGGCGCTGGGGCTACGGCGAGAGCGCCAGCCAGCGCAACCTTTTCGCGAACAACCGCGTCCACCACCTCGGCTGGGGCCTTCTCAGCGACATGGGCGGCATCTACACGCTCGGGCCGTCCGAGGGAACGGTCGTCTCCGGCAACGTCTTCCACGACATCCACTCCTACTCCTACGGCGGCTGGGGGATGTACACCGACGAAGGCAGCACCGGCATCCTCTTCGAGAACAACCTCGTTTACAACACCAAGGACGGCAGCTTCCACCAGCACTACGGCAAGGAGAACATCATCCGCAACAACATCCTGATGGACAGCAAGGAGCGCCAGATCGCCATCACCCGCGCCGAACCGCACCAGTCCATCAGTTTCGAGCGCAACATCATCGTGTGGAAGACGGGCCCGGCCCTGTCTGGCGCCTGGGGCAACGCAAAGACGGTGAGCGGCAGCAACTGCTGGTTTAACAGCGTCGGCACGCCCATCGAGTTCATGGGGAAATCCCTGGCCGAGTGGCAGAAGCTCGGCCGCGAGGACGGCTCGATCGTCGCCGACCCCCTCTTCGTTGATGTCGCGGGCGGCGATTTCCGCCTCAAACCCGGTTCCCCCGCGCTTGCGCTCGGCTTCAAGCCGTTCGACTGGTCGAAGGCTGGCGTCTATGGCGACGCCGCCTGGATCGCGAAAGCGAGGGACGTAACCTATCCGCAGCTCGAACTCCCGCCCGAGCTGCCGCCCGTTGCCGCCAACCTCACCTTCGAGCGCGACGAGCCCGGCAGGCCGCCCCGCGGCTTTAATATCAGCCTCGGGAGAAAGGGCGACTCGATCCTCGTCACGGAGGAGACCGCTGCCGCCGGGAAACGCAGCGTCAAGATCACCGACGCGCCGGACCTCCCGCAAACCTGGCTGCCCCTTCTCGTCTATTCGACCGAGTACGCAAAGGGCGTCGTGTCGAACAGCTTCGACCTCCGCGTCGAGAAGGCCTCAGTGATTGCCTACGAGTGGCGCGGGGGTGGAGGCACAGGGCCCCGCTTCAACATCCGGGAGGCCAGGCTCCGCCTGATCGGCGGAACGACGATGGAGCTGCCCGAGAACCAGTGGGTCCGGTTCGAGATCGCGTCCGGTGTCGGCCCCGATTCAACGGGCACATGGTCGCTGACGGTGACGGTCCCCGGCCAGCCGCCGCGGGTCTTCAAGAACCTCGCGAATGCGAATCCGGCGTTCAAGACGCTGACATGGGCCGGCTTCATTAGCGACGCGAACGCGGTGACGTCGTACTACCTGGACAACTTCACGCTCAATGCGCGGCCGGCGGGAACCGCGCCGGACCTGGGCGCCGATGAATAAGGCGGAACGGATTGGGTGGTGGCTTGCACATCGCCATGACAATCCCGCCGAAAGATTGCAGAGAATGACCCGGCCTAACGCTTTCAGCTCCTCGGTTCACGGTTGACCGGAGCGGCGATCTTGCACGAATCGAGAATTTTGATGAAAGGTGAAAGAAATGAAGACACACATGGTTCGTAAAAACTCCCGAGCCTTTGGCCTTTGGCAGATGCTAAACCACATTCAGTTTGTTCGCCAGACGGCCACGGCCTTGCTGGCTTTCGGCCTCATCGTCGGCCTGCTGCCGGGCCTCGCCGCCGCGCAAGACCTGTCCACCCGGGAGGCGACTGCGGAGGAAGCCGTATCGAATTCCCAAATTCATCACCGGGAGCACAACCTCCTGCTGGATGCGACACTCTCCGGCAATATGGATTCGTTCAACAAGGGTTTACGCCGTTTTGACGGAGGCGAATGCCAGCCGAAATTCCTCGTCTACGACTTCAAGAAACAAGATTTCTTGGGTTTCTCTCGCTGGGTTCATCACAAGCACAAAAGATTGGCATCAAAGACTGATTGGTACGCGTACGGCGTCGCGAAGGACGCCAATCTGGGCGTGGTCCCGGAGAACAAAGCTGCCTACTGGATGGCGGAGTGGGAGGCTCCGGTGTCGACGAACTTCATCACGCTCACGGGCTCCTATCCGGACGAGTCGTCTCAGGCGAATACTGCCTGGAAGATTGAATTGCGCAGTAACGGACAATGGCGTGTCCATGCGCAGGGCGTCGGTGGATGGTATGATCGCGGTCAGTACTTCTGGGGCGGGCGGAACGTGAAACCAATTCAGTTCGATGCTCTGCGAGTCAAATTGTATAGCAGAGATGGAACGTCGAGCCTGAGTAATATACACTTTCGCGCTCAAGAAAACAGGACATGGATGGTCGCGTTCTTGCCGGCGATCAATGCGCGAATCGCGGTGACACAACAAGTTCCTCGCGCCGGACAGACCGTCAATTTCGCCGGCAATCAAGTGTTCGGAAAGGTGCAGTCGTGGCAATGGGACTTTGGTGACGGCAAGTCCGCCACGGGACAGACGGTTTCCCATACCTTCGCCAATCCGGGAACCTACGATGTCACACTCACTCTCTCCGGCGCCGGACAATCAGTAAACATCGTAGAGCGAGTTACCATCCACCCTGCCGTCGAAGCGCAAATCACACCGTTGCCGGGAAGCGTGCTCCAGGGTAATGCGGTCATCTTCGATGCGAGCCATTCATACGGAGCCATTGGCGCCTACCAATGGGACTTTGGCGATGGCAGCACGGCAACGGGCAAGCAAGTCACCAAGAGCTTTAGCAAAGCAGGCATTTACCAGGTGACACTGAAGGTCGGCAACAGCACGGGAAGCAATTCCTGCTCAGCCCTGGTGCGGGTGCATACCCCGGCTACGGTCAACGTGCCGCAGGTGTTGCTGGATTCCGACGTAGAAGAGGACGACATCTACACCATCGCCTACGCCCTGTACAGTGAACTGGACGTTTTGGGCATGACCGCCGTCCATCATGGCGGTGAGGACCCCGGCATGGTAGCTGAGAATTATGAGAGAATTCTACACATTATTGATTTGGCGAGACAGAGTGGATTGCCCGCTACACGGCAGCCAATGGCTTTTCGCGGGGCCGATGCACCCTTGATCCCTCCGTACAGCGACAACTGGCATGACACCGAACCGATCGTCACCGAAGCCAGCGAGGCCATCCTCGCGGCTGCCCGGGGCGCGTCACCGGACAATCCGGTCTGGGTGACGGCGCTTGGTCCAATCAGCAATGTGGCCTGCGCAATCCTCCAGGCCTGGCGGGAGGGATGGGAAGCGGAATTCCGCCAGCGAATCCGCGTCTGCTGGCTCGGTGCCGGCAACTCATCCACTCGCGTTGCCACTTGGAACGGCCGCAGAGATGCCTGGGCTGCCCATATCGTAGCTCAGAGCGGCATTGAATTCCTGATCATGCCGGAACCGGTGGGTATCCAGCTCAAGTGGGACAGGCGCGATATGAAAGACCGTTATCCCAAGCATCCTTTGGGTGACTATCTTTACCAGAGCTCCCCCGACAGGAATGCGGGGTGGTATGATCCAACCGCACTCGCAGCGGTTATATCCATTCATGCAAATAAAGACTGGTTCTCGAACGTGGAACCAGTGACCGTCGGCGGCCGCTATGAGGACTACCGGTTTGCATCAACCACCGCACCCACAAATGTGCGACTCATCAGGAACATCGACGCGGACGCGATGCGGAATGATATCTTCGAAACCCTCAACGGTAGCCCCACCAAGCTTCGTGAGTCCGCGTCGGGGGCATCCCGTTCACGGCGAGGGACGGATGGTGGCAAATAAAATGAGTGCGTGTAAGCCAACGGATATGGAACGCAAACACGGAGAAAGAGGAATGCAACAGTTTGATGAGATTAGTCGCCCCGCACCCCCAAACAAACCTCAAACGGAAGAGAACCAATCATGAGATCAGCAGCAACCCCAACAGCAACCTTGAAACAACGAGAACGGATTATGAAATCGGAAAAAGACCATGGCAACGAGTGGGAAGCGAACCAGAATTGCTTACCCAGAACCGGAAGCTCGGCAGAACTGTGGAACCTCACCACATGCATGCTTGTCGTGTTCATCTCTCTATTCTGTGCCGACGGCAGTGCCTTTGCCCAAGACCCATCCAGCCGGGTGGCACGCACCGCGCGTGCCGGGGCGATTGTTCCGCTCGATGGGCCGGTGCTGGCTGGGAAGCCCGTGACGTTCAAACTCAGTGGCAATCCGAGCAACCCTCATTGGTCTCTCGGAGACGGGACGACGGCAAACGGCTCATCGGTTACCCACACCTACCAGAAGCCGGGGATTCATCGCGTCGTCATGGGATCCAAGGTGGGCGACACAGTCAACGAGCTGTCTTCCGCCATCGTGCGAGTCCACACGCCGGAAACAGTGCATTTGCCGCAGGTACTACTGGACACCGATGCAAGAAACGAACAGGACGACCAGCACTACATCGCCTACGCCCTGTTCAGTCAACTCGACGTTTTGGGTATCAACAGCGTTCATCATAATAAGTGGGCCGATGAAACTGAAACACAACTGGTTCCGGCTCACAGTCATTGGAGGGGTGGACTAGAGAGTGAAACATGGAACTATGATGAGATCATAAAAGTCCTGGATTTGGCGAAACGGAGCGGGTTGCCTGCTGCACGGGTGCCAAGGGTATTTCGCGGAGCTACGAAGCCTTTGAAAACTCCGTCCAGCATAAGATGGTATGACACCACGCCGATCGTCACGGAAGCCAGCAATGCCATCCTCGCGGCTGCCCGGGGCGCGTCACCCGACAATCCTGTGTGGGTCCTTCCCGTCGGACCCTGCTCCAACATTGCCAGCGCAATTCTTCAGGTTCGGCAGGAGGGATGGGAAACAGAATTCCGCAAGCGAATTCGCGTCCACTGGGTTGGCGGCTCGGGGACCAACATTCAGGCGGACTTCAACGGCCGGAACGACCCATGGTCCACTCATGTTGTATATGCGAGCGGTATTGACTTTCTCGTGCTGACAGCACCTGCGTCCGGTCTCATAACAGTTGACAAGAGAGTTGATGGCCATCGTTATCCGAATAATCCTTTGGGTGACTATCTTAAACACATCATGCCAATCAATAGCAAATCACTCTATGATCTCGGGGTGCCCGCCATTATCATAAGCAGGCATCTGGGAACATCCTGGATCCGAAGAGTGGAGCCAAGAATCCTCGTCAATACATATGAATATCAAACAACTACAGCACCGACCACTCTCAATGTCGTTTTTGAAGTCGACCATGAGGCGATTGTTGATGATTTCTTCAATACCTTGAACGGCAAGCCGACCGCTCTGCCGCCAACGCAACAGAAACGATGAGGGACTGAAAACAGGAGACTCACCATGCCAAACCAAAATCAGTTTGCTCGCCAGACGGCCGCAGTCTTGATGGCTTCCGGCCTCATCGCCAGCCTGCTGCCGGGCTTCGCCGCCGCGCAGGACCTGTCCACCCAGACCACTCCCCATCGCGATCAACTGCGCATCCCGGCCTCCACCCACAACCTGCTGCTGGACGCCAAGGTGTCCGGCAATTTGGAGTCCTTTGGCAAGGGCCTCCGGGGCGCGCCTGCGGATTTGATCTACGACGCGGTGAACCACCGCTTCCGACAGCCTTCCCAATGGCACGAATACGGTGTGGGCTTCGACCAAGACCTGGGCGTAGTGCCGGAAGCCAAACCGGCTTTCATGCTCGCCGAATGGCCGGCACCGGTCCGCGCCAACTTCATCGTCCTCAGCGGCGTGTATCCCAATCAGCCGCAGCCGAACACCGCGTGGAAGATCGAACTGCGCCGCCAGGGCCAGTGGACCACCCACGCCCGGGGCACCGGCGGTTGGTATGACCGCGGTCTCTACGTCTGGGGCGGGGCGACCCAGACACCGGTCGAGTTCGATGCCCTCCGGGTGAGTGTCTTCAGCAAGGACGACCAGACGCCGCTCAAGAGCATTCATTTTCGCGGGGAGGAAAAACTCTCCTGGCTGGTAGTGCGCTTGGCGCCGCTCGATGCCCGGATTACCCGGCCCGCCGCTCCGCTCCGTGCGGGGCAACCGACGCAATGGTCGGCCGAACCGCTGGCGGGCCAAATCCAGACTTGGCGCTGGTCGTTTGGCGAGGACGCGACCGTCGGGGGGCGCACGGTGACGCACACCTTCGCCGAGCCGGGCGAGTATTCCGTCAGCCTGACCGTCTCGGACGGCCAACACACGGTGACCGTGCGCGATTCCGTTCGGGTGATCGTGCCGTTGCAGGTGGACCTTGAGCCGCTCACGGGTCAGGTGATGGCCGGCCAACCGTTTCACCTAACCGCCCGGACGGTGTTCGGCACGCCGACGCGCTTCAGTTGGGACATGTGCGATGGCCGCACCGTCACCGGGGCGAGGGTCAGTCACACCTACGCCCAACCGGGGTTGTACCAGGTCTGGCTGACCGCGACCGACGGCCGTTACACCAACCGTTGTCTGGCCCTGCTGCGGGCGCACACGGAGACCACTCGGCACCTGCCGCAGGTGTTGCTGGATACCGACGCCAAGAACGAACAGGACGACCAGCATTACCTCGGCTACGGCCTGTTCAGCGAGCTGGACCTGCTGGGCATCAACAGCACCCACCACGGCGGCGGGCAGGAGCCGATCAATTACGGAGAAATCCAGCACGTCATCAAGCTGGCCCGGCAGAGCGGCCTGCCCGCGCACCGGGTGCCACCGGTGTTCCGGGGCGCCAACCGCCGCCTCGCCGTGCCCGGCAGCGGCGATTGGCGGGACACCGAGCCTGTCCCCACTCCCGCCAGCGAAGCCATCTTGGCCGCAGCACGCGGTGCGGCACCGGGGCACTCAGTTTGGATCGTCCCGGTTGGACCAGGCAGCAATCCCGCCTCGGCCGTCCTTCAGGCGCAACGAGAAGGCATCGAGCTTAAGGATCGAATCCGCATCATCTGGTTGGGCGGCTCCGACCGTGAAGTGATCAACGAATTCAACGGCAACAACGATCCGTGGTCCATGTATGTGGTGGCCCAAAGCGGGCTGGAAACGTGGATCATGCCCGCGCCGGTCGGCGCCCGGGTGGCGGTGGACAAACGGACCGAGGGTAATCTCTACGCCGAGCATCCGTTGGGACGATATCTATTCGAAATCATGCCCGCGAGCCACAAGGCGCTCTACGACGCGAGCTGCTTGTCGGCGATCATCGGCGAGCGTCTGGGCCTGGGCTGGGTGAAGGAAACCGAGTGGGTCACCGTGGCCGGACCGGGCGACGGGTATCGCTGGACGAAGAGCGCCGCCCCGACCAGCGTGCGGGTGATCCGCCAGATTGACCAGCAGGCGATGCAGCGCGACTTGTTCCAGACCATGAAAGGCCAGCCCACCCGCCTAGTGGGTGTAGCTCCATGAACCCGGGCACTAACCACAAATGAACAAAACTCTCTCCCTGCTCCTCGCACTTGGCCTGGCACTGACCGCCGCGGCCACGGAACGCTGGGGTGTTTTTGAACTCGCTCTCCCTGGCCCTGTCTCGGGCAATCCGTATCTGGACGTGCAATGGTCCGCTACGTTCCGGCAGGGCAACCACGAAATCACCGCGCCCGGCTTCTGGGACGGTGGCGGCACTTACAAGGTCCGGTTTAGCCCGCCCACGGTGGGTGAGTGGCGCTATGAAACGCGCAGTGAGGCGCCGGAATTAAACGGCAAGGCCGGATCGTTCACGGTTACTCCGCCAACGGGTAGCAACCACGGACCGGTGGAAGTGTTTGACACGTACTACCTGCGCTACGCCGATGGCACGCCGTATCATCAGTTCGGCACGACGTGTTACGCCTGGACGCATCAGCCGCGCGCGATGCAGGAGCAAACCCTCCAGACGCTCGCCGCGGCGCCGTTCAACAAAATCCGGTTCTGCGTCTTCCCCAAGAGCTATACCTATAACAAGAACGAGCCGGAGTTCTTTGCGTTCCAGAAAGGCGCGGATGGCAAATTCGATTTCAGCCGGCCCGATCCAAATTTCTGGCAGCACTTCGAGCAGCGCATCCTCGATCTGCAGAAACTCGGCATCGAAGCGGACCTCATCCTCTGGCATCCCTACGACCGCTGGGGCTTCTCGGAAATGACCGATGACCAGGACGACCGCTACTTGCGTTACTGCATTGCGCGGCTTGGCGTGTTCCGCAATGTCTGGTGGTCGCTGGCTAACGAATACGATTTCATGACCCAGCGGCCTGCCGGCCATCGCGGCAACAAGCAGTGGGAGGACTGGGATCGTTTCTTCGCCATTCTGCAGCAGGAAGACCCGCACCGGCGATTGCGCGGAATCCACAACGGTAGCAAGTGGTATGACCACACGAAAGAGTGGGTCACGCATGCCAGCATTCAAACCTCCGACATGAATGGCGGCGTGCGGTTCCACGGGCAGTATCGCAAGCCGGTGGTTTACGATGAGTGCAAGTACGAAGGCGACATTCCCCAAGGTTGGGGCAACCTGACCGTGCGCGAAATGGTGCAGCGGTTCTGGCTCGGCACGATGAGCGGCTGCTATGTCGGCCACGGTGAAACATACAAGCATCCCGAGGACCTGCTCTGGTGGGCCAAAGGCGGCGTGTTGCGGGGCGAAAGCCCCAAGCGCATCCAGTGGCTCAAGGATTTCATGGCGCGCTCACCGGCGTTTCATGAACTCCAACCGCTGGGCAATGACCAGGGCCGTTTTCTGCTGGCGAAGCCGGGCGAATTTTATCTGCTCTATTGTACCGATCCGCGACCGCACACGGTCGCGCTGGCGGGCAATCGTCCTTACAAGTTGGACCTCATTGATCCATGGGAAATGACGGTGACGCCGGTCGGCACGGCCAGCGCCGGTGATTTCACCGTGACCGCGCCCAAGCCGGACATGGCCTATCGCTTCACGCCTTATCAGCCGGGCGAAAAGCTGCGGCCTGAGGCGAAGATCACCGCGTCGGTTACAGCCGGGTTGCCGCCGCTGACGGTGAAGTTTGCGAGTGCCGGCGGCGTGGCGCGTTGGGACTTCGGCGACGGCGCGACCAGTGATGAACGCAATCCCACACACGTTTTTCAGAAGCCCGGTCTGTATTCTGTGACGCTGACGGTCAGCGATGCGGACGGCGGCAGCGCCCGGGCCTTTCAGCAGATCGCCGTGGACCGCAACGTCAGCGAACCTATCGTGCGCGCTGGCTTTCCGTCTGGAGATACGCCCGCGTTGAAAATTCATGGCACGGCCCGTCGTGGTGATGGCGGCTCGTTGCAACTGCCGGAGGGCGCTCCGTGGGGATGGGTGCAGGCTGGCGAGGCCGCGCTGGAAGACGTGCGCGGTCTGCGCTCGTTCACGATCATGGGCTGGCTCAAACCAGAGAGTCTCCAAGTCGGCAGCGGCGGCAACCGCATTCTGTTCTGTCTGAACCGGGATCATTCTGGAATTGACCTGGTCTGCCACGCGGATGGCCGGCTGCGACTCGCGGTCAATCAATGGCCCGATGCCATTAAGAACGATAGTTCACCCGGCAAACTTCGTGTGGGGAAATGGACTTTCTTCGCTGTCACTTACGACGCGACGCAGTCGGGCGAAAATGTGAATTGGTATTTCAGCGAGGCGCTGGACGCGCCCGCAAAGACGGACGCTGCGTTGGATCGTAGAACCTCCTACCACGCTGGCGCAGTCGGCGCGGACCCCGGCCCGCTCGCCATCGGCAATTTCAATCAGACCATGCACGGCCACGGTCTGGACCGGCAGTTCCGCGGCGAAATTCGCGCCCTGCAACTCTTTGGCAGCCGGGTGGACGGTCGCGGCGCATTTACCCGCCAACTCATCCTGAAACACGCACCATGAAACGTATGATCTCATTTCGCCGGTTGAGCACGGCATTGTTCGCCGTCGTCGCAATCACCACCACGACGGCCGCGCCGCTGCCCGCATTGCGCGTCAGCGACAACCAACGTTTCCTCATCACCGCCGACGGGAAACCTTTCTTCTGGCTGGCGGACACGGCGTGGCAACTCATCCACGACCTCGATGAGGCGGATATGCGCCGCTATTTCGCCGACCGCAGGGACAAAGGCTTCACCATCATCCAGACCGTTGCTCTCGTCGAACTGCGTTCCGACACGCCGAACGCCTATGGCCATGTTCCCATCGAGCCGAAACGCCCGGACAAGCCCATCGTGAAGGACGGCCCGGACAACGATTACTGGGATGATGTCGAGCGGGTGTTGCGGCTCGCGGAGGAGCATCAACTGCACGTCGGCCTGCTGCCCACCTGGGGCAAGTGGGTCATCTCCGACTGGCAGAACGGACTGGTGAACGGCTTCTTCAATGTAACCAACGCCGAGGCTTACGGGCGTTTCATCGGCGCGCGGTTCAAGGATCACGCGAACCTCATCTGGATTCTCGGCGGCGACAAGGCCGCGCCGACGGATGAAGCCCGCGCCATCTGGCGGGCCATGGCGCGGGGCATCGCCGTGGGTGTGAGTGGTGCGGAGGATTACTCGAAGGTGCTGATGACGTATCACACCAGCGGCCCGGGCAGCACGGCGTGGTTCCTGAACAACGAACCGTGGATGGATTTTCACACGCTGCAATCCGGTCACGGACGCTGGGCGATGAACTGGCTCATGGTCGAGCACGCTTATACGATGAAACCCACGTTGCCGGTGATTGACATCGAATCGAGCTATCCCGGTTTCCGGCATGGCCGCCCGCCCACGACCGCGACGGACGACGACGCGCGGCGGGCCGGGTACTGGGCGGTGTTCGCCGGCGCCGCGGGTCACACCTACGGCCATCACAGCATCTGGCAGATGCATTCGCCAGACTATCCGGGCATTGCCGGGCCGAAAGAGTTCTGGTTCGACGCGCTCGACGCGCCCAGCGCGAAGCAGATGGGGTACTTGCGGAAGCTGATCGAGGCCCGTCCGTTTCTGACGCAACGGCCGGACCTGTCACTGCTGGCCTTCGAGCAGGAGCGCCCGTGGGAAATGTGCCTGGCCTTGCGCGGCGACGGCTATGCGCTGGTCTATACTCCCACCGGCCGGACGCTGGACATCCAGCTTGGCAAGTTGAGCGGTGGGAAAGTGAATTCATCGTGGTTCAACCCCCGCACCGGTGCGACGGCGGTCATTGGCGAGTCCGAGAACAAGGGCCGCCGCAGTTTTGACCCGCCCGGCGAGGAACAATCCGGCAATGACTGGGTGCTGGTTTTGGAGTCACGATGAAGTCTTCAGCGCCCCACGGACAAACGATCGTCGAACAACTAGCTCCAGAATTATGAGATCCACAGCCAGCGTTCTCCGCCTTTGCCGGACGACGAGCTTCCTCTGTCTCCTCGCAATCAGCGCGGCAGCCGCGAACTTCGTCACTGCCACTCCCACCGCTCCGCATCGTGGCGTCTGGCAAATTGAACTGTCGCTCGATGCGCCCGGCGGCAATCCGTTTCTGGATGTCGAACTGCATTTCATTTTCACTTTGCCGGATGGAAAGGAGATCAAAGCGGAGGGGTTTTACCGCGGCGGCAACAAGTGGGCAGGCCGCGCCTATTGTGCGCAAGCCGGTCCGTGGAAATGGCGCAGCGTGGCGAATCGCCCGGCGCTCGATGGCAAGCGCGGCACGTTCGAGGTGCGCCCGTCGCCATCGCCCGGCAAACTGCGCCAGCATCCGCAGGATCAGCGTCAGTTCGCTTATGACAATGGCGAGTGGTTCTTGCACCTCGGCGACACGGCCTATCGTTACGTCACGGATAGCGAGCCGCTTTGGCAGCAATACATGGATGAGGCGGCGCAGGTTGGCTTCAACAAAATCCGCACCTGGTTCTGTCGCGGGCGGCATGATGTCGCGGCGTTGTTCACCAAAGATCGGCAGGGACTGGACCTGGCTTACTGGGATGAGATCGAGCGCCGGCTGATTTATGCCCTGGAGAAATATCCGCACATCCAGTTTCAGTTGATTCCCTATGGCGAAGATTGGCCGGAACTGAAGCGCTACGGTGAAGGGGATCGCGCGGCGCAACTCGTGGCCCGTTATGCCCAGGCCCGGTTCTCCGCTTTCCCGAACGTGCAGTGGTGCATTTCCAATGACAGCCACATCTCACCCGGCCCGGGCAACCGCAATGCTGACCCGGCCACGATCCATCGCATCGGGCGCGACATGCAGGCGCGCGAGCCGTGGGGCACGCTCCTGAGCAATCACCAACAACGCTTCCAAGGTTACTCGTTCGTGGACGCGGAATGGTCGGACATCATCACGCTGGAGGATCGCGACCAGGTGGCCGGCGCGCTCATCCACCAATACCGCGCGCGGGGCAACGATCCGGTGGTCCTCGATGAGGACCGCTACGGCAATTACATCTCGCCCAAGCATGATCGCTATTTCTTCCGGCGCTTGCTGTGGGCCAGTCTCCTCAGCGGCGGCCACGCGACGTACGGCGGCTTGAACACGTTCGAGCCGTACTCCGCCACCAACCGACTGCAGGGCATGCACGGCTACCTCACTGCTGTGCGCGACGGGCGGCTGGACGACGGTGCGGCGGATTTCCGTCACATCAAAACGTTCTTCGCCGAGTCGAAGCTGACCCTGGTGGGTCTGCAACCGAATGATCCGATGACCGGCAACGATGGCCACTCCGTTAAACTCATCGCCGGAGAAAAAGCCATCATCGCCTATCTGCAAAATCCCGATTCGCGCGTGCCGGAAACCGCCAACGTCGCCGAAACTCCCGCGGCGTGTCGCCTGCACCTACCGCCGGGCGGCTGGCGCATCCGCTGGTTTGATCCGCGCACCGGGCAATGGCACCCGAACCCCGAGCGCAAAGAAATCAGCGGCGGCTACACGCGCGATTTCAAATCGCCTTTCCCCGGCGATGCCGTCCTGTTGCTAACCAAGCCGTAAACAAGCGAACCATGGGCACCTCGAACATTTTCAGGCTTCTCCTCCTGCTGTTTTTCCTGGCGATCGGGGTCTGTCACCCGGACGCCGCTCCGGCCCAGCCGTCCGGCGGCGCGCTGGCCGGTGAACGCTTTCGCATCATCGTCTCCACGGACATCGGCGGATCGGACCCGGACGATTTCCAATCCATGGTTCACTACTTGATGTATGCGGACCTGTTCGACACCGAAGGATTGATTTCCTCGCCGCCGCACGCGGGCCGCAAGCAACACATTCTGGAAGTTCTCGATGCTTACGCGGCGGATTATTCCAAACTACGGGCACAGTCAGCGCGGTTTCCCAGCCCCGACAAACTACGCGCAATCATCAAACAAGGCGCGGTGGATTCCGCTCCCCAAGCCGGCTTTTCGACGCCCACCGAAGGTTCACGGCGGATCATTGAACGCGCCCGCGCGGACGATTCACGCCCGCTCTGGATTCTGGTGTGGGGTTCGATCACCGACGTGGCCCAGGCGCTGCACGACGCCCCCGACATCAAACCGAAACTCCGCGTCTATTTCATCAGCTCGTGGAATCGGCGCATGGACCAAGCGGCGCGGGATTATGTGGTTCAACAGCACCCGGACCTCTGGCTCATCGAGGCGGAGACGACGTTTCGCGGGATGTATGTTGGCGGCAATCAGGCGGGCGAGCTTGGCAACCGCGAGTTCATTGCCCGCCACGTCAAGGGACACGGCGTGCTGGGTGATCTACTGGCGGTGAAGAAGGCCGACATCAAAATGGGCGACACGCCGTCGGTGCTCTACCTTTTGCGCGGCGATGCGGAGAATCCGGCGGGCGAAAGCTGGGGCGGGGCGTTCGTGCGGCCTGAACCCGCGCGTCCCTACTGGACGGACAATCCCGATCCGGCACTGCGCGAAGGGAATTTCCCCGGGGCCAAAACCGTGAACCGCTGGCGCGAGAATTATTTGCGCGACTGGCAACAGCGCATGGGGTGGCTGCGAACGCTCCCGATCCGCAACGCCGACTTCGAGCAACCCAAACTTGAAGGCTGGGGTTGGTGGTCGCGCGCCAGCGTAGGCTCGGCGGAACTTTCCGCAGAAGCGCGTTCCGGTAGCAGCGCCGTCCGGCTCCGACACGACGGCGAGCTTGACTGGGCCTTTTCAAACTCGACACGGCATGATGTCCAGTCCGGCCAGACGTTCACGGCGAGCGCGTGGGTCAAAGGCCGGGGCGGTGTGGAACTGGCCGTGGTGGCGCTGGCGCAAGGCAAGGTCGTGAGTTGGAGCATCGGCAGCGATGCGTTGCGCGCCACAGACCAGTGGCAGTTGTTGAGCGCGGAAGCGCTCGTGCCCGAAGGCTGCGATCAAATCTATGTCCGGTTCGTGGGTCGAGGTGCGGGCGATTTGTTGCTCGACGACGTGGCGTTGCGTCCCGGAGGCCGGCCCCGTGGGGAGAAACCCCGCGTTCAAGGTTACGCACGGGAACGCGTGCAGGAGAAACTGAATCGCGGTTTGATCGCCATGCCCACGGCGGGCGGCGATGTCTATGTGGGCTGGCGGCTACTGAAAACGGATTCGCCGGATATCGCCTTTGATCTTTACCGGCGCACGGACGAGTCAACCCCGGTGCGTTTGAACCGCACGCCGCTGAACCGCACGACCGATTTCGTGGATGCCAAACCACCCGGTGGGAGGCTGCACTACTTCGTGCGCCCGGTAAATGAAGGCCAGGAAGGGACGCCTTCTGAAACTGCCTCCGCCACGCCATCAGATGCGGGCCAGTCTTTCCTGCGCGTGCCGCTGGATGGCGATCACACGTTTCAGAAGGTGGGCATTGCCGATCTCACCGGTGATGGCCGCTACGATTTCATCATCAAACAGCCCAACGCGAATGTGGATCCGTACATCAAGTATTGGAAGCCCAGTCCGGGCACTTACCAGCTTGAAGCTTATCGGCACGACGGGAAATTCCTTTGGCGACGCGACCTTGGCCGATCCATTGAACAGGGCATCTGGTATTCGCCGTTGATAGTTTTTGATTTTGATGGCGATGGCCGCGCAGAGGTTGCCGTCAAGACCGGCGAGGGCGATCCGCGCGATCCCGAAGGCAAGGTGACGAGCGGCCCGGAATGGCTCTCGATTCTAGATGGCCTCACTGGTCAGGAAATCACTCGTGCGCCGTGGCCGTCGCGCGATGGTTTTCCCGATTACAATTACTATTGTCGCAACCAACTGGGCGTGGCCTATCTCGATGGCAAGACGCCGTGCCTGATCGTCAATCGCGGCACTTACAACACCATCAAGGTCGTCGCCTACGAATTCCACAACCGTCAACTGCGCGAACTCTGGAGTTGGAATGATCGCGAAGCCGGTCCTCGCTACCGCGGTCAGGGCGCTCACATTCTCCGTGCCGCCGATCTGGATGGCGATGGTCGGGACGAGGTGATTTTCGGCGCCGCAGTCCTGGACGACAACGGCACCGGACTTTGGTCCCTCGGAATGGGTCATCCCGATCATGTGACGGTGGGCGGATTGGATCCGGCGCGGCCCGGGCTGCAAATCCAATACGGTTTCGAGACGCGCCAGTCGCGCCACGGCATCTGCATGGTGGACGGCAAGACCGGCAAGATACTTTGGGGGTTGAACGAACCGACGGTTCACATCCATTCCTCCGGCTTGTGCGCGGACATTGATCCCGCGCATCCCGGCGTGGAGAGTTACGGGGGCGAACGTGACTTCCCGGAAAAGCGCTGGCTGTTCAATGCTCAGGGGCAAGCGCTGGGAACGGATGACTTGGGAGGTCTGGCGCCGCGCGCGGCGTATTGGGATGGCGATCTCCAACGCGAACTGCTGGCTCGCGGTCGGTTGCGGGACTTCGGTGGCGGCGAGCATCCGACCCGCATCGAGGGCACGGTGGTGGCGGTTGCGGATATTCTCGGCGATTGGCGCGAGGAAATCGTCACCAGCGTGGCGGGGGAACTGCGCATTTACACGACAACGATTCCCGCTGCCGACCGCCGGGTCTGCCTGATGCAGGATCCGATCTATCGGCTCGATGTGGCCGGCGCCGCGCAGGGTTATTTTCAGGTTCCGGGTTTGACCCACCTTCCGTCTGCGAATGCGAAACAACCCTTATCCAACAACGACAACGAGCCATGAGAACCAACACTCAGTCACTATCTCGTTCCTGTTTCTGCTGATCACAACATAGAACTCGACATGATCCGGTCGCTTACAACCACCTTGCTTTGGAGCGCGCTCTGTCTAACGACTTTCGGCGCGTTCAAAGCCAACGCCGCCTCTTTGACCGGCGCTGTCAAACTCTGGCCGCAACTTACCGACGGCATCACCAATCACGCCGGCAAGCTGGCCATGCGCTGTGTGGTAGCTGCCGACGGCCTCACAATCACGGACACCGCTTGGGATGCTTACCAGGTGCCCGGCTGCGGCAAACGCTGGACCTTCAACATGGGTGCGCCCATGACTGGGCCGCTCCAGAACTTCACCTTCCCCCCGCAGTTTGCCGGCCTGCCGGTCAACCTGACGGTCGAGTTCTTCAACCCGGAGAAACCGTGGGAGGTTAAGGAGAATTACCAGGAAATCCTGTTGCTCGGCGGCCGCCCACGGATTGGCCTGCCGGAGTGGTTTCAGGTGCCCACCAACCGTCTCGCCTATGACTTCGACGAGGGCGACTGGTTTCCTTCCGGCTGGAAGCTGCCGCGCGGAAAATATGCCCTATGGCAGGGCGCGGCCAAGGCCCGACAGCGGGATCGTGGCGATCAATGCCCCACGTACGAGTTCGGATTCACGCACGTCTCGCCCGCGGCCATGACGCCCGGCGGCGACCGGGGCACGCGCAGCCGCCGCGCGCATCTGTTCGGCGACAACGAATGGATTCCCCACGACGGCGCGCGGGACAACTTCACCGCCGACCCGACCGATCCGAAGAACTGGAAGGTCGAGCCCTTTCATCATCGGGCTGACGAAAGCGCCATCATCATTTGCAACTTCGAGGCGCCGAACTACCACGCCTGGCGCGACTCGCAGTATGATGCCTTCGGGGACCTGATTCGGGAGGTCCGCGAACGCCGTCCTGACACGCTCGTCGGTTGCTGGGGCGTGGGTGTGGTCCGACATTCCTTCCGCATCTTTGACAGCCTCTGGGAGGGCAGGCCGACCGGGGTGGTGGATCTGAAAGGAGCCCAACAGTGGCGCGAGAAATACAATCGCCCGGACGCTGACCTCCATCCCGTGTTCGCCCGTTGCGGCCTCAACCTCGGCAACCCCTCGGTGTATTGGATCAACAACTCCAAGCCCTCACAACTTTACGCCTTCGTCCAGGAATGGGAACAGGGCAAGCTCGCGCGGCCCGACGTGCCGAATATCCTTTCGACTTGGATTCAGGTGGAGTTCGTGGACGGTTACCCGCTCTCGCAGTATCGCTTCACGGATGCTCGCGGTCGTGAACGGCGCGAAGACCTCAAACACCAGGTGCCCGCCTCCGCCACGTACGCGTTATCGCTGTTTGGCCACTGCATGATGGACGGCCTGCAATGCTGGGAAATCGGTGCCCGCTACTCCGAGGAACTGGCGGATTACTCCGACTGGCGCGTGCGGGAGCAACCGCCCAAGCACACGCTCAACGGCGTCGAAACGCCGGTCTATTACTACCTGAAGTATTTCGGGTTTTACAACTTCCACGTCCTTGGCATGTGGCAGGCCAGCCGGAACAAGGACATCATCGAGGCCGACACCCGCTGGGAGATGCCGGAGCTGTGGACCTCGCGCCACCAGGTCTGGCGCATCGGCGACGAGCGTTACCCCAGCTATGTGAACCTGCGCAAGGAGCCGTTGGTCCGCACCAAACTCTCCGCCGATGGTCAGGAACTGCTGATCATCGCCTGCAACCCGCACAATCAGGGCGTCGAACAGGTTCGCATCCGCTGCCCTGGCCGGACCATCGAATACGCCGTCGAACTGGTCGGCGACTTTCCGGTCATCCAGCGGTTTTCAGCAAAGTCAGCGACCGAGTGACCACTTCCAAGCACAACGTATGAACCAGTTCAAGAGGGCGGCGCAAGCAGTCAAATTCAGTGATACAAAGAACAAGCCTGTGATGACCTCAACCCAACTCCTGAACCGTCGTGAGTTTGCCACGACCACGTTGCTGGCCGGAGCCGCGCTGGCATCGGGCGCGCTGACAACGCTCGCAGCGGAGGCGACTGGCAAACCCGCCGAGACACGAAGGTCAACCAACGGCCAGTCGGGAATGATACTTCAGCCCATCATGCCAAATTGCCTTCCGCAGCCTCGCCATCCGAACTCAACCCATCCATGTACTCATTGAAAGCGACTCTTAAACAATCGTGCTTCTTCTTTGCCCTGAGTGGAGTCGCCGTGCTGCTCCTTCCCAGCGTTGCGACGGTGTCGGCTCAAGAGCCAGGAACGCGACCATTTGCCATCGAAGAAACAGCGGAACGCATCACGCTGCGCGGGGCGGTGCTGGAGGCTTCCATCAAGAAGAAGGGCTATGTCAGCGGTGTCGAGGCGGATAGTTTTCTCGACAAGAAAACCGGCACACGCGACCTCGGCTTCGGACTCGATATTCAGGACTGGATCATGGAGCCGGGAAGCGATGCAGAGTATCGCAGCCAGTTAACCGGCGACCTGCCGTATGACTTCAACAACGCCTACCACGGTAAAACGCCCAAGCGCAGCATCGAGGGGCCGCAAATCTGCACGCAAGCGAAGGAACTCAAGCCTCGCGTCATCGAGGGCAAGGACTTCGTCGCCATCGAGCAAAGCTGGAACTACACGCTGGCCGCACCCGGCAAGCAGACCGGTTCGGAGTGGAAGCAGACGCTCGTCTTTCCCGCCGGCAAACGGTATTTCATTTCCTCCGACCGCATTCTCAGCCGCAACGCGGGCGCGGCGCTCTTCTTCCGTCAGGACATGCCGGGCCACCTCAAGCATCGCGCGGGCGACAACTTCAGCGAGATCTATCTGAGCTACCACGGCCGAATCCCTGCGAGCGAGTTTCTGACCGACTTCCCGCCCGACGAGAAATTCAACTACCGTCGCGACCGCGACGGCGTGCCGCAGCGGATGATCCGCGCCTATCGCACGCGGGATCCGAAGAGCGGCGCGGACGGTCCGTGGCTGGCGGGCATGACGCTCAACCCCGCCGACACTTCCGAGGCGTGGTGCCATCAACGCACCGGCTACGTGTGTTTCATCCACGAGGTCGGCGAGCGCCCGGTGAAGGCGGGCGAATCCTTCGGCGCGGCCTACATCGTTGGTTGGTTCGACAGCATCGAAGAGATGGAGAAGGTGTATGACCAATACCGCGGCCACAGTGCGTTGGAGGTGACGACAGAGGGCTGGAAACTGATCCCACCGGCCCTAAATCGAGTTCCTCCACAGAAGGCCCCCGACAGCGCTCTCGCGCCCGGCGCGGGCCAGACTGATTGGACGCCACCCACAAAAAAGCCGGAACTTTTTTTATGTGCGTTCAAGGAAAGCCTTCGGTAAAATTTCGCCTGCGCAAACGCACACGTGTTATGAATCCAACAACGCCATCCGAGAGACCACTCAACCGACGCAACTTCATCACGACCTCGGCCGCCATCACGGCTGCCGGCGCGCTTACCTCCTCGCTGTCCCGCGTGTTCGCGGCAGGCGCAGACCGGTTGCGCGTGGGCGTGATTGGCTGCGGCGCCCGCGGGACCGGGGCCGCCATGAACTGTGTGCTCTCCTCACCCGGCGTGGACATTGTAGCCCTGGCCGATGTGTTCAAGGATAAGGTGGATGCCTGCCTCAAACGGCTCAAGGACAACCAAGCCGGACGCGAATGGAGTTGTTCCAAAGACTGGACGCATGCTGACCGGGTGCGGGTAACGCCGGACACCTGTTTCACCGGGTTCCACGGTTACCGCGAGTTGCTCAAAACCGATGTGGACCTGATCCTCCTGGCCGGGCCACCGCATTTCCGCCCGGCCCAACTCAAGGCGGCCATCGAGGCTGGTAAACACGTGTTCATGGAAAAGCCGGTCGCCGTGGATCCGGTGGGCGTTCGCTCGATCATCGCATCCAGCGAGGTGGCGAAGCAGAAGCGGCTCGCAATCGTCGCTGGCACGCAACGGCGGCACCAGGGCAATTACCTCGAGACCCTGCGACGGATTCACGATGGCGCCATCGGCGAGATTCTCGCCGGAGAGGCTTATTGGAATGGGCCGTGTGTGCGCACCTATGGCTTCTACCACGAGCGACAGCCGGAGTGGACCGACATGGAATATGTGTTGCGGAACTGGTATTTCTACAACTGGCTGTCCGGCGATCATATCGTGGAGCAGCACGTTCATAACCTCGATGTCATCAACTGGGCCATCGGCAGTCCCCCGGTCGAGGCCCTGGCGGTGGGCGGACGGCATTGGCGCGTCGAACCGGAATACGGAAACATCTATGACCATTTTGGCGTCCGCTACCGCTACCCAAACGGCGCCATCGTCGTCAGCATGGCCCGCCAGATTAATGACACCCAACCCAATGTCAGTGAGGGCCTCGTGGGGACCAAGGGACGAGCCTCGGCGGGACGCATCGAGGGTCCCAACGCCTGGCGGTGGAATGGCGAGTACCCCAACCCCTACGAACAGGAACACGCGGATCTCATCGCCAGCATTCGCGCCGGGCAGCCGCTCAACGAAGGACGCCAGGTCGCGGAGGCAACGCTCACCGCGATCATGGGCCGGATGAGCGCCTATGTCGGCCGCTCCGTGACGTGGGAGTTCGCCCTCAACCAGTCTGAACTCGACCTGACCCCGGTGATGTTCCGCAAAGGCTATCAACTCGGCCCGGCCCCCATCGTCACCGTGCCACCCGGTTACGGGCAGGAGTTGATCTAATCGCCAAATGGCTCGACACGGTTTCTTGAATCCGGACGCCGGCACGCCCGCGCGGTGGGCGTATCGCCGAACTGGGATCACCGTTTAACCATCAACCCGCATTCTTTACGAACTCCATTTCCCATCGCTCTGTTGCTTGGCTGGCCCTGGCCCTCGCCCTGCCGACGTTGCCTCTTCGCGCGGTTGTCCCCGAACACTCCGTGACCAATGGCGCGGTTCAACTGCAGGGCGTCGGTCCGGACAATCCGTTGATTTACGATAACGACTGGTGGTTCGATGTCTTCGACAACAACTACCTGTGGGCGCAAGCCAGCTTGGGCAAGATCAACCTGCGTGGCAACATCGTCTCGCGCGACATGTGGGATTGGGACAAGGGCTATCTCTATCCCATGCAGAAATGCGTGGACGACGCTCACAAGGCGCTCAAACTGGCGCACGACTCGGGCCTGCGAAACATCCCTGACATCACGCCCGGCGCGGACAAAGTCCTTCGGCCACCCGTCAGTGGCAAGATCGAGGATACGGTGCCCGATGACTCGCCCGGCTGCCAGTTGATCATTGCCGAAGCGCGCCGGGCCACGCCGGAAAAGCCTTTGCTGATTGTGTCCGGTGGACCTTTGACCACGGTCGCCAACGCGCTGCTCCTGGCGCCGGACATCGCGCCCAATCTGGTCGTGTTCAACATTCTCGTCAGCCATTACGGTTACAACGGCAAGGACGGTTGGGCGGCTTACATCGTCGCCAAGAAGACGCGTTATGTGGATTGGGGCGGAAGAAGTTTCTGGGACAAAAATTCGGTCTTCACCGCGAAGGATTTCGAGGGGTTGCCCAAGAACCCGTTTTGCGACGACATGCGCCGGCTCATCCAATCGAACCTCGGCCAGGTGAATCAACTCGGCGATGGCGCCCCGTTGGTCTGGCTGTTCGAGCCGCGCTGCTGGACGCGGGCGGTAGTTTATTTGGCGAACTGGCGCGGAAAAGCCGTCGAATTCCAGCCGGCGCGCGAGGGTGAAAGCGGCGACGTGCTGGTGATTCCCAAGGCGGGCACCGACTTGAGGGCAAGCCGCGAGGAGTTCTTCCGGGTGCTGGAGAATCCGGCGGTTTATCAGGTCGCCCGCCAGACGGACGCGAGACCCGGGCAGCGGCACGATTTGACGCCGTTTCACGATGCGGAGCGAGCCTTGGCGAACCCGCACAAGGGCTGGTACCACCATTACCCCGACAACCACATCAACAAGTATGAAATCGCGCGCGACGCCGATCTGCGGGAGTTCCCGGGCATGGACCATCTTTACCTGCGCCTCGCGTGGGGTTATCTCGAACCGCGCGAGGGCCAGTTTGATTGGGCGGTGATTGACCGGATCATTGAGAAGTGGACGGCCCACGGCCTGGGCATCGCTTTTCGGATCAGTTGCAAGGAAACCAGCACCGACCGCGTCGAACAACAGTTCGCCACCCCGCGCTGGGTGATGGAAGCCGGCGCGCAAGGCGGGCATTACCGGATGGGCCAGGCGACCGGATCGGAAGGACCGTGGGAGCCGGTGTTTGACGATCCGATCTTCCTCGCGAAGCTGGAACGCTTCCTCGCGGCGTTCGCGGCGCGATATGACCAGCAGCCCTGGATTCGCTACGTGGACATCGGGAGCATCGGCGATTGGGGCGAGGGCCATAGTTGGGCCGGCAGTCGCAAGGAGGTTGGCTTCGCCGCGCGCAAACGACATGTGGACCTGCACCTCAAGCATTTCAAACGCGCGCAGTTGGTGGTGTCGGATGATTTCGTCTTTGCGGTAAACGACGCGGCGGAACGCGCGGCCCTGCACCGGTACGTGCTGACGAATGGCATCACCTACCGCGACGACAGCATTCTCGTGAACGGCTATCTGGCCGGCACGAGCGACCGTTTCACCGTTCGCAGCCCGGGGTTTTTCGCGGACGCCTATTCGCACACGCCGACGATCTTTGAACTGGAGCACTACGGCACGGTGAAACGCCTCGGCAACTGGGAGGGCCGTCCGGACTCGCAGATCGCAAAATACGGCAAGGGAAGGACTGGCCCGGACTACTTCCGCGGCGCGCTCGAATTGCTGCGCGCGACTTACATCGGCTACCACGGCTACGCGCACGAGTGGCTGGCGGACAATCCGGAGTTCACCCGCCAGATGCTCAACCGTTGCGGCTACTGGCTGTTTCCCACCAGCCTGGCACTGCCGGAGCAGGCGGTGACCGGTACCACGATTCCAATCACGCTGACGCTGGAGAATCGTGGAGTCGCGCCGCCGTATCAGCCCTACGAGTTGCGCGTGAAACTTTCCGGCGCGGGCACGAACTGGGTGCGCATCATGGGTCAGGCCAGCAAGTCCTGGTTGCCGGGAACGCCGGTGGTTTGCGCCTACGACCTGCCACTGCCTGCCGCCCTCCCGCCAGGCGAATACCAGGTGGCCATCGGACTTTTTGACGCCGCGCCATCGCCAGCGCGGCCAGTCGAATTCGCGCTGCAAGCGAGGTTGCGCGACGCTGCAGGCTATTACCGGATGGCAACCTTGAAGTTGACGGCGCCAACGCCGAAGGATTGATTTCAACCAGGCAAGTTCTTCGCCAGCGCGCGGCGAATCCGGGGAATGAGCCGGGCCTCCCGGTGGCGTCTCAGGTCATGTTCCCAGATTCTTAACACCCGCCAACCCGCGCGACGCAAGGTCCCACTTCCGCCGAGGAATAAGGCACAAATCACACCGCCAACCTTGTCCACACGAATCATGAATCCAATCATTATGATTATACCCGGATCTCGACTCTTGCTTCGACTTGGGCGGGCAGGTCAGGCAGGAATGTTGGCCCTCTGGCTGTCCGGCCTTGTGCCGGCATCGGCGTCCGCCCAACTGGATCTTCGACCCTGTGCCGACCGCGCTCTGCTTTTTCAAATAATGAAACGCGGGATCGCGTGCTTCAGCGCTCCCGCAGCCTGGAGGTGGGTGGCTTGCCCCTGACCGCTCGCCAGAAGCGGCAATGAGCCGCGGGCCGTGGTTCACCGCCCGGGCAGGGGCGATTCTCGTGTGGCCTCGCGGTAAGCGCGGGGCGTAACTCCCATGGCCGAACGAAAGGCCCGGCTGAAGGCGCTGTGGTCGTAGAAGCCGCAGGCTTGGGCAATTCCGGAGATGTTCTGGTCGGTCTCGCGAAGGAGCCGCGTGGCAGCGGCCAGGCGGGTCTGGGTGATGAACTGGCTGGGGGTGAGATCGAAGAAACGGTGGATGAGCCGGGCAAACTTGGCGGGCGTGAGTCGGGCCCGCCGCGCCAGAATTGCGAGCGTGGCGGACTGCGCCAGGTTGTTCTCAAAACTCTCCAGCGCCGTTGCCAATTCCACCGGAATGCTCCGCAAATCCACCGGCGCCCGCACGTCGCGCGAGATGCCGATCAGCCCGATGACCTTTCCCGCCGCATCACGGAGCGGCAGCTTCGTGGTCAGGCACCACACGGGCTTCCGCGGCAGATACCATTGCTGTTCGAGGTGATCGAGGAGCGGTTCTCCAGTACGCAACACCTGGGCATCTTGCTCGGCGGGAAGCCGGCCAAAATCGCCCGGGCAGATGTCGCAGGGA
>JACZKP010000080.1 GCA_014860005.1 Verrucomicrobiota bacterium | reverse complement strand
CCGGCCATGAACACCGAGCACATGGGCGACTTCCTGGCGCAAGTCAGCGCGGCGCACCCCAAAGACTTCATCGTCATGGTCGTGGATGGGGCCAGTTCGCACGTTGCCAAGGCGCTAGAGGTACCGGAAAACATCCGCCTGCACCGGTTGCCGGGTTATTCGCCCGAACTCAATCCCCAGGAACATCTGGGGGATGAACTGCGGGAAAAGGAATTTCCGAACTGCGTGTTTTCGGACATGGCCGGAGTGGTGCGAACCTTGGAGGCGGGTCTGCCACGGCTGGCTGCAGATCGAGATCGGGTGCGGAGCATCTGCGCCTGGCCTTGGATTGTTAGTCTCATCTGGAAAGCGCACTATATAGACGCGCATAAGTAATTCGACAATGATCGAGTTTCAGGCTATTTTTGCTGGCAAATATGGAATCCGTATTTGCCAGTGGTGATTTCAAGGTCACCCGAAAACTAGAAAAACTGCTGGCTCAGGCCAAAAAGGACCGCGTTCCCAAGGTGATGCTTCGGATTCAGGGCCTTCTGTTGAGCCTGGAAGGAAAGACCACCGGCACCATCGCCCAAACCTTGCGAGTTCATCGCAGCACTGTTCCTCTGTGGATTCAAAACTGGAACGACTATGGAGTGGAGAGTTTGCCGGAAGGTCACCGCAGTGGCCGCCCCGCAGGCTTGAGTCACGGCCAGCAAGCAATCTTGGCAGACATAATAAACAGCGGCCCTGTCGCCGCCGGCTTCGATACGGGGATCTGGACCTCCCCTTTGATCGCGCAAGTCATCGAGGAGGAGTTTTCCCAAAACTATCATCCCGGTCATGTCCGCAAACTTCTGAAGCAAATGGGCTATTCAGTCCAACGTCCCGTCGCCAGTCTGGTGCAAGTGGATTTGACGCAACACCGGAAATGGGTTCGCTACACTTATCCGAAGCTAAAAAAAACGCGAAAAAGGAAGGGGCCGTGATTATTTTCACCGACGAGGCGACCTTCCGCCAGACTCCGACTCTGCATGCCACCTGGGCGCCGCGCGGCTGCCAGCCGAAGATTCCGACGCGAGGAGAGCGGAATTCCCGGAAAATATTCGGAGCGGTGCGTTTGGAAACGGCAGAATTTACTTACCTGCATCACCAGGAAAACTTTCAGTGGGAAACCTACCGCGCTTTCCTGGATCAAGTGGTCTTGCCCGCCTTCTACCGCCGAAACCATAGGGTTTATCTCATTCAGGACAATGCGGGATACCACACGAAAGCGGAACTATACGACTGGTTCTCTGAAAATCGGAAACGCGTGGAAGTTTTCCATCTGCCGCCCTACTGGCCCGAACTCAACGCCACCGAGCGAGTTTGGCATTACACACGCGTGAAGGTCACCCACAACCGGTTTTTTGAAAACTCTGAAAGCCATCGCAAGGCTCTGGTCAAAACCTTTGAAGAAGTGCGCAAGGAACCACGCCACATTGATAACCTCATCGCGCCTTTTCGCTGAGCGCATGTCGAATTACTTATGCGCGTCTATATAGAATTATTTGGGCTTCGCGTTTGCGGATAAGAAGTTCGACAGCGACTTTGGCGCACAAGACCGGAAGCAAGTCCTATCTCAGACTCTTCAGACTAACGGACACTCCACGCTGACTTCAACTCATGCGCATCGAGTGATTGGAATTTCACTTCACCGCGCCTGACCTGAACACCGAGTTGGAGATCGTTCGCTTTGGGCAGGAATGCCACGGGCACACCGACCAGGCCGTCGCTGGCGAAAACTTCCAGTGTCGTGCGGTCGCAATAGACGATCAGCGGCTGCCGGTTGCCGCGCAACGGTGCGGGAACTCGGAAGCCATTGACGTCGAGTTCCTGCTTTTGCGCGTCATAGGCGATGGTTGCGCCGCGAATACTGAAAACGATTTCCGCCGCGCCCGGCTCGAACTCGGCGCGCAGTTCCACCAACTCGGACTTCACGTTCGCCAGCGGATTGGCGCTGTCCGGCTGGAGGTTCAATGAACCAAGGCGATGCGACTTGGCGCGCAATGACTCCAGTTCCTTCACCGGTAAAGAAACGAGCCTCGGCCCGTCCGGCGTGCTGATGAGGCGCAATTCGCGCGGCAGGCTCATGCACTGATTGAACGGCATCCCCGGCGAATCGGCACGCAACCAACCAATCTGGATGCGGCGTCCTTGTGGTTCGTCGCTGAAGGTTTGCGCCGCGTAAAAGGTGCGCCCGCGCTGGCCCGGCAGTTTGGTCGCTTCGGGCGTGAAGGTCGTGCCATCAAACGCGCCGATGGCGTGTTCGTCGTTTGCGCCAATCAACACCCATTTCTTGCGCGCGGGATCGCCGTCCACGGGAAGTTCAAAGAAGTCGGGACATTCATACAGGAAATGATCTCCACCAGTTCCGCCTTCAAAGATGCTGGCGAGTTTCCATTCGCGCAGGTTCAGCGACGTGAAGAAATGAACCGTGTGTTTGTTTCCCGGCAAAGCGACGTAAAGCACCATCACCCAGCGCCGGGTCGGTTCGTGCCAGATGACTTTTGGATCGCGATTACCGTCGGTGAGCTGCGGCAGGATGGGATTGCTGCTGAACTTAGTGACTTTGCGTCCGTCCGTCGTGAACGCGAGGCATTGCACGGTGGGTTGACCGGCGGCGGTGTAAAGCAACACGAGCGGTGGACGGTCTTTTGTGCCCAGCCCGCTGGTGTTCTGCCAATCCACGACCGCGCTGCCGCTGAACATCGGACCGAATTCGTCCGGCGCGAGCACGTCGCCCAGTTCGCGCCAATGCACGAGATCACGGCTGACCGCGTGGCCCCAGTGCATGTTGCCCCAGCCCCAGCCGTAAGGATTGTGCTGATAGAACAGATGATACTCGCCGTTGTAAAACGAGAGTCCGTTCGGGTCGTTGAGCCAACCACGGCGCGACGAAAAATGAAACTGCGGTCGCAGTGCCTCGCGATAAAGATTCTCTCCGCCCTTAATGGCATCGCTCTGCTCGATGGCGCTCAATGCCTTCGAGTCTTCGGACAGCTTGTCCACTTGAAGCGTGACGGTCTGGCCGCGCCACGCGCTCACCTCCATGAACGCCCACCAATCCGGGTCGCCATCGGCCAGTTCAATATCGTTCTTCACTTCCACGCGACCGCCGACCAGCGTGGTGACTTTGCGCTTGGGCGCGCCGTTCTTGATGGGGAGATTGAGATAACGTTTCTCAATCTTGAACTCGCGCTTGGCGTTGAAGAGCCAGCCGGGCGGTTTGCGATCCGTCTGAACAATGTGATCAACATTGATGTGTCCCCAGCCGCCCGTGGCGCGATCCACGATTTGAATCACCGCCGTCTGGCCGGCGAATTCGCCCACTTCCCACGATTCCGGCGTCAGCGCCTCGGTGCCGCCGGGTTTGTCATTCGGGCCGGTGGCGGTGCGGACGACGCGTCCGTCAATCAGCAGATTCATGCAGGTTCCCTCGGCATCCTTTCCGCCGCCGATGAGGAAGCTGATGAACTTGCGTTCCAGCTTGAAGGGTGGCGACGTGATCGTGCCAGTGCTGGCATCGCCCTGGTAAAACGAGTTGACCAGACGCTCGCCCTTGAAGCCGCTCACCTGCATCTGCCCGGGCAACGTGCCGCGCGCCGGGCCGGGACCGAACGCTTCCCCCGTGGCCTTCCAAGCACCGTAGGTCGGGCTTTCGAAGTCGGCGATGATCAGGTCTGGGGCGTTTTGAGCGGGGAGCGTGACTGTGCAGAGAAACAACAGCACGAGCGAGCGCGCCACGGCGATGGGGAGAGATTTCCCCCAAGTGGCATCGCGCGCCCCTTGCCCTGGAGCGCGGACAGCAATGTCCGCGCGAACCGGCGCATCGAAACACGCGGACTCAGCGGTCCGCGCTCCGCGGCCAAGTTCAAGGGAAGTCCTTTTAATATGATGCTTCATGTGATTTGGGAGAGGCTTGGCCATTGACTTGCGGGAACATTACTTGTGGTTGATCAGTTCAGCGATGGCGATGCCGGATTCACCGGCCACGGAGTAGAGCAGATACGTGCGGCCATCGTCGTCCACAAAGATGGCCGGGTCGCGCAACGCGTTTTCCGGGCCGCGGGCCGCACCGGCGGTCGAGGCTTTCACCGGCAGATTCGCGCCTTCCCAGGACAATTCCGGTCGCAACACTTCCTCGGGATTCACCGCGCGCCATTCGCGCCAGTCCGGGTGTAATGTCATCCGCGCCCGCAGAATCCGTTCGGGCGCGTCGCCAATGCTGCTGTAATACACCCACAAAGTGTCCGCCTCGCGCAACAGCGCAACATGCCGCGGGCCGGGCTCGTTCAGGTCGCCCGTGCGCAGGTCGCCGCCGGGAAACGGATTGTGTCCCCGCTCGAATCCCGTGAGGTCGTCGCGCGAGCGATACAGCACGCCGCCCTTGGCCAGCGCATACCACTCGTCGCCGAAGGGAAAGACCCGGAAGTAGAACAACCCCAGCACCTCGTCGCGGGGCGTGAACTGCAAACCGTCCGGGCCGGTGGCGACAAAACTTTTCTGACCGGACACTGCTTGCGCCGGGCCGTGAAAATATAGGCGGAACTCCCGCCGCGCGTCGTCCACGATCACGTCCGGCGAGGCGATGTGTCCACGGCAGGCGGGTGTATTGGTCAGGTGCAATACGCCGGGCGTGTGAATTTGCCACGGTCCTTCCAAGTGGTCGGCGTAGGCAAGCCGGATGTACTTGCCGTTATGGTGCGCGAAGTAGAGATAGTATCGCCCGAGAGGTGATTTCACCCACGCCGGCACGCGAATCAGCGACGGGCCGTTGATGTTGCGGCCATCGTCGCCGGGCAGCATTTCAGACCGGATGATGGGATTCTGCTCGAAGCGACGGACCTTCAATTGAGCATCGCTCGCCGCTTCAGTGGAGATTGCGACGGCAACGATCAGCGCCGCCGCCAGCGACAAGGTGTTGGCGAAAGTCTTCACTCGATCACAGGGTAATGAGGCTCGGCGCAGTCTCCCCGAACTTCACTCTGCCGGCAAGGCGCGGATTTTGATATTTCGAAAGTGGACCTGGTCGCCGTGTTCCTGGAGGAGAATGTGGCCCGTCGGCCATTCGCCGAAGGCGGGAATGTGGTTGAACTTGCTTTGGGCAACGCCCGCCCGAAACGCCGCCGAGCCGCGCTCGTATTCCAGAACCTTCTGTCCATTGAGCCAGTGCTCGACGTGTTTGCCCCGCACGAGAATGCGCGCCGTATTCCATTCGCCGATCGGCTTAGGCTGTTTCGTGACCGCCGCCGGAATCAAGTCGTAGAGCGAACCCAGGGTGCGATTGCCGTCCCGGCCCTGCCTGGCATCGGGGTGACGCTCGTCATCGAGAATTTGGAACTCGCAGCCCACCGATGGCCCCGCGCCGGTTTGATTCTCGGGATCAAGGTTTGACTGAACGAAATACTTGATGCCGCTGTTCGCGCCGGGGGTTAGTTTGAAATCGGCCACCAGTGCAAAATTTGTAAACCGTTCGCGCGTGATGATGCTGCCGCGGCCCACGGACATGGGATCGTTCGCTGACAGCACGGTGAGCACGCCGTCGGCGATTTGCCATTTCCGGGACGGGAACGTCTCGGACTTCACGTCGCGCCAACCGGTGGTCGTCTTCCCATCCCAAAGCAGCCGCCAGCCGGCCGCTATTTCCGACTCGGTCAGGATGTTGGGTGGAACTGTGCTGGCAGTGCCGGCGGCTGCTTGTTGGATTATCGGTTTATCTTTTCCTGCCGGCGTGCCTGCTTGCTCGTCATCGCTGTTGCCGTAACCGCGAAGGACTTCGGCGTCCACTTGCTTGCGGTAATCCATCAATCGCACGTGCAGTTCCCGCCCCTTGTCGGGCAACCTGGCGGCGAGGTCAGTGGTTTCTCCGAGATCCTCCTTCAAGTTGTAGAGTTCCAGCTTCTGCGTTTTCCAGGTCTTGATCAGCTTGAAATCTCCGACTCGGATTGCGGAATGAGGGTAGGCCGTCGTGTAACGATGGAACACCAGACCCTCGACGGGGCGTTTGACCACGCCGGTGTCCGTTTCCAGCAGGCTGCGGAAGCTGCCGCCGTCCAAATCGGCAGGCAGCGGCGCGGCATATCCCGCAAGACTGGCGACGGTGGGCAGAATGTCCCATCCTGCAACGGGCACGTCGCATTGCGAGCCGGCCGTGATGCCGGGACCTTGGACAAAAAACGGCACGCGGATGCCGCCCTCGTACAATACCCACTTCCCACCCCGGAGCGGATGATTTCTCGGCGGCGTCGGGAAGGTGGAAGGATGATCCATTTTGTTTTTGACCGGCGGGATGAATTCAACACCGCCATTGTCCGCCATGAAGATCACATAAGTATTTTTCGCCAGCCCCAACTCCTCGATCAGGTCCAGCACCCGGCCAATGCCGGCATCCAGGTCTTCCTGCATCGCGGCCCAGGCGGGATGCGAATGAATCTGCCCTGGCTTTTTGGCCGCGTATTTCGTGTAAGTTTCGGGCCGGGTCTGAATGTCCACATGCGTGGCATAGTGCGAGAGTTGAAGGAAGAAAGGATTTCCCGAGGCATGGTTGCGGCGGATGAAGTTGAGGGCGCGGCTGGTCAGCGTCTCGATTTTCTTCGGGTCCTCATTCAGGTAATAGGTGGTGAACTTGGTTTGCTGATCCGATGAAACATTGCCGTGCCGGTTGCCCGTGTTGCCATCGCTTTCGTCGTAACCCAGATCCTCCGGGAAAATCTCCGCGCGCAAGTCCCACTTTCCATAGTGCGCCGTTCGATATCGGGCATCCACGGATTTGAGCAGCCGCGGAATGGTGAGGCGCGGACGCTGGGCGGGGTCATAATCACGCGCGAATCGCTCGTTGCCCTGTCGGGTGGGCGTTTGTCCGAATTGAATGCTGCGGCGCGTGGGACAACAAAGGGCCGCCGATGCATAGCCGCTGGTGAACCGCATCCCGGCTTTCGCCAACCGCTCCAAGTTCGGAGTCTCATGGAAATCGCTTCGTGAATTCGGTACGCGCTCATCCATCGGCTGCGACAGCGAATTCCAACCGAGATCATCCGCAAGGATCAGAACAAAATTCGGTCTCGCTGTTTCCTGAGCCGTTGCGGACCAAGACAGGAGATTCGCCAGAAACGCTACCAGCAGGACAATGCACTCAAGTTTCCCTCGAATCACACTTCTGGATTTGGCGCTTGCACTCATGATCATTTCGTGGGTGCGGGGCTTACAATCGAACGCGGGTTCTTGGGCGTCGTGATGAGGGCGAACGGGCGCGGCGCAACATCATCGGCGAGCATGGTGGCCACGAGCGGATCGTTGTGTTCATCGCCAAATTTTCGGAGTCGCTCTCGATGTTCCAGCAGGACTTCCCGGAACGCCGGGTTGCGAGAGAGATTCACCATTTCACCAGGGTCAGTCTCCAGATCCACCAGTGATTCGCGGTGCTCGCCATGAGCATAGACGCAATACTTGTAGCGTTCCGTGCGGACCATCCGTCCAGCGGTCATCGGCACGGAATCACCAACCAGTCCCGCCTGCGTCATGTTGTTCGCAACCACCACTTGATCGCGCCACGCAGCGACAGGCTTGCCCTGAATCAATGGCCGCAGGCTCAAGCCGCTCAGTTTTGCCGGCTTCGGAATCCCGACGAAATCCAACAGCGTGGGCAGGAGGTCTATTCCCGTATTCACCAACTGATCCGAAGTGCGCGCGGATTTCTGTGCGGGATGGGAGACGATCAACGGCACGCGAACCGACTCCTCGTATAGCACCGTTTTTTGATTCAGCCTGTGGGCACCGGCACACTCGCCGTGGTCGCTGGTGAAAACAATGAGCGTGTTCTCCTCCAAACCCGCCAGCCGCAGCGCTATCAACACTTTGCCAATTTCCGCGTCCACTTTTTCAATCAAACGATAGTAACCCCAGCGCAACTCACGCCAGCGTTCCGGGGTAAAGTTGCCGACCGGGAACAACGGACTTGCGTGATAACCCCGCCGCATCTGCGCCATCGAGTCCGGCTCGTCCCTGGGCGGTTCATGGTTGGCCGGCAACGGTGGCAACTGCGATGCCGCAGGCGGTTTGCCGACGGGACCATTGGACAATGCTTCGTCGCGCGCGAGTTCGCAGACGTTGTGAGGATTCAGAAAACTTACCACGGACAGAAACGGGCGATCGTGCTTCTGGCCAAGGAAATTTACAGCGTTGTCGGCGGTGATCGCGTCCTTCTGCCGCCGGTCCACCGTCTCGAAGCCGTGCGTGTCGGTTTTCTGATCCTCGTAGCACAAATGCCATTTGCCGAAGTAAGCGGTGCGATAGCCGGCTTCTCGAAAGTAGTTGCCGAGGTTCACGAAGACGGCCGGGTTGAGATTGGTTTGAGTGTTGTCGGTCACACCGGTTTCGTGCGGATAACGTCCGGTGAACATGGAGTTACGCGACGGCATGCAAAGTGGATTGGCCGCATAAGCACGCGCGAACAGCGTGCCGCGCGCGGCCAGGCCGTCGAGTGCTGGCGTGTGAATGAAGCGCTTGCCCATCCGGCAACTCATCGCGTCGGCGGACTGCTGGTCCGTCAGGATGAAAAGGATGTTGGGGCGACCCCGGGTCGTTGTCTCCGCCACGGTTGGCGGGCACGGAGCGAGACAACCGAGAATGATCAGCAACCAGTGAATGGCGACGAGTTTCATTTGGCGAACGATTCCATCCATTTGGTTTGCGGCCAGGGCGTTTCTTGATCGAAAGGTACGGTTGCGCCCGGCGTGCTTCGGCCCTGCTTGATGTGATCCCGCAAGAGGCGGCCCAGTCGCTGCACGACCTCCGGGTGACGGGTTGCGAGGTTGCTCTTCTCCGCAGGATCGGCGTCGAGATCGTAAAGCTGGAATGGGGGCAGGCCATGCAGCTTGTCGGCCACGGGCTGGGTCCACGGGGAAGGCGAGGTGGTTGGATAACTCCAGCCGCCCGAGCCGGGACAAAGGAGCAGCTTCCATCTGCCTTCGCGAATCGCAAAAGAACCGTTCTCGGAATGATGCACTATCGCTGGCCGTGGCGGGTCTAGTTTTGGTCTGCCGCGCATCAGTGGAAGAAAACTCACGCTGTCCTCGCCGGCCTCATCGGGAAGCTTCACCCCAAGCAGTTCGGCACATGTCGCCAAGAGATCGAACTGGCCGATGGTCTCGGCACAACGCGCGCCCGCCGGAGTAACCCCGGGCCAGCGCACGATGAAAGGCATGCGATGGCCGCCCTCGAAGAGATCGGACTTGAAGCCGCGATAACCGGCACTGGGATCATGATTGAATGGTTTTAGGTCGGGGACATTGGCCGCGGGCGCGAAGCCGTTGTCGGAGGTGACGATGACGATGGTGTTGCTGGCCAGTCCGTGGGCCTCAAGAGCAAAAAGGATTTTTCCGATGTCGGCGTCCACCTGCACGACAAAATCGCCGTAGGGAGTGGTCCGGGTTTTGCCGTCGAACTCGCGGGTCGGCAGGATGGGCGTGTGCGGCGAGGCGAGGGCGAGGTAGAGAAAGAACGGCTGGTTGTCGCGCGAAGCGGCGTGTTCGGCCAAGTAAGCGATAACTTTTTCCGTGAGGCGCGGCTGCACGTCCTCGAGTTTGAAGTCCGGGCTGATGACGCCCGCGCGCCAGAGCTTGGGCGTTGGACTGTCGCCGATCGTACCCGTGGGAAGGCTAAAGGCACGGTTGTTCTCAAGCCAGACATAAGGCGGCATGTCCAGCGAAGCACTGATGCCAAAGAAGTAATCGAAGCCGTGAGCCGTTGGGCCGCCGCCGAAGGGTTTGGTGAAATCCACCGCCTCCGGGTTCGCGCCCGTCCGCGCCCAGTCGAGTCCGAGATGCCATTTGCCGAACATGGCTGTGTGGTAACCGTGCGCACGAAGCAGCGCGGGAACGGTGAGCCGCCCCACCTCCAGCAGCGGCGGGCTGTAGCCGCGAGTCACGCCGCGTTTGAGTGGGCCGCGCCAGGCGTAACGACCGGTGAGCAGGGCGTAGCGACTGGGCGTGCAAAGGGAGGAGGCGGAGTGCGCATCCGTGAACGTCATTCCTTCGCGCGCCAGCCGATCAAGCTGGGGTGTCT
This sequence comes from Verrucomicrobiota bacterium, assembly GCA_014860005.1. The sequence goes on along the minus strand of JACZKP010000080.1, from coordinate 14,814 downwards.
GCCACGCGCTCTTCGGGTTGGAGCAGGAGACGTCGCCGAGCCCCAGGTCATCGGCCAGAACATAAATGATGTTGGGCAGTGGAGTCGTTCCTGCAGGGGCTGCCACAGAACCCGCCGCTCTGGCTAAGGTGGCCCCAGCGGCCAGGACGAAGATTGCGGCGATCGATCTGGCAATTGCTGTTCGGAGACAAAACATGGATCATCAGTTAGCGTGCGTGCCCGGGGTGCCAGTCATTTAGTCGTCCGAGGATGGATTTGAGTTCGGGAAATACAGATCGGTCAGAGGAACAACACTGACGAACCTCGCACCGTTCCAAGCTTAAATATAGAGCTAAGGCCAGATCATAAGTTGAACGGCAGGATGTTCAAATAGTTGGTGCAAAAACGCCACGTGACCGGCTCGGCGTGACCGTCGGCAAAGTTCACGTTGCCTTTGCCGTTGTGGCGGGTCGTCAGGACATTATTACCGGCGTGCAGCGAAACCGGAAATCCCCCAAACAATTCAGGAATCCATCGGCCATCGTCCGCGGTTTTGTTCCTGCCCGGAGGGAAATCCCCGGCGCCGGTCGCTTCTTCGTCCAGCATGACGATGTTGGAAGGACGGTTCACGGTCGTCAGCTTGAAGGGTTGAAACACGCTCCCGTTGAATTTGGATGCGACGTGCGTGCTGAGCGTGTAGCTGAAGGGATAGCTGGTGCGACCGGCGCGGTCACGGTCCATCGCACAGCGGAAGAGCTGCGCCGGGTCTTTCAATCCCAACAATCGGACCACCGGACTGTCGGAAACAGGATGGTAACCGCCGGGATCATTGGTGCCCCGCCAATACACCCAGTCTTCGGCGTGCCAACCGTGGGTGCCCGAGGAAAATCCGGGCATGACGTCGTTGTTATCGCCGACATAGAGCATCATCCCCAACCCCATCTGCTTGAGGTTATTCAAACAGTTGGCCTGTTGGGCCCTCTGCTTCGCCTTGCTCAATGCGGGCAGCAACATCGCAGCCAGAATTGCAATGATGGCAATGACGACCAGCAACTCAATAAGTGTAAACGCCCGGCCCGCCCAGCGTGGCTGTGGGTGGCGGCATGATTCACCGGAGCCACAGGTGCGCACTCCGGCAAATGAATGGTCTTTCATAAAGCTACTCAATCAGGCAACGATCCAGTTCGAAGCTTCAACCTGAACCAACTGCCTCAAAACTGCTTCCGCACACGATAAAATCGTGCGTCGGCCGAAAGGGTGGAGTTCGTGTAGCTGGTGGTAAACCCCTCGGTCAAATTGGTGGAAATCGAACTCCAAGAGCCAAGATTGGAAGAGGTTTCAACAATATACTGACAAACATCCGCCGGGGTGGATTCCCAGGTAACGACGTCCTCAGTGTCGGTTCTCTGAAAATCGGTAATCTCAAAGCCGTAATGTATTTGGAGATTGGAAACCGTATAGGAGCCATGCAGGAAAGGCTGCCTGCCGGCGGTGCCGAACAGGCAGATGGCAAAACAGTTGATGTTGGTCCACGGCTTCACGTTGGTCAGACCGCTGAAATCATCGCCGTTGCCCCCGGGAATCGGAGCCCCTGCGGCGCCAGAAACTTCGTCGCCGGCGCTGTTGCTCCAGACAGCGTCCACCTGGAGGCCCAAGCCACCGGCGCTCGTAGGTACTCGTTCCACCGAAAAACGAATATGATGTTTGGTGGTGGTGTCGGTCCCCATGGCCAAACCGTTGGGAGCAGTGCTGGTGCTGCCCATATTACCCCCGCCATCGCAAATGCTGCTCCAAGCGTACGGCCCGCCGAAGATGTAATTGCCTGTGACCAGATCGAGGTAATTCGTGTCCTGCGTAATCGTTGTGTCATAGCGGAGCAGGATGACCGTTCCGCTCGGGGTGCCGAATTCAAGGCCGCCCAGGATGGCATTATTGGCGTTGGTATCGCCCAAGGATATGCGGAAACCCACATCCACGTTATCCGGCGCCAGCGTGTGAAACACCACGTCGAAAGCGACCGTCACTCGGGAGCCGACATTGGTGATTGGCTGATCGGGAAAAGTCTGAACGATGCGCGGCAGGTATTGGCTTCTCGCTGGATATTCCGGCGCATACTCATTGGCGCGAACCGTGGCCGTAAAGCTACTGGCGCTCTGGTTGCTCAAATCGAGCAACCCGTTCGGCTGCACGTTTTCGATTTCTTGCGGGTCGTGTTGAATCCAGGTGCTGGACAACTCGATGAACTGCGCCTGCGAGAGTGAGGGGAGAAGCACCACCAGCAGCACGCTGGCGAACCCGAGGGGCGGAAGTGATTTCATATAGACACTGGGTGAATGGATTGGGTTGATGTTTTGGTCTGTCTGTTGCTGTTAAGGAAAATGTTAACATGTCGGCGCGCCTAGCCAATACCTCAATTGAGGTATGCGGAATCCGCGCAACTTAACGCGCTGGATTTGCGGTGCCCGCCGGAGCAATCACCCTTTCGGCCATGAATTTTACCACCGCCTCGGAGCGGGAGCGCACGTGCAGCTTCTCGTAGATGTGCTTGGTATGCACGCGCACCGTGTGGTAGCTGATCGAGAGTCGGTCCGCGATTTCCTTGCTCACTTTTCCCTGGGAGAGAAGTTCAAGGATTTCCTGTTCCCGCGCGGAGAGCGTAGCCGTCGCTGCCATGCCTGGGGCGGGCGATTGGAAAGTCATCACGATTGAGCGAGCGATCTCGCTGGTCATCGGCGCGCCTCCGGTTTGCACGGTGGTCAGGGCTTCGAGGATTTCACCCGGCGACGAGCGTTTCAACAGATAGCCGCACGCTCCGGCCTGGAGCGCGCTGAAGATGCTCGCCGTGTCCTCATAGACAGTCAGCATAATGACCTGCATCGCGGGCAACTGGAGCTTGAGTCGGGCGGTGCATTCAATGCCCGAAGCGCCAGGGAGATTGATGTCCATGAGAACGACGTCCGGTTTGTGACGGGGAATCTGGTCCAACGCCTCCTCCGCGGTGCCGCAGGCGCAGACACAACGGACGCCGCGGGCGCGACGCAACATGCGCTCGAGATTGCGACGCAACGGCGCGCTGTCTTCAACCAGGGCAACCGTGGTCATGCCATTCTCCCGGCCGGCCAGTGCCGGCCCTTGTATTTCCTGAGCATCCGCGGTCATAGGTGAAAACCGAACGAGGCGGGAAATCAAATCCGCCTCGCTGACCACGGTGCTTTGGTTTGGTGGTGCTCACAATACCTCAATTGAGTTATCCGGCCGTTTGCCTGTCGCGGCCGAAGAGCGGCACTTTGAAAGTAACGGTCGTGCCTTGCTTCGGCCCGCTGGTGACTTCACAGCGCCCGCCGAGTTGATTCAAGCGGCGCTGCATATTGCCCAATCCATCCGCCCCGTTTCCTCCGCCCCGAGGCGCGCCTGGCGTTAGGCCGCAACCATTGTCGCTTACGGTGACTGTGAGCGTTCCGTCGTTGGCGGCAATCGCCAGCCGCAAATCTGTCGCCCCGGAATGCTGGACCACATTGCTGAGTGCCTCCTTGAAGGCAAGGAACAGGCTGTGGCGTTGTTCGGCGTTGAGCGGCGCGGCCGGAAGATTGCGGACCACGTCCAGGTGGCAACGCACGGAAGTGGCCTTCAGAAAATGCTGCGCGAACTGGCAGAAGTAAGTGGCCAGCGACGAGACGCTGTCGTGCTTGGGATTGACGGCCCAGACAATTTCATCCAGCGCGGTCACCATCTCGCGCGCCCGCGTGCCGATCTCGCGGGTATGTTCGCGGACTTCCTCCGGAGCAAGCGTCGGGTCCTGGGCCAGTTCGCTGCCAAAGTTGATTTCCACAAGCCCGGCGCCCAGATCATCATGCAAGTCCTGCGCGATGCGCGTTCGTTCCCGTTCCAGGGCCTGCTGTTGTTCGAGGCGCTGAAGCTTGTGCCGATATCGCCGACGCATGGACAGCAACACTCCGCCGCCCAACAGCCCAGCCGCCAGCACGCCTGCAGTCGCCCGAAACCACGTTGCTTCCCACAGGTAAGGTTTCACCTTTAGTTCGACGGTCGCACCAATCTCATTCCACATTCCGTCGTGATTACAAGCGGTCACACGGAAGCGATAGTCCCCCGGCGCGATGCGTGGGTAACGCGCGATCCGCGCGGTGCCCGCATCCACCCAATCTTGATCCAGTCCCTCAAGCTGATAACGGAAGGTTACGTTCTCCGGTGAAGACAGACCCAGACCGGTGAACTCAATCTCCATTCGATTGACGCCCGGCTCCAGTTGCAACCTGGCTGGCGCGGTTCGCAAATTGACGGGTGTCAGCCCGTTCGTGAGTTCGTTTCTTCCAGGGCTGTCGTACGCTGCCGCAACGCGTCCATTGACGATCAGTCGCTCGATGACGACGGGCGGCGGCAGCGGATTCTTTCGGAGCAACCGCGGCTCGACAATTGCCAGGCCGGTCAGCATCGGCATCAACAGACGGCCATCATGGGTTTGCGCGGCGGCTGGGGAGATTCCAAAGGTAGCTTGCAGATTGGCCACGCCATCGCCACGACCGAAGACCACCGACCTCACTCGCGACTCGCGCCCCTCGACCACCGCTTCAAGTTCCGCCTGCGCCAACTGAAAGATGCCGCGATTTCCGGCGAGCCAGAGCCGACCTTGATCATCGGCGAGAATCTGGGAGATGAATTCATCCCACAGCCCGTGACTGGAGCGGAACTGAAAGTAGCGCCCGTCTTTGAGCCGGCCTAAACCTTGTCCCGCGAAGCCGAACCAAAGACTGCCATCGCGGGTCAACTGAAGACACCGGATGTGTCGCGGTTCACTCATGATGTTGGTGGTTTCATTGATCAGTGTCTCCGCGTGAATGCGCAGCAACAGTCCATCTGAAGTGGTCCCCATCCACACATCGCCGCTGGCGTCCTGGACCATTGTCCGAACGTCGCTGGCCCCGTCAGGCAGGGGAAAATGTTTCAAGCTGCCATCGCGTGCCCGGTAGCGCGCCACGAACGAATTGAGCGCGATCCACAGATCGCCGTCAGTCCCTATGTAAATCGAGCGAATGGAACGGTTCGTCAGTTGCTGGTTCAGTGGCAGAGGCGTTATGACGTCGTCCTGATGCCGGAACACGCCTTGATCCCGCGTGCCAATGAGAACGCCGCCATTGATCTCTGCCATCACACAGGCCGCTTCGCCTCCGCTCCAACTTGAGTTGCTCGAAACGAGGCTCCAAACTCCGTTGATCCGGGACACCAAAGCTCCGTTCTGGCCGGTCATCCACAGCGATCCCGCCGCATCCTCACAGGCGGACTGAACGGCGGCAAACGGGAGTCCGGACGCCGGCCCCATAAGCCGCAGCGCGCGCGGGCTGAGACGATTCAGACCACCGCCGCGCGTTCCGACCCAGATGTTTCCTTCCGAGTCCTCGATGACATTGATGATGGCGGGATGCGAAGTGCCCACACTTTGGAAGCCTTGGGCATTGAAACGAAAAAGTCCGCCCGAAGAAGAGCCAATCCAAAGACCTCCGGCCCGGTCCTCATACAACGCAGTCACCGTTACCTCAGTCTGACCGGGGTCGAGGTTCAACTCCCCAACGGCGACCAACTCGCCATCTTCGTGACCCCGATACAACTTTGAGCCCGCAAAAAGCCAGATGCCGCCCTGTCGCGCTGAGTGGATGCGAGCAGATTGTTGCCCCAAATCTGCCAGCTTTACGAATCTTCCGTCACGGAAGACACCCACATTCCCGGCTTGAGAGAACCAGAGTTGGCCTTTGCTATCCGTCGCCAGCCAACAAATCGCCTGACCCGACAGTTTATCGGTAATTCCGAATGCTTGGGCCTTTTCATCTTTGATTCGGAAAACAGCGCCCGCGTTGTCGCTGATCCAGATGTGACCTTCACCGTCCTCGGCCATCGCGCGGGCTTGGGCTCCGGGCGACATTTTTTCCAGGAAAAGATTTTTGGCGATTCCACCGCCCTCCACACAGACGATGGTTCCGCCATCCTTGGCCAGCCATAGGCGTCCCCGCCGATCCAGCAGCATGGCGCGAATCTGATTCTCGGTGGGACTGGCGGGCGTTGCGGGGGCGAACTCCTGAAATCGCACACCATCAAAACGCGACAGCGAACGATGGGTGGCGATCCACAAATAGCCGTCCGGCGTCTGCTCCAAACCCACAATGGTGTGCTCCGGCAAGCCATCCTCCGTCTGCCAGGCGCGTGCGAACCAGGTCGAATTCGTGCTGGCGACGAGAGGAAACGACGCAGCGGCGAACGTCGTGCTGACCAAGCAACAAAGCGCGACCCGGCAATTTAACGGCTGGAACACGAAACAAATCTAACCGTTGGGACGGATCGGGCAAGCGGTAAGCAGGGTGATTTGGGATTGCTACCAAACACTTATCCCACGTACTCAATCGCGCATGACCAGACAGTCTCCCAGAGGGCACGCCGATAAATGCAGCAAACCACCGACTCGGAGCTTGCGCCCCTTCCCGGAAATCAGGATTTTGCCGCTGTGACGCCTGAATACCAAGAATCCTGCTGGGATCTTATGCAGCCAATATCTCTCTTGGAAACCGTATGAACCCAGCCAACGGATTCCTGAACAAACATCTCGTCCCCGCGCTGACCGCCGTCAGCGAGAACACCTACATGTCGTCCATTCGCGCGGGCATGGTGTCGGTGGTGCCGCTGACGATCATCGGGGGACTCTTCATGGTGGCAGCATTCCTGCCCTTGCGTGGCTGGGAACAAATCGTCGCCCCCTACCTGAAGCTGTTGGAAATCCCGGTAACGGCCACCTTCGGCCTGCTGGGGGTCTTCGTCTGTTTTGCCATCAGCTATGACTTGGGCAAACGGCTCAAGCAGGAAGCCATCGTGAGCGCTTCCATGGCCACGCTGGTGTTCATGATGATTCAGCTTCAGTTGGAGGATCAAACCTTGTTGATGGACGGCCTGGGTTCCAAAGGATTATTCACCGCCATCATCATCGCGTTGATCACCGTGCGTGTGCAGAAGTTTTTCACTGATCGCAATTTCGTGATCAAGCTGCCGGAGAACGTGCCGGCGGTCGTTTATGAGTCATTCCTCTCGCTCAGCCCGATGGTCTTTCTGATGCTCCTGTTCTGGACGATTCGTTTCGTCCTGGGCGTGGACATCAACCACATCGTGCAAACTGCGTTCAGCCCCCTGCTGTTTGCCCTGAACACCTTGCCCGGCATTCTCGTCTATGCCCTGCTGGTCACGCTGCTCTGGTCGGTGGGTATCAACGGCGACAACGCTGTGGATGCAGTCGTCGCACCGATCTTCCTTCAGTTCCTCGCGGCGAACGTCGAGGCCATGACTGCCGGACAGCCTCTGCCCTACATCACGGCGTATGGCTTCTTCACCATTTTCGTCAACGTCGGCGGCACGGGCGCCACCATCGCGCTCGCCTTGATCATGTTGAACTCCAAAGAACCGGGCTATCGCAAGGTCAGCCGGCTGTCCATGCCCACCCAGATTTTCCAAATCAACGAACCCATCTTTTTCGGCTTCCCCATCGTCCTGAATCCGATCTTCATGATTCCCTACATCCTCAACGCGTTGATTCTGACTGCCGGCACTTTCCTGCTCATGCAAGCGGGTCTCATCAGCAAACCCTTTGTCAATGTGCCGTGGACCACCCCGCCGATCATCGGTCACTTTCTGGTCACGGGCGGCGACTGGCGGGCCGCCGTCTGGGGCGTGGCCTGCATCATCATTGCGATGGTGGTTTATTATCCCTTTGCCAAGACCGCCGAGCGGCAGCGATTGCAGGCTGAAGCCGCAGGCAAAGCGCAGGGATAGTTTTCCGAACCCGATCGAAAGGCTTCTCGGCGAACAGTGTGAACACAAATCGGCTTCTGCGTGTGATCCGGCAAGTCGGACCGCCACAGTTGATCAAGATCAAGCACTCTGGCCGAACGCATCTACTTCGCAGGCCTTGAGTCGTTTGGCGAGAAACGCTAGTTCCGATTTGATCTCTGCCAGTTGCAGCGCCTTGCGGAAATGACCGGCGGCGGCGCGCGTATGGTTCAGGCGAAGTTCAAGTTCTCCCAGCACCGCGTGCAACAGGTAATACGATTCCAGGGATTGCAAATTCTGAATCGCGCTGACGGTTTCGATGCCCGCCTGCGGTCCGTGAACTTCCGCCACCGCCACCGCGCGGTTCAGGGCAACGACGGGCGAATCGTCGAACTCCACCAGCCGATCATACATCCCCAGAATTTGCCGCCAGTCCGTGGAAGGGTAATCCTTCGCGGCGCAATGACACGCCGCAATGCCGGCCTGCAAATGGTATTCGCTGAGTTCGTTGCCCGCCGCCGAGTGCGCCAAATGAAACATTCCCCGCGCAATCAGTGGGTGATCCCAGCACGAGCGATCCTGCTCTTGCAACCGTAATAAATTGCCGTCGCTGTCCACGCGCGACGGAATCCGTGCCGCGTTCAACAGCATCAACGCGAGCAACGCGTGGGTCTTCGGTTGATTGCCGGCTGGATGTTCGGCGAGCAATGTGGTGAGGCGGATGGCTTCCTGACAGAGGTCTTCGCGAATCAACCAATCGCCGCTCGACGCCTTGTAACCCTCGTTGAACAGCAGGTAGAGCGATTGCAACACGCCGTCCAAGCGCCGCGCGAGTTCTTCGCCTTCGGGAAGTTCAAAAGCAATCCGCGCCTCGCGGATTCGTTGTTTCGCGCGAGTCAGTCGCTTGGCAATCGCCGCTTCGGTGGTGAGAAATGCCTTCGCAATCTCCGCCGGGCCGAAGCCGCAAAGGGTTTTCAACGCGAGCGCGATTTGCGCCTCGGCGGCAATCAGCGGGTGACAACACACAAACATCATCCGCAACCGGTCGTCTTTGATCTCGCTCTCGAACTTGGGCGATTCAACGCCGTTCGCGTCGCCCGCGTGCTGTTCGATCAGGGCAATGATTTGCGGCTGTTTTTCCTGAAACGTCCTCTCACGTCGAATCGTATCCAGCGCGAGGTTCTTCGCGGCTTGCGTGAGCCACGCGGTCGGATTCTTCGGCACGCCGTAATACGGCCACGTTTGCAACGCGCGCACCATCGCCTCCTGCACGACGTCTTCCGCGAGTTGCAATCGTTCGATGCCGAAGACGCCCGTGAGCACGGACACGAGTTTGCCCGCCTCATGACGGAACAGGTGATCCGTCAACTGGGAAACATCTGAAACATTTGCGGCGGGCAGCGAGGACGATGTTGCTGAACGCTGACTCACGGTTTCAAGCCTTGGTGGTAACCGACTTGGCGAGCTGCTCCAAGTGCTCAAGGTCGCCCACTCGCGCCACGTTTTGTTCGCCCACCGGTCGCACTTCCACGATGCAACCGTCGTAGTTCAAACCCGGGCATTGTTGCGCAATCTGAATCGCCTCCGCCTCATTTGCCACGCGAAGATGAAAGTATCCGGCAATCGTCTCTTTCGATTCGGCAAACGGCCCGTCCGCTACGGTTCGCCCTTTCCTGCCGGAAACGAGCTTGCCCTTGTCCAGTAGCGGGAGTCCGCCCAGACATTTGCCCTCCGCCGCGAGCCGTTGATACCAGGCATACCAATCGGTCACTACTTTCTTGAGTTCTTCGGGCGCAAGCCCGTTCTCCCACGTGTTGCCGCGGAACAGCAGCAGGTAGTCGGATTTCTGGGTGGGCGTTTTCATGGTCAGTTACCTCTTCGCTTCGGTTTCCGCAACCGCCTTCAAATCCGCCAGTCCTTTCTCAAACTGGCCACCGATCATTTTGTCCATATTCATAAACAGGCACAACGCCTTGGCGATGAAATTGTTCCTGCCACTCATGGCCCACGTCACTTCGGTTTGATTGCCCAGCGGCTTGAACGTGAAATCCGCGTCACTGACGCCGGCCATCGGCTTGAAGAATTCGAGTTTGAATTTCACCGATTCGTTCGGGCGGCTATCGGTGATACTCATCCTGCCTTCCCCCACCTCGTTGTTGCCGACCCAGGAATAACTCGCGCCGACTCCGGCTTCCGGCCCTTCGTAGGTCAGCTTCATGTTGGGATCAATTTTCTCCCACGGATTCCACGCGGCCCATTTCTTGAGTTCGTTCACATGCGGAAAAACCGCTTCCGGCGATGCGGCAATGGTGACCGACCTCGTCACCCGATATTCGGACGGTTGCAGCGCGACGACGATAAGGAACACGATGATGACGACCGCGAGACCAAGGAGGATTTTCTTGAGCATGGTTTTCCCTTTCAGGTGGGTGGTTTCAGTTCAACAGGCCGGCAAAGCTTTTTCGCCCGACCCAGAGCAGGTACAGCGAGAGCGCAACGATGATCAGAAGCATCGGGTTCAACAAATCCTTGAAACCACCGGCAACAAAGATATGGAACGCCAGAATGTTCAGAATGATCGGCCCCAACACCAACAGGCCGAGGTTGCGCGTTTTCGGAATTGCAACCAGGATGCCACCCACCAATTCAAACACTTTCACGAAGGTCAAGTAACCCGTCGGGCCGAAGGCGGCAAAAAACTGGGCGGCGGGCGAACCTTCTGGCGGCGGCGGCGCTTTAACGAGGTTGAACAATACGACCACGGCGGACATGACGAACAACAGGCCGAGGATAATGCCGGCAATGATTGGCGGGTATTTTTTCATAATTAGTTTGGGTTGCTGTTGGAAACGGTTCATCCGCCCGCCATGGCGCCGACGACTAGGAACGGCTCGCTGCCGTTGATCACCGCCGCGGGCAAGGGCGTATCTGCCGATTCGAGCGACAAATCTTCCTTGCACGCGAAGAAGCGGATGAACGGGCGGCGTTTCAACGTGCCGTGATCGCGAATTGTTCCGCGTAGCGCGGGATGTTTTGCTTCCAGCGCATCCAGCACTGCGCGAACCGTCACCGGTGCGGCGACTTCCAACGTCACCTCGCTGTTTGCAACGCGGGCGAGCTGACGCAGATGAAATGGCAGGACGATGCGTATCATTGAATTATGAACTTGAAGCCGCGATTTGATAGTCGCGTATGATTCTCTTATCTTTCAACTCATCAAGCAGCGTCGTGCTGACACCTGACCCGGTTACGACACACTCCGGGTGAAAATTGTCGTACGCCCCCAATTCAGTCACACCTTTCCGTGCGATTTGGACATGCACAATCGCGCACGTCAGGCCCGCGGACGCAATCTGCTCGAAGATCGGAGCAACCATTTCTGATGTTAATCGCAGCACGATGAAATCCTCCGTTGGCACGAGAGTTTGGCGCTTCAGATTTATTGTCTCGTCGCGGGAAGTCACCAAGTCACCAGGGAAACGACAGCGCGACAGATCGCCTTCGAGCGATATGAGAGCGTCGTTACCTGCGAGTTCATGCATCATCCGGTGAAGGAAGGCAGGTTTGTCGCGAACATCCAACCAATGTGAAATGCTACTGCTCACTCGGAAATTCAGCTTTCGTTACGATTACCTCAACGTCTGCACTTCCACCGACAACACCGCCGGCAGATGTTCCGCAATGGCCTTCCAGCTATTCCCGCCATCGGGCGAACAATAAACCTGGCCGCCTGTCGTGCCGAAATAGATGCCGCAATCATCCAGCGAATCCACCGCCATCGCGTCGCGCAGCACGTTCACGTAACAATTCTGCTGCGGCAGACCGCGCGTGAGCGGCTCCCATTCATTGCCGCCCGTCTTGCTGCGATACACGCGCAACTTCCCATCCGGCGGGTAATGCAACGAATCACTCGTGATCGGCACGACGAAGATTGTTTCCGGCTCGTGAAAGTGGACATCAATCGGGAAACCAAAATCCGTCGGCAGGTTTCCGCTCACCTCAGTCCACTGATCGCCGGAGTTGTCACTGCGCATGATGTCCCAGTGCTTTTGCATAAAGAGCACGTCCGGTCGCGACGGATGCAGCGCGATGCGATGCACGCAATGCCCGACCTCCGCGTCTGAATCGGGCAACTCGAATTGCGACTTCAGCCCCTTGTTGATCGGCTTCCACGTCAGCCCGCCGTCCTCTGTGCGGAACGCGCCCGCCGCCGAGATCGCGATGTAGATGCGCTTTGGATTCTTCGGATCAATGATGATTGTGTGCACCGCCATGCCGCCCGCACCCGGTTGCCAGAGATGCCCCTTCGCACTGCGCAAGCCCGCCATTTCCTGCCACGACTTGCCGCCGTCGGTCGTTTTGAAAATCGCCGCGTCCTCCACGCCCGCATAAGCCGTGTCGGGATCGGTCAACGACGGTTCGATATGCCACACGCGCTTGAACTCCCACGGATGCTGCGTGCCGTCATACCACATGTGTTTGCCGACTCCGCCCTCATACACAAACTTGTTGCTCTCGCCTTTGGGAAAACCCTCCGGCCCTTTCAAATCCTCCGCGCTGCTGCCGGGCGTGTTCCACGTCTTGCCGCCGTCATCCGAGCGCTGGATGATCTGCCCGAACCACCCGCTCGATTGCGACGCGTAAATGCGATTCGGCTCCGCCGCCGAGCCTTTGAGATGATACATCTCCCAGCCCGCGAAATGCGGTCCGCTGACCTCCCAATTCTGGCGCTTGCCATCCGCCGTGAGGATGAACGCGCCTTTCTTCGTGCCAACCAGGACTCGGATTTTGCTCATGGTTTCTCCTATTTCGATTTGTGTTTGGCGGTTTTGATCAGTTTGCCTCTGGCGTCATACACGCGCCACTCGCCAACTTTCTGGTTATTGGAAAACTTTCCTTGGTCATACAGCGCGCCGTTGGGATGGTAACGCTTCCACACGCCCGACTTCTTTTCCTCAGTGAACGAACCGGTCTGCATAAGCTTGCCGTTCTCGCGATACCACTTCCACGGACCGGACATTTTGCCGCCGACAAATTTGCCCACGGCCCGCAATTGTCCGTTCCGCAGATAATACTTCCACGTGCCGACTTTCGCGCCTTTGCAATACTTGCCGACACTGGCAAGCGTGCCGTCGTTGTAATGCTCTTGGCACACGCCGTCTTTCAAAGGACCAGGAGCGTCGCGTTTGTTTTGGTTTGCTGTCATCGCTTCGTCGTTTCTCGGATTACGGGGGACGGCGAAAGCGTAGGCGTGGAGCGAGCGGGTGAAAGCTCTTTTTTTGAAACAAACCATGCGATCCACTTCGCTGAAACTCAGCGTGCGATGCGCCGCCGCACTCAACGCGCTCTCAATCTCGGTATCCGCCGCAAGTTCGGTGCAACCGTGCGACCTCGCCCAGGCGGCGGCATCTTTTTTTGGAGAGTTTCGCGTCACGCGATGACGTTGATCATCCACCCGATGCCGAACTTATCCTCCAACATTCCAAAGCGCGGCGACCAGAAGGTTTTCCCCAACGGCATGTTGACCTTGCCACCATCCGCCAGCGCGTTGAAATAGCGATCCGCTTCCGCTTCGGTGAATACCGCAAGCGAGAGCGAGAAGCCTTGGAAGCCCTTCGACTCCGGACCGCACCCGTCCGAAGCCATCACCGTCGTCTGGCCCACGCGAAAGCTGGTGTGCATGATTTTGTCGCCCCAATTCGGCGGCACCATGCCGGGCGGCGGCGCGTCGGGACTTTCCTTGAAGCGCATTGTCATCTCGACTTCCGCTCCGAGGGCTTTGCGATAGAACTCGACGGCTTGCTCACAGTTGCCGTTGAAGAACAAGTAGGCTTGGACGACTCGATTGTCTTGGTTCGTGCTCATATTTCTTTCAGTTTGTTGGTTGATGGTTGTTCAGTTTCATCTCTGCGACGAACGGCGGCCTGACTCAGGACAGAATTCCCGGACGGGGTTGAGCCGGAGGAAATGCGACCCCGCACCCGGTCAAACTCAGATTTCCACGATGGCCTTGAACCCACCGTAAAGCATCCGCTTACAATCAAACGGCATGTCCTTGGGATCGCACATCCCGGCAATGCGCGGGTCTTTCATCACTTTGGCGTTCACGGCGTCGCGGTGGGCGCGTGACTTGTAAACGATGTAGGAGAACACCACCGTTTCGCCGGGCTTGGACCTGATGCCCTTGGGGAAGGGCAGGCAAAACTTGATGTTCAGGTCATCACCGACACATTCCTTGTAGTCGAGCGCGCCGTATTCCTTCCAGATCTTGCTCGCCTTCTTTGCCATGCGTATGTAGGCGGGGAGCTTTTTCTTGGGAACCGGGACCACGAATCCATCTACGTAGTTGGGCATATTCTTGTTCTTGGTTGAGAGTTGACGGTTGATGGTGGCTTACCCGTGGGCCAGGCGTTCCCGTTCCTCCACCGCCTGCACCATGGGACATTCCGCCGCAATCGGACGCACTTCCACACGGATGCCGTACGGCAAACCGGGACATTCCTGCGCGATGGCGACGGCTTCGTCCATGGTACCAACCGTCAGCAGGAAGTAGCCGCCGATGGTTTCCTTGGATTCGGCAAACGGGCCGTCCGACACCACGCGGCTTTTGTCGGAAACAATTTTGCCATCGCGCTCAAGCGGGTTGCCGCCGGCGCATTTACCCTCCTCCTTCAGGCGATTGAACCACGCCATCCAGTGGTCGGCGACTTGTTGCATTTGTTCGGGTGAAAGGCCTGTGTACCAGTCCGTGCTGCGGAAGATCAGCAGGTATCCGTTGTTCGATTGTGTGCTCATAGTTTTTTTTGCGTTGTTGGTCGAGTTTTGTGCTTGCTCAATATTGCGACGAACAGGCAGGCGAGGTAAGGACAAATATTTTCTACAGCCAACCCACAGGCTGGCTGAGTTGAACAAAAAGGCGCCGATTGCCTCGAAATCGGAGGGCATCCCCAGCGGAGTGCGTTGAGATTTTTGGCTATGTTTTCCTGGCCGGATAATTCTGGCAATCAATCCAACGGC
>JACZKP010000079.1 GCA_014860005.1 Verrucomicrobiota bacterium | reverse complement strand
CGACCGAAACTCATCAAGATCGTCGGTTTCCTTCACGGTTCGCTTCGCCTTGGACACCAGCTTCACATTAATTCGAATGGGTCTTGCCATCCCCAATGACTAAACGCATTACGCTCATCTTGAAAGCAAAATAGAATAAGCTCCGGGAGGCGAGTGAAACGGAGGCCGGCCGCGGCTTAACGCACCAGCACCGCGCGATAGTAACGGTAGTTGCGGCTGGCGATCGGCGTCGAATCCGGCACGCTGGCGGTGGTGCCGACCAGCGCCGGGATGTCCTGGAGCAACTCCCACGTGTCTCCTGCACCCAGGCTATTGCGATACTCCACCCGGTAATGCGCTCCTTCAATGCCCTGGCTGAGGACAACGGTTGCCACCCCGCCAGCAGCATTGAGTGACAGCGCCGGCGCCAACCCGGCGAAGGCTCTGCCGTGACTCAGGATCATGGATTCCTGTAGCAAATCATCGTAAACGGTGACGCGATGGATCGTACCCACCATCGGCTCCCAGGTGGGGGTGCTGTCGCCCAGAACACCAAGTTCGCTCGGGAGGGAGAAGAACTCGCTCACGCCCGTCCTGACGCCGGCCAGGTTGCCGTTGACATAGACACTCATGGTGGTCGTCGCGGCGTTCCACGCATAGGTGACGTGGGTGGCCGTCGTGGGGGATGGCACAGCGGGCGTGAAAAGGTAGTCCTCGACGCCTCCCTGCGTAAATCCGAGCTGAACGGTGTCCAACCAGGACTCGTAGGTGAGGCGGCTCGCTGGATTGTTCACTCCAACGGCCAGGTACGAACTGGCGCTGGCGGTGGGATCGCCTTCCAGGATGAATTCCATGGTGGCATCACCGAAGTTCAGCCCGAACCAGAAGTTGACTCCGCCCGCGCCCGTCAATGTGACGGGAGCAAACAGTCGGGCTACCGGGTTCAAGCCGCCGGCGGCGCTGGCCTCGATGGCGTTGTCGTATTCGTTGAGCGGCGGCCGCGCGGAAGCCAGAAAGGCCTTGCTGTGGCTTAGAATCTTGGCCTCCGCCAGTTGGTTGGTGTAAACGGTGACGCGGAAGATCGCGCCCACCATTCCCGCGTCACCGAGCGTGCCTTGTCCCGAGGGCAGGGCGAAGGCCGGGTCAACCGCGATATTCTCTCCTGCCAGCGAGCCGTTGACGTAAACCTTGATTGTGGCCGCCGTCGCATCCCAGACAAAGGCAAGGTGCGTGGGCAAATTGGGCGACGGGACCAGTGGGGTGAACGTGTAGTCGGCCACCGCCCGCTTGGTGAAGCCGAGCTGCCAGGCGGCGTCCCACTGCGAGTAGCGCAGGCTGTGTCGCCAGAGCCCGGTCTCTTCATCGTAGTCGGTCGCGATAGCGGTGCCTCCGGCTGGGTTCGGATCGCCTTCGAGGATAAACTCCATTGTCCCGTCACCCGAATTGGTCCCGAAGTTGAACGGCAGACCCGTCCCGGATGTCACGACTGCGCTGGTGAGCTTGGCGATGGGGAAAAGGCCGCCAGTCGCATCGGCGGTGATAGCCGCATCGTAAGCGGTGAAATCCGGCTGTACCAAGAGTTTGACTTGAGCGGAGACGCTGCCAAGGGAATTCTGGGCCACGAGAGTGTACATCGCGGATAATTGGGAGGAGACGCTCAGATTGGTCAGGCCCGTTCGGTCGGTGCCGTTAATGGTGACCTTCGTCGAGTTTTTCACTTCCCAATTCAACGTAGCTGACCCACCTGGGACAATCGTAGCGGGTGTGACCGTAAAGGAGACAATGGTGGGCGGGCTCAGCAGATCCGCAAACGCCTTGCCGTGGCGCAGGATTGCGGCGTCATCGAGCAGACTGTCATAAACCGTAACGCGGTAGATGGCGCCCAGCATCGGTTCATTGCCACCCCAGTTGTTGCCCAGCCTGCCAAAGCCATACGGCATGACAAAGTCTGAAGCCACCCCAGTGGTCGTGCCCGCCAGAACACCGTTCACATACATCTTCATGGTGAGTGTCGTCGCATTCCACGCGTAGGTTATGTGCGTAGGCAGGCTCGGTGAGTTCACGCCCGGAGTGAACGGATAGTCCGCCACGGTTGACCGGGTGAAACCCAATTGGCCCGTGTTGTTCCACAATTCAAACCGCAAGCTGCTGGCAGAGTTTTCTCCAACCGCGAGAAACGCGCTGTTGTTGGCGGCGGGGTCGCCCTCGAGGATAAACTCCATGGTTACGTCATCGGCATTGGCGCCGAAATCAAAGTCCGCTCCCCCGACCCCATTCAGCACCACAGTCGAAGTCATCGTGGCGGTGGGAGTGAGGGTGACCTCGTTCGTAATGGCAGCGTCGTAGGCGGCGAGTGCCGGGCTCACGTGGGCTCCGAAAGCGCTGGAATGGCGCTTAATGTCTCCATCCGATAGGATGCTGTCGTAAACGGTGACCCGGTAAATGGTGCCGGTCATCGCTTCGTCACTGGACGAGCCTGCGGCGCCCAGCCAACCCGCGCCTGTGGGCATCGCCAAGGCGGCATCGACGCCAGTGGTCGCCCCGGCGAGCGTCCCGTTCACATAGAGCTTCATCAACAGGGTCACTGAATTCCAGACGAAGGCAACGTGGGTGTCACTCGTTGGGGAGGCCACACCCGGCGTGAAGAGGTAATCGGCGACGCCGCCCTGGGTGAAGCCGAGTTGCTCAGTGTTGGACCACGATTCGTACACGAGGCGGCTGCTGGGGTTGTTCGCCCCAACGGCGAGGAATGAGCTCACGCCGGCGGACGGGTCGCCTTTTAAGATGAACTCCATCGTCACGTCCCCCGAGGTGAATCCAAAGTCAAAAGCCGACCCGCTCGTGCCCGTCAAGACCACCGGGGTGGTCAGCGCGGCCACCGGAGTCAGCGGAATGGCAAGTGCGGCGTCGGCGGCGATTGATGAGTCGTAGATCTCCAGGGGTGTTTGCGCCAGGGCGTGACCGCAAATTGTCATGGCAGCGACGATCCCAACAAGCCCAATGGTACGAGCGCGTTGAGTAACCATGGTGTACTTCTTACGCAAAGGCGTCAGCAGCCTGCTTGCGATCAGCATATTCATAATCATCCTTGCTTCTTGGTGCTTGTGGGTTTAGTCAGACTTAACGTAGGTAGCGTTTGTCTCCACGGCATGGATTGTCAAGCGGCTTTTATCAGGTGCTTTTCTTGATTTCTCGGTTTCGCTGGTGTCGTCTGCCCCTGTCCACCCTATCGGGCGAAACTGAACACATAGCACATCCACATTTACGGGCGCCGCATCTCGGGCTTCTGCCACGCCACCGCGCCACCGCGCTGTATGTGAGTGCGCAAGGCGGCGGCGAGTTCATTGAAAACCGGACGGTTTCTGGTGGCGAGGTTGTTTTGCTCCCGCGGGTCTTCTTTGAGGTTGTAAAGTTCCAGTGGTTTGAAGGGATCGTTTTGCAGCAACTTCCAGTCGCCGCGGATGATCGCCTCATAACTCTTGCCGCCGTAATTGCCACCCTCGCGCCGGACGAAATACAAATCGCGCGGCGCGGTGATGGTGCCGCCGGTGAGCACGGGCACGAGACTCATTGCGTCGAGGTCGGCGGTGCGTTGGCGTCCGGCCAATTCGAGGAACGTCGGAAACAGATCAAACACCAGTCCGGCGTAGTCACTACGCGAACTGGGTTTGATTTGCGCGGGCCAGCGCGCCACGAAAGGCACGCGCAGGCCGCCGTCGTAATGGCTTTGCTTGCCGTCGCGCCAGGGATCGTTGTTCTGCGCGTGCGGCAGCGAACCGCCGTTGTCGGCGGTGAAGACAACCAGCGTGCTTTGTTCGAGGCCAGCTTCCTTCAAGACCGCGAGCACGCGTCCGATGCCATCATCCAGATGCTCGATGAAGGCGACGTTCTTCGCGCGTTTCTCGTCCAATTGCGGCGCGCGTTGTTTCACTCGCGCGAGCCAGTCTGCGGGCGGTTCGATTGGAAAATGCGGAGCGTTGTAGGCGAGGTAGAGAAAGAACGGCTGGTCCTTCAGTTTGGCTCGCTCGCGCAAGTAATCGCCGGCCCATTCGGAAAACAAATCGGTTGCGTGACCTTTCGCCTCGATCACCTCGGCGTTGCGGCGCAGGTAATTGTTACCGTGGCGCAAGTGGGTCGTGTAGCTGTCCATCATGTCGCCTAGGAAACCGTGGAAGAAATCAAAGCCGCGCTCGTTTGGCGTGTTGGGCGATTCGAGGCCCAGATGCCACTTGCCGACGATGGCGGTGTGATAACCGGCGCGCTTCAATTCATCGGCCAGCGTCGGCACCTTTGGATCGAAGTAGCCCCACGAGTTTTCCGGGTGCGTGCGAATGACGCCGGGCACACCGACCCGATCCGCGTAACGCCCGGTCAACAACGCCGCGCGTGACGGTGAACAAACCGTGCAATTCGCGCGCATCGTGGTGAACAGCATCCCCTCCGCCGCCAGCCGGTCAATGTTCGGCGTGCGCACGTCCGACGGGCCGTATGTCGAAACGTCGCCGTAGCCATGGTCATCGGTGAAGATGAGCAGGAAGTTTGGTTTATCCGCCGCAGTGGAACTGCCGATGAATGCGACGAGAGAAAAGACCGCGAAAAGAGTGCGAAGGGATTTTATCATGATTGAGCGCGATGAGTTTGAGTTGCGGGAAAACGGTTCGTGGCATTTCTTCATCAACGCACCTGCCCTTTGGCGCGAATCTGCTCCAGCAACACCGTCAACTCGGCGACCTTTTCCGGCTTCTCCGCAAACAGGTTGTGCTTTTGCGTCAGGTCGTTATTGAGATCGTAAAGTTCGCCGGGGTCTTCGTTCTTCTCGTAGCCGTTGGCTTCGTCAAACCATTCGGGCACGCGTGTGATGCCGCCGGTCTTGGCGGCGACCAGCAGCCAGTTCTCGTGCCGCACCGCGTAGCCGCCCTTGTTCGTGTTATGGACAATACTGCGGCGCGGACTCCGTGCGTTCTCCTTCCACACCGGCAGCAGGTCGTAGCTGTCGTGCGCGGTGTTGGCGGGCAATGTCGCTCCCACCACGGCGGCCAGCGTGGCCATGAGGTCCACCTGGCTGACCAGCGCGTCGTTCACCGCGCCCGCCTTTACCACCCCCGGCCAACGGACAAGGAACGGCACGCGATGACCGCCCTCATAAAGATCGCGCTTCAATCCACGCAACGGGCCGGAACTGCGATGGCCGTACTTGCGGATGCGTTCGTAGGCGTAATGCTCCGCGCCGTTGTCCGCCGTGAAGATCACCAGCGTGTTCTCCGCAAAGCCGTTTGCTTTCAGCGCCTGCAAAATCCGCCCTGCCTTGTCATCGGTCTGCACCATAAAATCGCCGTAACCGCCCGCCTGCGATTTTCCGACGAACTCCGGCGACGGAACAATCGGCGCGTGAGGTGAGTTGAACGGCACATACAGAAAAAACGGCTCCTTCCGTCCGCGCTGCTGGCCAATCCACTCGACAGCCTTCTCCGTGAGTTTGGGAATGACCGCGTAAAAATCCCAGCCTTTCGTCATCGGACCGGGGCGGGCCTCCCAATTTCCTTCCGCGGTCTGCGGCGTGATGGTCAAAGGTTCGGTCGGAGCGATGAGGACATGATCGTTTTCAAACCAGGTGTAGGGCGGGAAATTCGGCACGTCGTCACCGAAGTAATAATCGAATCCATGATCCAGCGGCCCGCCGGGAATGCGTTTGGACCAGTCGAACGCATCCGGCGCATAACCTGTTTTCGGATGTGCCGGCCGCGCCTCCGGCTTCTTGATCGCCTCCCAGTCCCAGCCGAGATGCCATTTGCCGATGCAGGCGGTGCGATAACCTTTGGTCTTGAGCATCTCCGGCAGCGTCAGTTCGGAATCATCCAGCACCGGTCGCTCGAAGGAGTTCACGATACCATGGAACTTTCGCCAATGAAAACGGCCCGTGAGCAGCGCATATCGGCTGGGGGTACAGATGCCGGAGGAACTGTGAGCATCGGTAAAGCGCATTCCCTCACGCGCCAACCGGTCGAGGTTTGGCGTGGGGATTTTTGATTCCGGATTCTGAATCGCCAGATCGCCATAGCCCATGTCATCGGCGTAAAGGATGACGATATTGGGGCGTGTGGATTCGGCAGCGGTCGCGGCGAGGGAAGCGAACAGGCTGGCGAGGAAGAAGCAGCGCAGTCGGCTCATGACGGAGGAAGGATTCACGGCAGTTTGGGTTTGAGTGGCGTGATTCGGTCTTCCGCCACGGGGTAGAGCGCGCGATGTTTCTCCAGGCTGGCAATGAGGCTTTTCATCAGGCGGCGCAATTCCCTTGGATGCGAAGCCGCGAGATTCTGCGATTCAAACGGATCTGCCGCCAGATGGAAGAGTTGATAGTGCAAACCTTCAGAGACCTTCGAGGGGATATAGTGATAGATGACCTTCCATCCACCCTCGCGATAGCTGGTGAAGTAATCGCTCCGATGCGGTGCGTGCGGATAGTGCATGAGAAAGCTCTCGGCCCGCCGCGAATCACGTTTGCCACTGAGCAACCGATCCAGCCGCAGGCCATCTACAGTATGATCGCGCGGTGGCTTGACGCCGGCGAGAGCGAGAATCGTTGGAAACAAATCCTGCACCGCTGCCTGTTGCGGCTGAATGGCCCCGGCGGGAATGGGCAGGCGTTTCTGATGCGGGTTGCTGGTATCGGCCCTTGCCCAAGCGGCGATGAAAGGCACGCGCATGCCGCCTTCGTAATGCGCGCCTTTCTTGCCGCGCAACGGCGCGGCACAGGCCACCTCGTGTTGGTGGCCGAGCGGCGCGTCGCTGCCATTGTCACCAAGGAAGAAGATCAGCGTCTCGTTCGCGACTCCGAGGGCTTCGAGGTGATCCAGCAGATCGCCCAAGGACTTGTCCATACCTTCGATCAAAGTGGCGAAGGCCTGCGCTTGGGGTGATTTGCCGGAGTCCTTGTAGTGCGCGGCAAAACGCGGGTCCGACTCGAACGGCGCATGCACCGCGTAGTGCGCGAGTTGGAGGAAGAAAGGCTGGCCGTCCTTTACTGCGGCGGCAATGTGGGCGTTGGCTTCAAGCGTCAACGCTTCAGTGAGGAACGTTTCCGTGCCGTGATACTTCTCCAGATGCGGAACAGCGTGCGAAATGCGCGGATCGGCGTGACCATAATTGCGCGTGCCGTAATAACTGCCCGGCTGGCCAATTGAACAACCGCCCACGTTGATGTCGAAACCCAGATTCGTCGGCTCCGCGCCCTCGGACTGACGGGGGCCAAGATGAGCCTTGCCGACATGAATCGTGCGATAGCCGGCGCTCCGGAGTAAACGCGGCAGCGTGACATCATATGGCTTCAAGCCCTGCCAGTTCCAATCGGGCGGACCGGACGGACCGGCGTTGTTTTGATCCGGATTGATCCAGTTGGTCGTGCGATGCCGTGCGGCGTTCTGGCCCGTGAGAATGGAAATGCGCGACGGCGAGCATACGCTCATCGCGCAAAACTGGTCGAATCGAATCCCGCGCGCCGCCAGCCGCTCCATGTTAGGTGTGCGGTAGTAATCGTTGAGCGGATAGCGCTGCGGTTGCCCGATCGCGTCAGTGAGAAACGGCACGGACGTATCCATCACGCCCATGTCGTCCACGAGGAAGATGACGATGTTGGGTTTGCCGGCGGCGAAAGCCTGAGTTCCGAAGCCCAGCAGCAGCGCGGCGAGAAATGAAATCCGTTTCATGATGAACAATCTATCGCGCGACAGGCGGGTTGCGACGTCCGGCGGACGAAACGGGCAGCGGAACTGAATCCAGCCGGGTCAACAGCTCGCGAACGGTTTCGGGTTCTTTCCCAGCGTGATTGCGGGTTTCGTCGGGATCAGATTGGTAGTCGAACAACTCGACGCGCGGCGCGTTCCCCTCCTTCCCCGGTTGAACAATGAGCCGCCAGCGATCGGTGCGCACCGTGCGCTGACCACCGGTCCAAAAGCTATGCGCGGATTTTGTGGTTGGCGCGGCGGGATCTTTCAATTGCGGTCGTAAGCTGCGGCCATCGAGACAGGACGGCACGGGCAGTCCGCAAAGTTCGGCGAGGGTGGGCAACAGGTCCACGGTTTCGACAATGGCTGCACTGGTCTTGCCCGGTTGCGCGAGTCCCGGGTGTCGAATAATCAGCGGTGAACGCAGCGCGTGTTCGTAGAGCGCGTGTTTGCCCCAGATGGCGTGCTCACCGAGCAGAAAACCGTGATCGCTCCACACGACCACCATGGTGTTGTCCTCCAGTCCTGTTTCGCGCAAGGCCGTCAGCACGCGGCCCACTTGCGCATCCACGTAGCTGATGCTCGCGGCGTAGGCGCGGCGCAACAGGCGCGCATAGTCCGGGTCGGATTCGGGATCTCGGCCGGCGTGACCGTAGTTACCGCGAAACTCGCCGCTGCCGTGCCATCCGGATTGCCAAGTCGGTTTGGCGGCGGCTTCCGGTTTCAAATCGGGAACGCCCGCCGCGTGCAAATCGTGCCATCGCTTCGGGGCGGCAAACGGCAGGTGCGGTTTGAAAAAGCCGACACCAAAGAACCAAGGCTGTTTGTGTGTGGCCAGTTCCTTGAGCGTCGCAATCGCCTCCGCGGCCACCCACGCGTCGGGATAGGCTTCGTCCGGGCCGTCGTGCGCTTCCCAAGGCGGCGATTTGCCGGGCTGGCGTGCGGCGCCGTTCGCGTAACCATGCATGATGGCCAGCGGCGTTTTCCACGGACCGTCGGGAATCCAGCTTCGATCCCACGCACCCGGCAATTCCTCCGCCCCTTCCGCCCAGTCCTGGCCCATCCGTCCGCCGGGGTAATGCGTCAGCTTGCCGAGTGCAAGCGTTCGATAACCATGCTGTCGGAACAACGCCGGCAGACTCTGTTCCGCCCATTCTGTCTGCGTGTCGCGGATGCCGTTGTTGCCGACGTGCGCGGGCAGGGTCGGATAATGCCCACGCCACAACGCGCACCGCGATGCGCCGCACGTCGGGACTTGCACGTAGTGATGACTGAACAGGCGCGCGGTCTTTGCGAAGCTGTCCAATTGCGGCGTCTTGGCATGAGCGACGCCCAGCGCGCCCAAGTCGTTCCGCAGATCGTCAATTGCAATGAACAGGACATTGGGCCGCGGGGTTGCCGCGAATGACGAACGATGAATGACCAATGAAACCAAGCAGAACGCCAGTGCGAATGTGAGGACGCGTTTCATGTCTGGTCGCGGCCGCATCACTTTTTGGCTTTCGCCTTGGCCTTGGGTTGTGGCTGGTCGGCGAGCGTCTTCCTCGCGAGAGTGGTGAAGCTATCGGTTTGCCGCTGCCAAAGTCCTTCGAGTTCCTTGACCTTGTCCGGCATTTGCGCGGCGAGATTGCGCTGCTCGGCGCGGTCGGTTTTCAAATCGTAAAGCTCCCAGGGATCGCCCTTGGCGGCGACGAGCTTCCAGTCGCCGACGCGGATGGCGCGGTGGCCTTCATGCAACCACCAGATTGAGTCGCGAGCAATGACCGTGTCTCTGGCGAACGCGGGCGCAAGACTTTTGCCCGGCGCGGGCGGAATTGGCTCGCCATTCCACTCGGCCGGTTTCCGAATGCCAGCCAGTTCCAGCACGGTGGGCACGAAATCAATGACGTGTGCGGGCGTGTGGCGCAGTTCGTTCTTGGCAGTGATGCCGCGTGGCCAATGCGCAATCAATGGCGTGCTGATGCCGCCTTCATGCACCCAGGTTTTGTGGCGGCGGAAAGGTGTATTGCACGCGCTGGAAAATCCGGGCCCGAGGCAAAGATAACTCGCGGCGCTGCCGGGCGCGGCCTGCTGATCATGCCCGCCGTGGCGCACCATGATCTCGGCGCTGGCGCCGTTGTCGGAGGCGAACAAGATAAGCGTATTCTCGTAAGCGCCCATGCTCTTGAGTTGGGCAATGACGCGGCCAATCTCCTGGTCCATGCGGTCAATCATGGCGGCGTGGATGGACATCTTCGTGGCCTGAAAGCGCCGTTGCTCCTCCGTCAATTCACTCCACGGCAACGGACGGTTCACTTCGCCCGGGCCGAGTTTCGCTATTGCGTCGGGAAAAGCGTAGGGCGGGCCGACTTCGCGTTCCAGCGCGGAGAGCGCGGTGTTGATGATGCCCATTTCCTTTTGCCGACGGAAGCGCGCCTCGCGCATGGCTTCCCAACCGGCGAGATATTTGTCGCGATACTTCGCGATGTCCTGCGGCAGGGCGTGCAACGGAAAATGCGGCGCGATGAAAGGGATGTAGTGGAAGAATGGCTTGCCCGCATGATTGGCCGCGTGGTCCTGCAAACACTCGATGGCATGATCGGCGGTGGCGGTGGTGACGTAGTAACTGGATTCATCGGCAGCGGGTGTGACGGGTTTATCATCAACGAGGTTCCCTTTGGCGGTGAAGAAATTCCCGTCGTTCCGAGTGTGCAGCGAGCGGTCAAAGCCGCTTGTGAGTACGTCGCCATCAATGTGCCACTTGCCGCTGTGATAACTGCGATAGCCGGCGGGCTTGAGCAAATCCGGCAGCAGCCGCGCCCACTTCTGCCGCACGCCCTGACCGCCACCTGGCACATTCGGCAGCGCATCCCGATGAATCTGCTGTGCGTAATAGCCGGTCATCAACGCGCCGCGCGTCGGCCAGCAGCGGGCGGTGTTGTAAAACTGGGTAAACCGCAGCCCGTTTCGCGCCAGCGAATCAAGATTCGGCGTCCCGATCTCCCCGCCGTAACAGCCGAGATCGGAATAACCCATGTCGTCGGCGAGGATGAACACGATGTTGGGTTTGCCCGATGTGGCGGCCTTTGCGCACGGTGAAGCTGCTGGCGACAGCAACAGGGCGGCGAGGAGAATGAGGAATTGGCGACGCTTCATTTGGACAAGGTGAGAGTGATGGCTTCGGCGACAGTCTTGGTGCCACTCGGTTGCTTGTCGTCAAACGGGCCGTCCGAACCGCCTTTGGGCCAGTTAGCGGGATCGGCGTATTGGCCGTCGTCCTTGTACTCCTTCTGCAAGCGGGCGATCTCGGCCTTCAACTCCGCGAACTTGGTGGCGCTTTCGGGCCAGGCGTCGGCCGGGCCATGCAGGAGGTTGCGCTGCTCGGTGGGATCCTGGACGAGATCGAACATCTCATAGGCGTCCGCTTTCCAGTAATAGATGAGTTTGTGCGTGGCCGTTCGGACGCCGAGATGGGCGGCGGTGTTGTGATGGCCGGGGTCGTGGTAGTAGCGGTAATAGACACTGGTGCGCCAATCGGCAGGCGCGGCGCCGCGCAGCAACGGGGCCAACGAACGGCCTTGCATGGAAGCGGGAATGGGCAGTCCGGCGAGGTCGAGGAAGGTGGGCGCGAGGTCAATGTTGACAACAAACTGTGCAGGTAGCCGGCCGGCTTGGATGCCGGGGCCGCGCGCGAGCAGCGGAACCCGGAGGCCCGGTTCATACATGAAGCGTTTGTCGTAGAGACCGAGATCACCGAGATACCAGCCGTTGTCGGCGGAGTACATGACGATTGTGTTCTTCGCGAGACCGGTCTGGTCAAGGTAGTCGAGCACTTTGCCCACGCCATCGTCCACGCCCTGCACGCAAGCGAGGTAATCCTGCATGTAACGCTGATACTTCCAGCGGATGAGTTCCCTGCCGGTCAGGGTTTTGCCGTCCACGGTAACTTCCATGGGCTTCACGTTGAGCCACTGGTTGCGGGCGGGGCCTTTGAGATCGGCGGGCGGCTCGAGCTTGAGATCGCGGTGGGTGAGGTCACGGGCAACGGTTTGCTCGTTGATGGGCAGCGCGGCGGGGCGCGTGGCGTAATCATCCCAAAGGGTTTCCGGCTCGGGGATCACTTTGTCTTTGAATAGGGCTTTGTTCCTTTCATCCGGCTCCCAGGCACGGTGCGGCGCCTTGTGATGCAGCATCAGGAAAAACGGCTTGTCCTTCGGTCGCGTTTTCAACCACTCGATGCCAAGGTCGGTGGTGATGTCGGTGCAGTGGCCCTCGATGGTGAGCCGGCGGCCGGGAACGAGGAAGGCCGGATTCCAATACGCGCCCTGACCGGGCAGGACGATCCAGCGGTCAAAGCCCGTCGGGTCCGAGCCGAGGTGCCACTTGCCGACCATGCCGGTGTGATATCCGCCTGCTTGCAGCCGCTTGGCCACGTTGTCCCGCGTGCCGTCAAAACGGTTGAACACCGGCACGCCGTTGAGGTGCGAATACTGCCCGGTGAGCAGCGAGGCGCGACTGGGCGTGCAAATGGAATTGGCGACGAAGGAATTCAGGAAGCGCACGCCCTCCTTGGCGAGCCGATCAATGTGCGGCGTCTGATTCACCTTCGACCCGTAGGCGGAGATGGCGTGTTGCGCGTGGTCGTCGGAGAAGATGAACACGATGTTGGGTCGGGTCGTCTCGGCGGCGCCAGCCGTGGCGACGACCAGCGACAACAGCCCGAGGAGGGTGCGGAGTATTGGTTTCATGGTGATGTATTCTGGGTTGCGGAATCGTTTCATGGTTTGCGGCTGCGCTGACCGGTGAGCGTTGTGACGCGATCCGGCGGTTCACCGATTTGAACCGTGTAGCTGCCTTCGGCGAATACCCACGGTTTGAAACGCGGCGTTCGGCTTCGCAGGGAATAAACCAACTCGCCCGAGCGCTCGTCCACCACCCGCACGACCGGGTTGGTGATGCCAGCCGGAGCTGCGACTTCGGGCAACCAGGCCACGGGCCGGCGGCTGTAGTTGTCCAGTTGGTCAATCGTGATCGGCCAACCGGGATATTGTTTGGCGCCGGGTTGAGTCACGTCCACTCCACGCGGCCAGCATTCCATCGTGATCTTGCGCGTGACTCTATCAAAACGCACCAGGCCGTGGCCGCTGGCGCTGGCCGCGAGATTGGTGAGCGGCGCCGGAAATGCCGTCGGGTTGGCGTAAGCGAACATCGTGAGCTTGTTGCCAAAGCCCTCCGTGTAATCGCCCAGGTGGGGCAACGGCCCCGCGATGGCACGCACGGGCGGATCCAGCGGCAGCCACTTGCGCGGATAGTAATTCACGATGGACGGGACGCAGAAGGCCACGCTCGCATCGCGCCAGTCATCCACTCCGTATTGCGCCACGCAGCCGAGATGTTGATCGCCCGAAATGTGAAAGGCAAAACACCGCCGCAGTAGCTCCGCGGCGCGGCGGCGACCTGATTGCGGCCATCCATTCGAATCGAGATCGGCCAGGAGGCGGTTGCCGTGGGAGATGTGGGTGGCGTAACTGAAGATGGTTTGCGAGAGCGCGACCTTGAAGTCCGCGCCGGTCCAGTCCTCGCCCCAAGCCTTGAGGAACTTCTCCTGGCGCGCACCTAGCAATTCGAGGCCGGGAAGATCGAGGGTCTTGGGATCGCAATCCGCGTTGGTCACCCAGTCGGGCCGCGGGGCAAACTTGGGTTTGAGCTGCAACGGACCGTTTGGCCCCGTTTTGAATTTCCGGTCCTCGAGAATGGCGAAACTGATGCCACCCCAGTTCAGGGCGGTGAAATAAACGCCAAGGCCCTGCGCAATGGGCGCGGGGTCCACCGGATCAGGCAGATGCCACGTCTGCGCGCGCTCGACGGCTTTGACATACTCGACCGGCATGAAGTAACCGCCGTCGTCCCCGGCGGCGTTGGTGGACACTTTGCCCCCCGCGCCCCAGAGATTGGCCTGGCCCACGTCGTGATCGTCCGGAATGCTGACCATCGGACGGTCGCGGATGATCTCGCCGAACTGGCGGCCAAACAGCAACCAGGCGCCGAGATGATCCGTGTGGTCATAAACCTGGTCGCCGGAAAAGAACAACAGGTCGGGGTCCTGGGCTTTGAGGTTGGCGATGAGATCGGGCTTGAGGCGGCGATCCTGGTTCGAGTTGCCGGTGAAAGCGGCTACAACGATTTCGCGCTTGGCGACCGGGTTTGCGCGGATCCGCCCTTCGTAGGCTGCCACGCCGTCCAACGCGGTGACTCGGTAGGGCACCGCGCGCCGTTCGTCCCACTGCTCGACGCGAAAATGCGCCGTCCAGGTTTTGTCCTTGCGGTAATTGTTATAGTCCTCCTTGGTGACGCGCGTCGTGGCCACAGCCTTCCACGCTTCTCCTTCCTGGATTTCCAGTTTTGCCACACGGCTCTCGCCGTCCTTCAGCGGATAAAGCTGGGCCGTGAGTTTCAGAACGCCACGGTTCACCGTGTAATAGGCGAAACAAATGGCGTCCGGACG
This sequence comes from Verrucomicrobiota bacterium, assembly GCA_014860005.1. Next base: position 4,796 of record JACZKP010000079.1, on the reverse strand, counting down.
AGCGACCTCAGGAATATCGGGCCGGTTCTGACGAGGCGTGGACCGCGCTGCCGGGACGGCGTCCATCGGGGCTGCAAGCATGAGTGCCGCGGCTACAGCGGCGAGGTGAAGAACCGGTTGCATGCCTGCAAGTATTGCGAGAAGCAGGGCGACGTCAAACTCGCGGTTTCAAATTCGACGTTTCTCCTGCCAGTCACTCGCGCTTGACCGGGTCGGGTGACACGAGCCTTGGCTCCTGTCCATTGATTTCCAACGAGGCGGGTGCAACTCAAACCACGAGCGGATCACTTTGATTTTTGCTCTTCTTCTTCGGTCAGCTCGCGCGGCGGAATGACGGCTGGCCGTCCGCTCAGAGGACTGACGACCGTTTGCGCCAGCAGTTTTCACGCAAGAACACCAATCTAAAACATGACTTGTCGCGGGCGGAGATTCTGAAAGAATCCAAGCGTTCCACTTATGAATACGCACGATCAACCTGAGTCTCCCAAAACCTCCATTGCCGCCACGGCGCCGGCCAAAGCGGGCGCCATCTCCCGCCGCGATGCTCTCAAGAGCACCCTCGCCGCCGTCGGATTGTCCGCCCTCGCTTTCGAGCCGACCGCAACTGCTCAGACCCCTCGCCCACCCGATGCCCGCCGCGGTTCGACCAAACGTTACGACATGAAGAAATCCATCAACCTCTGGGCGTTTCCGTATCCCCAGCGGATGACGCTCCGTGAATGTCTGCAACTCGCCAAGGACGCGGGCTTCGAGGGCATCGAGTTGAATTATGATCTCGACAACGATCTCTCGCCCAAATCCGGCGCGAAAGAATACCCCGCCATTCGGAAAATGGCCGACGACATCGGAATTCAAATCAGCGGGCTTTGTTCGTTTCTGTTCTGGCCGTATCCGCTGACGAGCAACGACCCGGCGAAGCGCGAGCGCGGCATCGAACTGGCCGGCAAGATCGCCCAGGCCGCGCATGATCTTGGGGTCGAAAATGTGCTGGTGGTTCCCGGCGCGGTGCATATTCCGTGGCGCGACGATCATGAGCCGGTGCCGAACGACGTTTGCGACCGTCGGGCGCGGGAAGCCGTGGGTACGCTCGCCAAACAAGCCGAGAAGCTGAAAGTATTTCTGAACATGGAGAACATTTTCTTCAACGGCTATCTGATGACGCCGATGGAGATGAACGCGTTCGTGGACAGCTTCAGCAGCGAGTACGTGCGCGTGCATTTCGACACCGGCAACATCTCCATGTTCCAGCATCCCGAGCACTGGATCCCGATCCTGGGCCGGCGCACGAAGAACATTCACTTGAAGGAATTCACGAAAAAGGGAACGGACTACTCGCTCGAAACCTTCCGCCCGCTGCTGGATGGTACGACGAACTGGCCCGCCGTCACGGAAGCGCTCGATCAGACGGGTTATCGCGGCTTTCTCACCTTCGAGTACTTCCACCCGTACCCGCACTATCCCGAAGCGCTGATCCATCAGACTTCGGACTCGCTGGACCGGATTCTGGGACGAAAGGCATGAGCCGGTACGCAAGAGTGTTGGCCTGGCACCTCGTGGCGGTGGACGACGACGTGGACATGCACAACACCAGCGAAGTCCTCTTCCGCCTCTGCGCCAACACCGACCCGCAACGCGCCTGTCCGCCAAAGCCTTGGCGACGGCGGAACCGCATCTTCACCAAAGGCCCGTCCGAGGTGCTCGACCACGCCACCAGCGAAATCGCCTCGCCCCGTGAGATAGGGCGTAGCCGAGCTGATCAATGCAAATCGCGTCTTGTTTATCTCACGGGGCAAGGCAGCAAGCTCGACATTGATGCGACGAAGAAAATTCCCGGCGAAGGCTTCAAACGCCCCTGGCCACCGCTCATCAAGATGGATGCCGCGGTGAAGGCGAAGGTGGAAAATTTTTTGAACCCGTAGCAACCGACGTGAGGAGGCTCAACCTCCGACTTGTCGAAGCCAATCCCGTATGAACACTCCGACGCGCTCAACATCATCCATTGACAGTTGCCCACTGTGCATAATCACGTTTCGGGAACGCTCCAGCGATTTGAAAATCTGTCGCACCCAGTCAATGTCGTGCAACAAGTCTTCAAACGACACCCAGTTGCTGTGGATGATGGATGCGAGGTCGCCCAGCTCTGTGTAGTAAATCGGATTCAGGCCGCGTGCCTGATGCCATCGGATTTGTTTCTCTTGTTCCTGTCGCGTTTTCGCACGATTTCTGATGTCGGCATTGGTAACGCAGACATCCCACCAATTTGCGCCTTTCTGCTCAAGAAGCCTGCTGGACACAAGGTCGCGAACGCCATTCTCGAAACTGGCAATTGCGACGTAAACCGCCGACATCTTCCGCGCGGCAGCGACATGGTCCTCATCCAGCAACGACAATGATACTTTCGATGCGATTTCCTCAAACCCGACTTCCGTTGATTTCTTGTCGGTTTCAGTCAACCGACGCACGGTTTCCGCCGCTACTTGTCCCTTGAAAACAAAGCCGGCGATTTGGGTGTCTTCTCGGTGAAGCATCAGAGCAAGTTCTCCCGCAGCGATTTGAAGATTGCGTCGTAAACAGCTTGGTCTCGAACCGCTGGTAGTTCGATGTGGATATTGTAGGCGAGCGCGAAACGATGCTGCTTGGTGTGACCTTGCGTTTGTTCCTGCGTGGGTAGCGCAGGTGAAGGTGTTTCGACTTGAGTTTCGACTTTCAGTTCCTTGGGTGCGATTGCGGGACTTGAGAAGTCAGCCTCTTTGCATAGTGCAACAAATGTTGCTGCCATCCTCGCCAACACAACATCACTTTTCGCGCCTTGAGTAAGCATTTTGAGCTTGTTCTTGACCCAACCTGCGTCCTTCTCGTTTGCCTCTTTGTTCAGTTTGAAAAGATCGGCATACGCTCGCCGGAGTCCTTCGGCGAGCACAGTCCTGTGCCGCTCGTCGTCCATGTAGTCAAAATAAGGCTGCTTGGGAGTTCCTGATTCATCAATGAATCCGAGAGCTTTCAGCACGCCGATAATCCCCCGGTCGTTCGTGCTCTTGAAGTCGAGTCCTTCCAGGAATTTGTGCGTGAACCGTTCCGGCGGTTGCGCCTGCCGTATTGCTTGCAGGATTTGCGGCAGATTCTTGACCTGACTGAGGTATGCGTCTGATAGAGCCATGCACGCTATGTATTAAATCGCGGCTGTGTTCTCAAGCTGTTTGTGACCGCCACAACCCCGTTGGGGTTGTGAATTCCATCGGACGATTTCCCAGGGTAGCTCGTGCCTCACAACCTTGTCATTACCCACATCTTTTCAAACTTGTTTTAGCGCATCTGATTAGCACTCTGGTTTGCGGATCGGCGATGCTGCGGCACGCCGGGTCGGTTCCTCACCGGTGGGTTTATGAGCACGCTGCTGCTACCGCCTGGTCCGTGGGCCCAAAATGAGTTCGGCTTTGCCAACTTGGGTGACGTCCGTCGGAATAAACGTTTAGTGAAAATCGCTGCCAACCTTGCGGCCAAGCCAGGGGGAACCCTCCCGCAAGCTTTCCCGGATTGGGCCGAACTCAAGGCGGCCTACCGGTTTTTCGACCAGCGGGGCGTGAGCTTTGAACGCGTGTTGGCCCCGCACCTGGAACGGACGCGTCAGGCCTGCCGCCAGGCCGGAGAGTATTTACTCATCGAAGATACGACGCTTTTGGATTATTCGCAGCATCCGGCCACCCAGGATCTGGGAAGGATTGGCGATGGCTGCGGACGCGGTTTTGAATTGCACAGCGCGCTGGCCGTAAGGGTCGAGGCTTGGACCCTGGCGCAGCGACCCGAAGGCAGCGTGGTGGGATTATTCGATCAGCAGTGTCGCACCCCGCGCCCGGCGCCCGCAGGTGAAACTCGCGGTCAACGCTTGCGCCGGCCGCGCAAATCGCAGGCTTGGGCGGCGGCGCTCAAGGCCGCGGGCCGGCCTCCCCGCGGCAGCCAGTGGATTTATGTGGCGGATCGGGAATCGGATTTTTACGAACCGCTGCAACTTTGCCAGCAACACGGGGTGGATTTTGTGGTCCGGGCTTGCCAGGACCGGCGTTTGGCCGAGGACGCCGGGCGTTTGTGGGAGCGGCTGGCCCAGGCGCCGGTGCTGGGGCAAAGCACCGTGGAAGTACGCAGCCGCGCCGGCCAGCCGGCGCGCACGGCGATTGTGGAATTGCGCAGCGTGCGGGTGGACCTGGAGGGACCTTGGCGCCCGGGCGGGTGGCAGTCGCCACTCAGAGACGTTGGCGTTGTGGAAGTCCGGGAAGTGGACGCGCCCGAAGGGGTAACGCAACCGCTGCATTGGATTTTGCTCACCTCCCTGCCCTGTGCCACCAAGGCCGAGGTGCAGCGCGTCGTCGGACGCTATACCGCGCGCTGGTGGATCGAAGAATATCACAAAGCCCTCAAGAGCGGCGCGGGCGTCGAGGCGAGTCAATTGGAGCGCGGGCATCGTTTGGAATCATTGATCGCGGTGCTGGCGGTGGTGGCGGTGCGCTTGCTCAGCACGAAAATGCTGGCGCGCAGCCGCCCGGAGTCCTTTGAAGCGGCGGCGAGTTTTGGTCCGGTGCTGCTGGCGCTCTTGGAACAGAAACTCGGCACCCCCAAAGGCGGCTGGACCAATGCCAACGTGCTGATCGCCACCGCGCGGCTCGGAGGCTTCCTCGGGCGCAAAGGCGACGGCCTACCTGGCTGGCAAACCATCTGGCGCGGCTGGCAGCGCCTGATGTGGATGGCCGAAGGAGTAGAAACCTTTAACCAACGCTAAAAAGATGTGGGTAATGACAAGCGTT
>JACZKP010000078.1 GCA_014860005.1 Verrucomicrobiota bacterium | reverse complement strand
CCCAAACTCAAACTCCCCGCCGCCGCCCGCGTGTCGTTCGTGCGTGCTTCAAACTGCAAGAAGCCCAGCCGATCAATGGTGAAGTTCAGCGTGTAAGACGGCGCCAGCGGATTGGACGCGCGGTCGGTAACGGTCGCCGCGATGGTGAATCGATAATTCCCCGGTTGCAGCGGACCATCCACCAAGGCGAATGTCGCCACCGTGCCGTTCATGTAAAAGGGAGAAGCCAGCGGGTAAAATTCATCATCGCCGGTTCCAAACACCTCATCCACTCCGGCCGCGCGCAGGGAGAAATTGGCCGGGTTATTTATGGTCGCGGGATCCATGTCCTCGGAGAATGTGACGGTGAAAGCGTTGAAAATGACCGTCGAGGTCGTGCCTTCGCCGGGCAACGAGGTGCTTTCCACCGATGGAGCTACTGTGTCAGTGACGGTCGCTGTCAATAAATAGCGTGCGAACAGGTCCCGGTTGACGTCGCTTTGAATGCGCACGAAATAGACGGCCTCCTCGGAAATCCCATAAACGAGACTGGCGTTCGTTGTGACCGCCAAAGGCTCCGAATCGCCCTGCCGAAAAATTGCCATCGAAGCATCTCCTGGTTGCAATGTGCTATGCTCACCAGTGAAAAGTTCCGCGCTGAAGCTGTTGCCGGCGTCCAGCACGCCGAGATTAAAGTAATCGCCGCCGGAATCGGTGGTGGTCAGCGTTCCCGCCGTGCGGCCGCTGTAACTCCCGGTCAGGGTGGTCCATTCCGGCACTTTCGCAGTGGCGATGGAATCGTTCGGCTCGACTTCCAGCGTGGGTCCGCGCGAAAAATCCACGCGCAGGCGGTAATCGGACACCTGATGATCGGTGTAAACCCGCACGCGGAAGGTGCCCGGCACCGACAGCAGCAGGTTGTAGGTCTCCGCCATACCGGTGGTGCCGCCGTCCACGCTGGCGATGGTCTGGCCGGAAGGATTCAGCACCCGCAGCTTGGGCCGCGCATTGCCGATGGCCGCCTCGAGACGAACGGTCAAGCGATCACCGGCTTCCGCTTCCAGGGTCCAATCGTCGGCCTGGGCCACGCCGATATCATCGAAAGTATTGGTGATCGAAGCCGTGAAGAAACTGCTGGCAGCGGGAGTTTCCACAAATGATAGCGGTTCCACGCCGACGGAGACCCGCGAGGAACCGAGCAGCAGAACCGCCAAGCAGATTGAGAGCACGCCAAGCAATCGCGGTGCGGCTACTTGCAGGGAGAATTGGGGAAGCTTCATAATGGTCAAACGAATTGTACAGGTTTCCACTCTAACGCCAACTCGAGCGAGAAGGCGTACATGAATTTAACAATGCCAAATTACAAGCCATGATAGAGAGACGGAGTTCGACTGATTGTTGTAGGCTCATGCAGGAATAATGCAAGGATTATGTCAGAGGCAAAAATGGAATCCGGCACGCTGAAAGCGCAACGTCCAAGCCTTCACCGCCAGCGGGCAAACAACTCCATCAGCGTCGCCACAATCTTCGGTGCGGCGTCCACTTCCAGGTAACTGGAGCGCGCCCGCCACGTCTCGTAACCACCGAGTTGGTGGTGCACCGGGGTTGGGAGATAACCGTTATATCCATTTGCCAGAGCGACGGTGAAGGTTGGCCGAAACGGACTCCTGGCCTTGATCTCCATCCCGATTTCCACAAACACCTCGCAGGGCACCGCCGCGATACCCAGATCGCCAATCCGCAGCGTCTGGATGAGGAGCGACACTTCCTTGGGATAATCCTTCATCAGCACTGTCTCCCGCGCATAGATTTCCTCTGCACCGCGCAGTTCACGTCCCTTGGTTTTCGCCAGAATATCCTCGGCGCGTTTTAATTCAGCTTCCGCCGGCAAACGAACGCCCAGTTGGATTTCCTGCTGCGCCACCCCAAGGGGCACCCAGTCGCGAAACTGCAATTCCTGATAGACGCGGTGAGTCTCGCGGGCCACGGCGTCGGCCACCAAGTTCATTTGTTCATAAGGCTCTCTGGCCGGTTGCCGCTGGCGGAAGTTGATGTTGTTGATGTCGCCGCTGGTGCCGTTGGACAACAGGGCAACGAAAGGCGGGTCCTGCCGATCCGCCCCGAGCAGTTGCTGGATACGATCACAGAACGCGCCGAAGTAGTCGGCGGAAACATCCGTGCCCGGCACCCCGCCCACGTAGTGCAACGAATAATTCGCCAGCAGCGCCATTGGCTTGCCGTCGGCAAACCGCACCGCCAGCACCGACACTTCCGGGTCGGTCGGACCCGCCGGCTCGATCAAATCTGGACTTTCGACCGGCGGATTCATTCGCACCAAATCGTTCGTGCCGCCGAAAGGGTTGGGTGAAATCGTGCCCGGCTTCATGCGCCAGCGGCGGTTGAAAACGTGATCCGGCGCCGCGCCTACGCCCCAGGCAATCTTTGCCGGCGCCATTTGATTGACTGCGCGTTGCACGCCATCGGCGATGCGCACCGTCAGAAACGCCTGATAGTCCTTGTCCGGTTCACTCTGAAAAACTGCCGCGCATGTCGGCGCGCTATGGGTGTGAGTAGCCGAAATCAGAATGTTTTCGGCAGGAATCCCGGTCCGTTGCTGGATCATTTTCTTGGCCGCATCCATCACATCACGCGGGATCATGCAACTATCGCAGACGACGATGGCCAGCCGCGTCTGCCCGTCACTGAGCACCAAACAGCGCGCGTGAAGCTCGTCGTGAACGTGCTTCGCCATGCGGTCGCTGAAGTGACCATTGATGGAGATGCCCAGATGCGGCGTGATGTTGGCGGTCGCGGCGCCGGCGCGGAATTGCCGGGGGATCACACCTGGCGTCGGCACCCCGGACTGCGCATTCAGCAGCAGCGCGGAAGTCAGCAGGGCCGCCAGGCAGAGAAGCATCGAACGGATATTCGTATTCACGGCTTGGGGCAGCTTCCAGTTCCGACGCAGAATTTGTCAAGCGGTTAGCTTGCCGCAAGAATGCAGCGTCAATTCCAGACAATCTCCAAGCCGCACCCCCAAACGCAAAACTACCGAACCTCACGTTTGCAGATTTTCTGTCGTTGCAATCCCGCGTTGTCCGTTCCATGCTGGCATCCGAAGTTTTAGCGAGTCGCACCCCATCCGGCAGTGCGGGACGGGACGACTGATGTAATGCCATGAATATCAATCCGGAGACGGACCTTGACTTGGAAAAGCTGTTCCTGCCCGCTTGGGCACAGGAATCGCCCTCCGTAAACCGCTACGCCAAATTCGCCGGCGGCGAAGACCGGCCCGAGCACGATGACCGCCGCGGGCCGCGCCCGCCGCGCCGCGACGCCGGGCCGCGAGGATTCGGTGGCGGCGGACGCGGAGACAACCGGGGTCGCCCGCCGCGCCGGGATGGAGACAAACCCCGTGGCCGCGGCGATGACCGGTTCGCGCCACGCCAACGGGAGGAGCGCGACCAGCGCGAGACGCCCCCGCCAATGCCGGAGGTCGCGATCAGTTTGGTGCCGGATGAGAAAGGTGTCGAATCGCTCGCGCGCCAGGTCAAGATGACGGGCCGCGCCTATCCGTTGTTCGACATCGCCCGCCTGATCTTGCAGAAGCCGGAACGCTATGCGATCCGCTTCGCGGTGGAAAAGAATGCCGAGGGCAAAGTGGTCCAACCGTTGTTTGTTTGCGCGCTGGATGAGACGCTGTGGCTGAGCGAGGACGAGGCGGTGGAACACGTGTTGCGCGGTCATTTCGCCACGTTTTATCAGGCGGACCGCACGGCCACCGAGCCGCCCAAGGGCAAATACACGTTCGTCGGCCAGTGCGGCCTGAGCGGCGTCATTTTTGGCCCGCCGAATCATCACGATTACCAGAACCGGTTGCACAAATTGCATTCCGAACGGTTCAGCCGGATGCCGTTTGAAGTGTACAAGTCGCGCGTGAAGATTGTGCGCGACGAGGAGGTCGTGAAGAAGTGGGTTGAGGAGCAAAGTTGGAAGACGGAATACATCTGTCTCAACGTACCCGAACCGCTCAAGCTCGCCAATCGCGAGGACGTGGAGCAGCACTTCCGCACGGTTCACAAGGACACAATCATCAAGCCGGTGGAGATGCATACGCTCTCCGGCGTGGCGGCGCGCGGAATGCGTTGCCACGGACTGGCGCGGTTCGCGCGGCAGGTGTGCGAGGATCAACGCCGGTTTCCGCTGCAGATCGCCACGGTGTTGAGCCAGCAGTTTGCCGGACACGCCCTCCAATTCTTCAAAGTCAACAAGACCGTCACGCACGTTTCCGTGGCGCGCCCGCATTACCTGGATCTGGAAACCACGCCGGTTTCGGAAGGCGTGCGCCAGATCGTGGATTTCATCAACGCGCATCCCAAGTGTACGCGGCGCAAGTTGTTTGAAACGCTGGCGCCGTCCCCGCCGCCTGCGCCGATTCCGGTGAATCCACCCGCGCCGGAAGTTGAACCAAACGCGCCAGCGCCTGCTGAGGCTGCGGAATCCACACCAAAGCCCGCGGAACCCGAACCGACGCCCGAGCAGACTGCGGTGAATGGTGATTTGCATTGGTTGATTCACCAGGGACACGTGATCGAGTTTGCCAACGGAACGCTGGAAACGGCCAAGAAGCCGTTGCCCAAACCGCCCAGGCCGGAGAAGAAACCGGCGGAGGTCACAGCGGCAGTTCCGGCGGCCACACCGAGTGCGGTCGCCGCAACGGAGTCTCCTTCAGAGAGTGTCTCCAGTGAGAGCACAACTGCCGAGACTGTTGCGCTCCCGGAAGCGCCCACGGCGGAAGCGCCTGCGGAGGAGAAAGTCACCGCCGTCGCCGAGGCCATTCCAGTGAATGTCGAGGAAACTCCGGCGGCCACTGAAGTTGTGGCCGCAAGCGAATCAGAATCTGCGCCCAAGCCGCCCGCGCCTTCGGAAGCTCCGCCCGCTTGAAACCGCTGCAAGCGGGAATTATTGCTGCACGTGCCGCAGGAGCGCGTGAAAAACATCCGTCGCTTTGATCGGCGAAGCTGGCAGCAACTCCGCGTGCTCGCAGATGAGCACGGGCCAGTCCCGTTGATCCTCCGGACGCCGGCCATGTGAGCCTCTCACCAGCGACGCATCCAGCGGAATCACGTCCATCAACATGCGGAAGCCCAGTTTCTTTTGCAGCAGCCGCCCAGCGATTTTGAGCTTGGGAAATTTCAGTCGCGGGTCGAGGAACAATTCCACCGGGTCGTAACCGGGCTTGCGGTGAATGTCCACCGTGCGCGCGAAGTCGGGCGCACGCGCATCGTCGAGCCAGTAGTAGTAGGTGAACCATGAGTTCGCGTTCGCAATGGCAATCAAATCGCCCGCCCGGGGATGATCAAGGCCGGCAGCGGCCTTCTCCTTCGCGTCCAGCACGGCTTCAACACCTTCAGTTCTTTCCAACAAGGCGCGCACGGAATGCTCCAACGTCGCGTCGTTGATATAAACATGCGCCACTTGATGATCCGCCACGGCAAATACTTTGCTCGCGCCACAGTCCAGCAATTCCAAGCCGAGTTCCTGCTTCACGGTCAGCCAGCCTTCCCTTCGGAAGAGCCGGTTCAAGTGAATGGGCGTGTCCACATTCGTGATGCCGTATTCGGAGAGCAACACGACTTGCACCGATTGCGCGCGGAAGAAATCAATCAGATCGCCGACAATCGCATCAATCGCGCGCAGATCGGGAATGATGGCTGGGTTGATTTCGTAGGCGCCGACGCAAGTCGGCGGGCTGTTGGGATTTCGGTTTTCGGTTTTCGTTCTTCGGCTTTTAACCCCGTGTCGTTGCAGGTTGTAATCCAGATGCGGCAGATAAATCAGACTCAGCGTTGGCTGATGTTTTCGCTCAATCCACTTTGCGGAACTGGCAATCCAGCGCGACACGGCGTCGGGCGCGCCTTGCGGAGTTAGCCTGCCCGCCGCCGGGCCCCAAAACGCGGGAAAGGGAAATTCCCCGAGTTCGCGTTTGATCTCGGGGCGAATCGAATAGGGCCAGGTGTAAACGTCAAAAACTTTCCGGCCATCGGCGGGATACATCGGGCGCGGGGTGATCGAATAATCCGCGCTGGAATACATGTTGTACCACCAGAAAAGTTTCGCGCACGTAAACTTCGGATCGCGTGCGCGCAGGCGCTCCCAGATTTTTTGGCCGTGAACGAGGTGGTTGGATTGCTTCCAAAACTGCACCTCCGCGAGTTCCCGGTGATACCAGCCATTGCCGACAATGCCGTGCTGCGACGGCTGCTGGCCGGTCAGGTAAGTGGATTGGGCGGAACAGGTGACCGCGGGCAGCCCCGGGACCACCCGCGCGAGCGCGCCACGCTCGGCAAACCCGGCGATGCGCGGCGTGTGTTCACCGATGAGCGCTTCCGTCAGGCCGACGACATTGATGACTGCGGTGCGTTTCATTCGCCGCGCGGTTCAAGAGTGACGTGCCGGGAATGCCGGTTCATGCCGAAGCGCGGAGGACTTTCTGCGCCCGGCGCTGATGGCGCTCCTGCAACTCATAAATCGCATTGATTACCTTGGGCAAATGCATGTCATGCGTTTCAAAGCCAGCGCCAATGTCCTGGAGCAGGGTAATCGTAAGTTCCCCGCCGAGGTGTTCGCGAAATTCCTCCAGTCCCACCAGCACGATCAGTGCGTTCTCCGAATCCACATGCAACAGTTCGTTGGCGAAGAGATCAAAGCCCAGCGCTTCCAGCAACCGCAGCACGCGTTCGGCAGACGCAGACTCCAGATGCCCCATCGCCCGCGAGTAGATCGTGTCCAACGCAATGCCGACCGCGACGGCTTCCCCGTGGCGCAGGCGGTATTCCGAGAGTTGTTCGAGCTTGTGCGCTGCCCAATGCCCGAAGTCCAGCGGGCGCGCCGAACCGAACTCAAACGGGTCGCCGGATGTGGCGATGTGATTCAGGTGCAACTCGGCGCAGCGATGAATGAGCCGCTGCATCGCGGCGGGTTCAAAGGCGCGGAGGCGGTCGGCACTGCCTTCAAGCTCCTCGAAGAATTCCCGGTCGCGAATGAGGGCTACCTTCACGGCTTCGACGTAGCCGGCGCGTTTGTCGCGATCCGACAACGAGGCGAGCATTTCAAAGTCGTTGATGACCGCGAACGGCGGCGCAAACGTGCCGATAAAATTCTTTTTACCGAACGCATTGATGCCGTTCTTCACCCCAACGCCGGAATCGCACTGCGCCAGCGTCGTCGTGGGCACCCGCACGTGGCGCACGCCGCGATGCGCCGTGGCCGCTGCCAGTCCCACCATGTCGAGCAGCGCGCCGCCGCCCACACCCAGCACATACGAATGGCGATCAATGTGATGACGGTCCAAGTGCGAGTGAATTTCCGATACATGAAAGTAGGAATTCTTGGTCCGCTCCCCGCCTTCGATGACAATGGCTGGACAGACCAAGGTGAGCGCATCCGCGTGCGCGGCGAAGTAGGCTTCAAGCTGACGGAGCAGTGCGGGCCGTGCCTGGGCCAGGGCTTCGTCCATGACCACCAGCGCCTTGCGGGGTCGCCGTGAGTCGCCGTCGGTGAGCACGTTCTTGACGACCAAGTTCGCCGGATCAAACGCGGCTTGCGTGAAAAACACCCGAAGCTGATAGCTGACTTCGATGGATCGCTGGATGACCGACATTGAATGGAATATGCCGGCGTGTCCTGCGGGCGGCGAGTCAAATTTGGTCACCAATCGAACTTGGCGCTGGAGGCGCTGGAGGATTGCCTGCCATACGCTGCCGACAGCCTCAAACCCGTTTGGTGCTGAGGACGAAAAATGCCTTTTACATTCTGCGCTCGAGGCGTAGGGTAGCTTCCGGAGAGAGGATGCTATGAAACCAGTAAAACTCTCAGTGGTTCTCGCCGTGTCGGCATGTTGGCTTGCCTCGTTTACCAGCCTGGGCGCAGATCTAATCACCCTTGAGTTCAGGAAATCCGGGCCGCAGGCAGAGGTGGGTCTGCATTCCCAGATGGCGCTACCCGTTAGCGCGATGTATCCAGAATACACCATCCAGCGCAGCACGGACATGACGAACTGGGAAACCGTGGCCGGGCCGATTGCAGGAAGCGTCGGGGTGTCCGATGAATTCCTGCGCGTGGCAGTGCCAACGGCGGGTGACCAAGCCTTCTATCGGGTCGTGGCCCGAGTAAACTTGTCCGCAGAGGGTGGCGGTGGCGAAGCGGTTTACGGTTACGCCACTGAATTCAGCAAGGAACTTCAACAGCTTGGCCAGCTTTCGCTGGAAGATTTCGTGGCGATGTATGGATCGGGGACTGCGTACCTGCCGCAGATCAACTTTGATCCGACGACGGCGGAATACTGGGATCAGTTCAATCTCGATCCAGCAGTTCACAACGCCACGAACTCCATCGAGCCGCGGCTGACTGACTTCCGACTCAACCCGGCGGAGTATGCCGTGTTTCAAACCAACGGGTTTGTCGTAAGCCAGCGGCTGGGCACGTACAGCTTCGCCGACTCCTTCTACGACATTTATACCGACGACTTGCCGGTCTTCTTCTCCACGGATGCGGCATTGCAAGCATGGCATTTCTCCTACCGTGCCATGTTGGAAGAAGTAGAGGAAACAAGCCTGGTTCCAATGCTTCAAGGGATTATTGTGGGAATGCAGGATCGCATCCCAAGCTTGTGGGCGGAAGCGTCGAACACAGCGGTCAGCGATGGCGTCCTGGATGCAGACTACTTCCTGGCCGTGGCCAACTCGCTGCTTAACGCCGCCAACCACAGCGGTTTCTTGGGACAAAGCAACCGGATTGCGCAGACTTTGCACGACATCAACGGGCTCACCAGCAAGCCAGTGAGCCTGTTTGGCGCAGAGCGTTGGGTTGACTTCTCCCAGTTCAAGGTGCGCGGGCATTACGAAAACTCCAGAGTCCTTTCCAATTACTTCCGTGCCATGATTTGGTGCGGTTTCGTGGATTTCCAGTTTACCGGCAGGACCAATGACAATTCGCTGCGAGAATTATCCGGCACCGTAGCCATGAGTTGGCTGCTGAATCGTTCCGGCCAGTATTCCAACTGGGCGCAGTTCGATCGGACGGTTGAACTATTCGTGGGTTTACAGGATTCGCTGAACTTCGCACAGCTTGGGGCATTACTTGATGTAGCGGGTATCCAGTCGCCATCGAATCTTGCCACCCATGATGCGCTGGCGAACTTGCAGGCGCAATTGATGTCCGGCCAACTGGGCTTCCAATCCATCGCCAGTGGCTACAACTTCGCCAGTCCGTTCGCGAAAGAAGAGGTCAAGCTGCCGCGGTCTTTCGGCGTTATGGGGCAACGATTCATTCTGGATAGCTGGTGCCTGAGCAAGAGCGTGTTCAGCCGGATCAAATGGGACGGCGAGTTGGTCGGACGCCGCATGCCGAGCGCGCTAGACGTGGCGTTTGGCGTGTTGGGAAATAATCACATCGTCCCTGAGATTGCCGCGCGAATTGCCCGCACCAATCTGACGATAGCCGACGGCCGGGACTACTGGCGGGATGGGTATCCGCACCAACACAACCTGGCGGCGGTGCGGAACGTGGTGGACAAGCAGAACGCGTCGGCTTGGACTAACAGCATTTACAGCCACTGGCTCGCCTGTCTGCGTGAGCTCTCGTCCCCAACCACCGGGGCGCAATATCCCAAGGCCATGCGCACGCGTGCCTGGGCCATGAAGGACTTGAACACGCAACTCGCCTCGTGGACGCAGCTTCGCCACGACACCGTCCTTTATGCCAAGCAATCTTATACCGATCCTGTGCTTTGTTCTTATCCGGCTGGATACGTCGAGCCCCGCCCAGCGTTCTGGCAGCGGATGCGCGTGATGGCACAGCACACCCGCGAATTAGTGGTCGGATTACCGAACAGTGGAACGGTCTATTTGGAGAAGGTGGCCGACTACCTGGGAGAGCCTGGTCCGGTCGCGCTTTCAACGATCCATGCAAACCGTCTCGCGTTTCTCGACAACTTTGCGATTACAATGGGTATGCTGCAGGGAATCGCCCAGAAGGAACTGGCTCGCCAGCCGTTGACTACTGCCGAGGCCAACTTTCTCCGGAATCTTATTTCGCAGCATGAGTTTTATTCGGGAATTCGGGATTTCAGTGGCTGGTATCCAACCCTGTTCTACGCCAACGTGCATCAGAGTTTGCCGTATCAGAATGGCGAAGGCCCGGACAAGTGGGATGCCCTGGTAACCGATGTGCATACCGACACGTTCGATGAGATGCGAGGCGATCCCGGCGGCGTGCTTCACCAAGCTGTCGGCAATGTGCATCTGCTCATGATCGCGGTGGACTGCGGACCGGGAGATGTTGCATTTTACGCAGGACCAGTATTAAGCCATTACGAGTTCGAGCTTGGACCGGATCTGCGTATGACTGACTCCGAATGGAAGGCTTTGTTCTCGCCGGGGCACCTCCCGCCGCAACCGGAGTGGACTCGTGGATACTTGGTTCCCAGTCCTTGAGCACATCCATCGCGTTCAAGAAGTTGTGGAAACACACCGTTTTACATTCACCGAATCAGTCATAGGCTGATCATCGTCGAGAGGAATCTTATGAAACCCGCAAAGCTCTCCGTGGCCCTCACCGCCGTCGCGTCTGTACTCACCTCGTTCGGCAGCTTGGGCGCTGACCAAATCACGCTCAAACTCAAGAAGTCGGCTTCTCAAGCGGAGGTGGGGCTGCATTCCCAAATGGTGCTACCCGTCAGTGCCATGTATCCGGAATACACCATCCAGCGCAGCACGGACATGACGAACTGGGAAACCGTGGCCGGACCGATCGCGGGAAGCGTCGGGGTGTCCGATGAATTCCTGCGCGTGGCGGTGCCAACGGCAGGTGACCACGCCTTCTATCGGGTGGTGGCCAACGTCAAGTTGACGGCGGCCGGAAACGGCTTGGGAGAGGCGATCTACGGTTACGGCACGGAATTCAGCAAGGAACTGCAACAGCTCGGGCAACTTCCGCTGGAGGATTTCGTTGCAAGGTATGGACCGACGAACGAATATCTGCCGCAGATCACGTTCGATCCGACGACGGCTGAGTTCTGGGACCTGTTCAATCTGGATCCAGCCATTTACAACGCCACCAATGCTTGGCCGAACCTCCGCCTGTTTGACTTCCGCCTCAACCCGCAGGAATTCGCCGTGTTCCAGACGAACGGATTCGTAGTAAGCCAACGCTTGGAGCGAGATAGCTTTGCCGATGTTTTCTATGATATTTACACGGATGATCTCCCGGTTCTTGTTACGACGGATTCAATCCTGCACGCCTGGCATCGTTCGTTTGTAACGATGCTCGCGGAGATTGAGGAGACGGGCTTTCACCCCACCTTGTCCAATTTGCTCGTGGCCATGTCGGCGCAAGTGCCCGCGCTTTGGGCGCAGTCAGCCGGGACGGCCATAACCAACGGCGTCCTGGATGCGGACTACTTCCTTGCGGTAGCGCGATCACTCGTCAGCGGGGTCAACAATTATGGCGCTCTTAACCAATCGGCGCGCGTTACCTCGACGCTGAATGCCATTAACAATCGGCAGCCGGTCTTCTTCAGCCTGTATGGAGAAGATCGCCTCGTGGATTTTTCACAGTTCCAAGTACGCGGCCACTACGAAAACTCCACCGCGCTTTCGAGATACTTCCGCGCCATGATGTGGTGCGGCCTGGCGGACTTCCGCTATGCCGGCCTCTCCATGGGTGCCATTGGCGGAACCAACAATTTGCGCGAGCTTTCCGGCGCGGTGGCCTTGGAACTCCTGCTTCGGAACTCCGGCGCATTCAACGACTGGCTCCAGTTCAATCGCACACTGGAAATGTATGTGGGCACGCCCGACTCGCTGAACTTCGCCCAATTAAATGGATTACTGGTGGCGGCGGGAATCAATTCACCGCTCGATCTGCCCAATGCGGCCGCCTTGACGAATCTCCTGCACCAACTCATGTCCGGCCAACTGGGCATGCAACAGATCACCAGCGGTTATTACTTTTCGCCGTTCGGTCCGGAGCAAGTCAAATTGCCGCGGTCGTTTACCGTGATGGGCCAGCGATTTGTGATGGATAGTTGGGCGTTCCAGAAATGCGTTGTCGATCAAATCATTTGGGACGATGACGGCATTCCGGATGTATGGGACAAGGTCATGCGACGCGTTCCCAGCGCGCTGGACATCGCGTTCTCGGTCCTCGGCAACAGCCAGACCGTTCCGCTCATCGCGGATCGTATCTCACGAACCAATCTCACGCTCGCCGATGGCCGGCCGTACTGGCGGGACGGCTTGAGGTATCAACACAATCTCGCCGCGGTGCGCAACGTGATTGATCGCCAAAGTGCCGGAGCGTGGACGAACAGCATCTACAATCACTGGCTGGCGTGCCTGCGCGAATTGTCAGCCCCGACCACCGATTCCGATTACCCCGAGGCCATGCGGACGCGCGCTTGGGCCATGAGGACGTTGAACACACAACTGGCTTCGTGGACGCAACTGAGGCACAACACCGTGCTATACGCTCAACAGCCCTACACCCCGATGATCATTTGCTCGTATCCGGACGGCTATGTTGAACCGGTTCCAGCGTTTTGGTTGCGGATGCGCGAGATGACACTGGCAACGAAGGCAGTGCTGGCGACGCTTCCCACGAACGGCGTTTATAACTACACACATATCGGCACGAATGGCACCCCATTCGTGGTTTCCGTGAGCGGGGCCGCTATGCACGCGAATCGCCTCGCAACAATGGACCAATTCCTGAATACGACCGGAACCCTTCGAGCCATCTCGGAGAAAGAACTACTCAAAATACCACTTTCTGCGGAAGAGAGCCTTTTCCTTCAACGCTTGGTGGAGTTCGATTACCTGGGAAGGAGAACTTACACCGGATGGTATCCCGCGTTGTTCTATGAAGCAGGAAGTCAGTACGTCCCACGAGATTTTCAAAGCTGGATCGAACCCACCGGCGACAACCACGGATCTGATTATTGGGACGCCTTGGTGACGGATGTCCATACCGACCCACCGGACATCCTTACTCCTGACCCCGGTAGCATCCTGCACCAAGGCGTCGGCAACGTTCAAATGTTGATGATCGCCGTGGACTGTGGGCCGGGCGACGTGGCCGTTTATGCCGGGCCGGTGCTGAGTCACTACGAATTTGAACTCGGCCCAACATGGCGCATGACCGATTCTCAGTGGAAAGATCAGGTTCGGGCCGGCACCCTGCCGCCGCAGCCGGAGTGGACGCGCGCGTACCTTGTCCCAAAACCATAATGATTCCTTTGGGAGTTTGGTGACCAACAGGTCAACCGCATCAGGTTTGCGGGGACAGGTTTTCGCCTTACTGGGTTGAATCCAAAAAGACCACGGTGCGGCCAACCCGGCAGGTATCAAACGCTGAAAACCGGGGCTTTGTGGTTCTGATACGCGCCCCGCTTGACAATCCGTCCTTCACGCCCGTTAATGGCGCCGCAACATCGAACTAATTCCGTGGTCACCGAAAAATACAGTCCGCCGAAATACTTTCAGATCAGCCGCGACGTGATTGGCATGATCCAGAGCGGTGCCTTGCCGCCGGGTTCGCCGGTGCCGTCGGAAAATGAGATCATCGAGAAATACCAGGTCAGCAACACCACCGCCCGCAAGGCGTTGCATGATCTGGAAAAGGAAGGCTGGGTCAACCGCGTCAAGGGCAAGGGCACGTTCGTGCGCGACTTCACCGTGGTGCGCGCCATCAACCGCATCTTTGGCTTCACCAAAAACATGATTGAGGCCGGGCGCAAACCCGCCACGCGCCTGGTCGGCTTTCATCTGCGCAACACCGATCACACCCAGACCATCAACGGACGCCAGTTCACCCTCAAAGGGCCGTTTTGCGAAATCGAGCGCATTCGTTACGCTGACGGCATTCCGATGATGAAGGAGACCCGTTACATTTCGTTGGGGCTTTGCCCCGACATCCATCGGCGCAACTTGGAGCAGTCGTTGTATGCCGTGTTTGCGAAGGACTACGGCATCCACCTGACGGAGATCAATCAGATGTTAAGCGCGGTGCTGCTGGAAGGGGAGGAATTGAAGGCTTTTCAACTGGAGAAGCCAGTGCCGGCCTTCCGGGTCGAGGGCGTTTCCTTCTGCGGCCGCGACCTGATCATCGAAATGGAGGACTCGGTCTATCGCGGGGACATTTACCGCTTCGCGGCCAAAGCGCAGCCAGTGACCACTGAAAAGAAGTAAGCTTCCACAGCGCACGTGTCACACGATTATCAGCCAACTGACACATTGCTGTAACCATCTCCCCGCAGAATAGCTTTGGTTTGGATGACCAACCCCGCGGCTTCAATCGCACATTGGAAGGGGCTTGGTGCAAATCCCTCAGGGAAGCCCATCGCCTGCATCCAACGGTTTGAGCCTTGGGGAAAAATGCAGGAAAAATCGTTGACAAACGGAGAGTTGAAGCATAGTTAGTGCGTTAACGCTCCACGGTGTGTGGAAGTATTGTTTGGGTAAGTTTGATGGAGCGGGTTCGCCCGTGCAACAGACAGTGAGGATGCGTTGGCAGGCGAAAACGCTTTTAGTGCGAGCAGCAGTCGAAACCAGCAAAAACTCAGCCAGTCTATGAAAACAGCAAACACTCAAAAACTACGGGAGTCTCTGGCTTCCAAATTCATTCGGGCCGCGTGCCATTCACTCTTGGTGATCGCGTTGGCCAGTTCACCCACGCTCCATGCCGCGATCACGGGGCAGTGGGACTTCAAATCCGGGAATCTTTCAGCGACCACCGGGGCCGCGCTGGGATACTTTGATGGGCCTGGCGGGGCAACGTCCCTGCAAACCGTGTTTGGGACCACCACCACCCTTGGCCTGCCCGACGTCGGTGGCCAACCCGCCTATGTCATGGGTTTTCCCCGCTCGCTACCGACAATGGGTTATGTAGTCACGCCCGGTGCGGCTGCGAACGGCGGTGGGACGTTCGTCAATCAGTACACGCTCATTTTCGACCTGCTTTTCCCGCCAGAGTCTTCCGGTGGGTGGCGGGGCTTGATCCAAATTGATGATCCAGTGGGCAATGCCAATGATGCCGACCTGCACATCAATCCAGCGGGCGCAATCGGGATTTCTGGATCTTACCAAGGACAGGTCCAGACCAACACCTGGCACCGCATCGCCTTTGCGTTTGATCTGGCCGCACCCGGCGGGCCATTGCTGCGCAAATACATTGATGGGGCGCTGGTGGGACAGCAGATTCTCGGCGCAGGTGTTGATGGGCGTTGGGCGTTGAACCCGGTTGCAGGTGCATTTGGTGAGACGGCACTGTTGTTTACGGATGACAACTCTGACGGCGGCAACACGCAACCGGGTTTTGTCAGCAGCATCCAGATCCACGACGAAGCACTGTCCTCGGGTTACATCCAGGCCTTGGGGGCGCCGACGACAGACGGGATTCCCACCACAGTCGTCGTGCCAGTGACCATTGTTTCCCGGAAACCACTGGCCAACGCCATGAACGTGGCGCCGGGTTCGGGCATCGAAGTGGTTTTGGCCGATGGTTCATCTCCGTTGAACACCGGGACCATCGTCGTGAAGGTAAATGATCAGACGCTCTCCCGCACCGTGAGTTCAGCGGCTGGACAGCACACCGTCCAGGCGACTCTGCCTACGCTCAATGCGCGTTCCCAGAACACGCTCGCCATCGAGTTGACCGACCCGGGACTCGGGCCGGTTACGCTGCAATGGGATTTCCGCATGGCCGCGTATGTTCTGGACTCGGAGTTGGAAGAGGAGTTCGCCCATCGCATCGCAGCTTATTGGAAGCTTGATGACGGGCTTACCAATCCGACTGCGACAGTGATGGTTGACTACATTGGCGAGAATCACTCCACCATCACCGCTGGGCTGCCGGACTATTGGATTGGCGCACCCCAAGCCCGCTTTGGCGGAGCCCTGCGAGTTGATGGTGAAAACGTTTATGCCACGGTTGTCCCCAGCGACTCGCTCAACATCGGCACCAATGCGGTGACGTTGTCGCTCTGGGTCAAACTGGAACAGCTACCGTCGCAGATGGCCGAAACCTTCGGCGGGCTTTACGACTCGCAAACAGATGAGTACGTACTTTATCTCGACCGGGCCGCCCGCGAACTCCGTTTCAAGGTGACGCTGGCCAACGGTGAGGCTGCCCGTCCGGGCATCCCCGAAGCCAGGCTGACGGTGGGCGAGTGGATTCACGTAGTAGGTGTTTATGATGGGAAAGCAAGCCCGACGGTGGGTGAAGCGCGCGTCTATCTGAACGGTGAACTGATGGACACCCATGTGGGTCACGACGGCGCTGTGGGAACGGGATTGACGGGTAATGTCCGCGCGGGCCAAGTCGCTGCCCTGGGTCGCAACGGAGCTCAGGCCCTATATTTCTTCAGCAGCACGCTTGATGACATCGCAGTGTGGGGACAAGCGTTGAGTGTGGATGCCATTGGCTACCTGGCTTCGGGGAATTTTGTTCCGGTCGAGGCACTGGACCCGGATCAGTTGGCCATTGTGCAACACCCGCAAGACCGGACCGCCATTCCCGGAACGCGCGTGACGTTCGACGTGGTGCGCGAAGGCGGCACGCCGCCAATCACCTATCAGTGGAAGCACGCCGGAACGAATGTTCCCGGAGCGACCAGTTCAAGACTGTTTGTCTTGGTTACACCGGAAGCGGCTGGCCAGTACACGGCGGTGGTCCAGGACGCCGTGACTTCCCTGGAGAGCAATCCCGCCACCCTCACGGTGGTGCCGCTCCCGGATGAACCGACCGCCTCGCTGCCATTGGGGCTGGTTGCCCATTGGCCGCTGGATGATGGCTTGAGCAATCCTGCCACGGACTTCATTGCCGATGTGCGGGGTGCGAGTGATGGCACTCTGTTTGGAGGCAGTCCAAGCGCCTGGTTGGCGGAGCCGCTGGCGCGGCTGGGCGGCGCCCTGGATGTGGATGGCACGAATGTCTATTCTGTCATTTCAAATACGCCCGCCCTCGATATCAACGAGAACCAAGTCACGGTTTCGCTGTGGGCCAAGTTGAAGCAACTACCTTCCGAACTGCCGGGAACATTCGGAGCGGTCTATGATTCGGTGGGCGACAACTACGTGATCTACCTCGACCGGGGAAATCAGGAACTGCGTTTCAAAGTGACCACGGCTGAAGGTCAGGCCGCCCGTCCGGGAATTCCGCAGGCGGATTTGATCCTGAACGAATGGATTCACCTCGTGGCGGTTTACGATGGCAACGCCACACCCACGGCGGGTGAGGCCCGGATTTATCTTAACGGCGTGCTGAAAGATACCCACGTGGGACATGACGCCGCTGTGGGCAGCGGGCTTTCCGGTTTGGTGCTCGCCGGGCAGGTTGCCGGCTTGGGGCGCAATGGTCCGGACGCAGGGAACTTCTTCTGGGGTGCGATTGACGACATCGGCGTCTGGAATCGCGCGTTGACGGCGGATGAGATCAGCTACCTCGCGTCGGGCAATCCGATTCCGATGTCCGCCGATCCGTGGGTCATTTATGAGAATGACTTTGAGAGTTACACCGAAGTGGCCACCAGTTTAAGCGATGAGTCGGATGCGGATCCTACGGGGATCGAGTGGCAGATGCAGGATGACATTCCGATTGCGGGCGCGGGCGCCGATGGCAGCGGGGTGCAGGTGGTGAACTGGCTTGCGGCTTCGGGTGCGAAGTCGTTGTTGGTCCGTCCGGGCAGCGAAGCGCGCGTGCATTTCCGCGAGACCCGGAGCGGCACCAAGTATCAACTGGATTTCCGCATCTATTCGGATCGCGGACCAACCAGCAGCCACAACTTCTACATTCTGCTGAACGGCATGGGCTCGGATAACAACGGCGGTGATTTTCTCGCCTACCGTGGCGGACGCGCCACCAACGATCTGGCGTTGGTATGTTACGACGGCGTCCGGGCTGCGCCTGGTTGGGCTGCGGTGGGCACCAACCACCTGACCCAAGCCTGGCAACATCACCGGATCGTGTTCGATCCCAACGGCCCGAGCTTGAGTGTGTATGTGGACGACATGACCACGCCGCTCCTGGTGAACAGTGGCACGGCGCGCAGTGAAACACCCATGCCTACGATGATGCGAATCGTCAACGAGGGCAACAGCGCCGACGATGGCTTCTTCGCCATTGATGACATCAAGCTGACGGTGGACGGTTCGATTGACTTGACCACCACCTTCACCGAGGGCTTTGAAGGCTACCCGGCCAGTAGTGCAGGTGGATTGATTGACGCGGATCCGCTGGGAGCGTGGATCACCACTGAAACCGATGGCACCGCGGCCGGTGGCGGTCGTCCGTTGGCCCCGGCCAAAATCCAGGTTGTGGATTCATCCGTGGTGACTCCTCGATCCGGCAACAACAGTCTGAAAATCGAGGGCGGCCAACGCGCCGGCGTCACCCTTGCTTGGGGCACGCCTCCGGGGACGGACGTCCAGATCAGGTGGTGGGCGCGGGTGCCGGCTTCCGTGCCGGGGACCGTGGCTACCTACTTGCGGATGTCTCTTTATGGCGTCGAAGGCACCAGCGCTTATTCCGGCGACAAGGCGCTGCTCGGCTACGGTTCGCGCGACGCCACCATTGGCGATGCCACGTCCCTGACCTATTACAACGCGGCGTGGGTGGACACCGGGGTGGATTACACGCCGGACGTTTGGGAAGAGTATGCGGTGATCACGCACAACAGCGACGGCCGTTACTCCATCATCAAGAATCCCAGCAGCGCCAGTCCCACGGTCATTGTGGACCGGGCGCCGTACGTTGGCGCCGCGCCGACGTGGGGGCCGACGTTTATGGCGGCGTGGAGTTCCTCCAACGGTTCCGGCCATCCGCCGGTTTACCTTGATGACATTGAGATCATCTCATTCGGCCTGCCGAGCTTCTCAATCTCCGGTGGGAGCTTTGTGACCGGGGGCTTCGAGTTGAACTGGGGATCGGCCGGCGCCAACGCCACGTATGAAGTGTGGCGCGGCACCAATGTCGCCGACCCTGCAAGCTTCGTGAAGATTGCTGACAACCTGACGGCCACGACGTTCACGGACCCGAATCCGCCCGCTGGTGGGGCGTACTACCGCGTGGTCGCGAAGTAATGAGTTAAACAAAGCCAGCGGCCTGCGGTGGCAGGCCGCTGGTTTGAGGATATATTGATTCAACAACGGCGCCGCCTTTCGGGGCGGCGTCTCCAACGCAGGAATGGTGAAAGTATGAAAGTCCGGTTCAAAGCTGACAGAGGTTTCACGCTGATTGAGTTGCTGGTGGTGATCGCGATCATCGCGATTCTTGCCGGGATGCTCCTGCCCGCGTTGTCGCGCGCCAAGACCAAGGCGCAGGGAATATCCTGCATGAACAACCACCGCCAGTTGCTGCTCGCTTGGCGACTGTACGTGGATGACAACCGCGAGGTGCTGCCCCACGTCAAGCATGGCCCGCATGAATGGGTGGGTGGGTGGCTGGATTACACTGATGCCCGCGACAACTGGGATGTGGACTACAACCTCAAGCAGAGCATCCTCTGGACGTACACCGGCAAGAGTCAGGGCATTTTCAAGTGTCCCGCCGACCGAAGTGTTGTTACTTACCGCGGACAAACCATGCCGCGGGTGCGCACCATGTCCATGCTCAACTGGGTGGGCGGTCGCGGCGAAAACCGGCCTATGAATTGGTCAAATACCACCACCGGCGACCAGTCCCGACAGTATCGTATCTATCGCAAGAGTTCCGACATGTTTGATCCCGGAGTGAGCAGAACCATCGTGTTTCTGGATGAGCGGGAAGACAGCATCAACGACGGCATGTTCGTGGTGGACATGGTGAGCTACCCCACGACGACGGCCACCATCGTGGATTCTCCGGGCAGCTATCACGGCGGGGCGGGCGGTTTTTCCTTCGCCGACGGTCACGCGGAGTTAAAGAAGTGGAGAAATCCGTTCATTCTGCAAAAGCCCCTGCAAGGTCAGGTGCGGCCCTACCCCACACCCGTTGGCGGCCGGGATCCGGACGTGTTCTGGATGCAGGAACGGTCAACCCGCATGATTCCATAACCTGCGCTTGAAACCAGCGTAACCAGAAATACGGAATCAGAATTGTCCGATTTGTTTCTTCGAGCAAGGCGCGCTGAGAGCAGCGCGCCTTCTTCACATTCAGCAGAGGCGCAAACCAAACCCACGCCGCCCGGGTTAACCGCAGAGGGCGCAGAGGTTCTCGCAAAGGTCGCAAAGAAAATCCACCTCCGCGTTCCTCGGCGCCAACCTTGGCGTCCTCTGCGTTAAAAATTCTTCTCAGAATTGCGCGATGGTGGGAGATAGCACTGTAATGGACACTCGGTTGGCGTTCCCCAATCCGAGCTCTCGACCCGCATTGAACTATCATCGCCGACCGAGCGGACTCAGTTTGATCGGCTCGCGGCCCCTGGGTTTGCCACTGAAACTATCCCTCAGTTTGGGGCGAACGGAGCGTGGGCAGCCAACGAACCAGCAGGTCCCGGCAGTTCAGAACTTTCTCCCGCAGATCGTGCGGGACATAGAAGTAATGATTTGAAGCTTCGAAGCCGAGTCGTGAGTCGCGGGATTGAAGCTGGAATAATCGGCGGGCGAGAGCAATCTCGTCGTTGGAAAGGCCAAGCCACTCGCCCGACAACCGGCGGTTCATGAGTCATTCGCGCCCAGGTTCAAGGTTGATCGCTGACTTCGGTAGAGCCAATCCGCACTGCTCAAGACGTCGCCAGTGAGCGGATCTGCCCCCTGAACCCCTTCGCCCAAGGCGGCTATAAATCCGCCGCACTCCAAGCGCTTCGCGAGCATTGGTGACGCTTAAAGGTCGCGAAGCGTTTGGAGTGCGTGCGGCTTCAGCGCCGCTCTTCGCGCGGGACTGCCGCTTCACGGTTCAGGGGTTCCATGCCCGAACCTGTGCGGGCAATTCTCTCCCGCCGAGAGGGAAGTGGCCCCCGGGGGCGTTGAAAGCGCCCGAGTCACCCGTGCCTCCGTGCCGGTTCCGCTGAAAACAGCGAAGAGCTATCTTCAAACTACGATCCATGACGCATTGCCAGATGGATAGAGACTCCAGTGTACTTCCCCTGCGGCGCCCTCACAGATCCAGACCCGTCACCTCAGCGGGACGAAGCCAACTCAGGCGATGGTGCGACTACCGGTACCATCACCTCCGTCGTCGTCAGTCGGATGAGCATCGCGCCCACGGGACGCACGGCAGCACATCGAGGATCACGGGCAGAATTGCTGTGCCCGAAGCCTGGATCTGGGTTCATTCGCCTTTGGCCAGGGCGCTTTTCACTGTGGCTTTGATGTTCGCGCCGCGCATTCCTTTGGCCACGATCTTGCCGTCCGGGCCGATGAGAAAGAGGGAAGGAATGCCTTCCACACCATATTGACTGGGCAGATCAGTTTTCGACCACTCGCCGAGAAAGCCCATGATCCAGCCGAGTTCATTCTTCCTGGCGTAATCCCGGAGCGTCTTGATGTTTGGGTCGAGGCTGAGACCGATCATCCGAAAACGCGGATCATCCTTGAAGGCATCGTAGGTGGCCTTCAAGTGAGGCATTTCAGCAACGCAGGGGCCGCACCAGACCGCCCAGAAATCGAGCAACACGTATTTGCCCGCGAAGTCGGAGAGCTTCACCGTCTTCTCCTCCAGGGTCTTGACTTCAAAATCGGGTGCGAGCTTGCCCACGCTGAGGACTTTCTTGGCCTGCAACTCAATTCTGCCAAGATCAAACGGCTCATCGCTGCGGCCACCAGGTGAGTCGGGGATTTCCAACTCTTTGTTGAGGCTGGCGATGAGCGGCGCCGAGAAGCGCATGGGCCCTTCGCCGCCTTCGCGCAGGTCAACGCGCAGGCGATACTGCCCGCCGGGCACGTCCTCCACGCGGAAGCTGCCGTCCTGGGCAAATTTCAGAGCGTAGCGCCGATTCTGGAAGTAGTACTCGCGGCCCTTTTCCGTCCGGGCGAAGGCGCGCTGCCGTGCGAGAGCCTCCTCGCGTGACCGACGCATTTCCTCGATCAAACGCTGCTTCTCCTCGTCGGAGTCAGCCGCCTGGATTTTTGCGCTTTGCTCGCGTGACAAAGCCAGCAAGTCGGGAAACTCGTCCGTGGGTGGGAGAATCAGTTCGAGGTTGTACACGTCGGCGCGCCAGTCAATCGTTCCGTCGTAACCGTTGACGATCAACTGGCCGGTGACGGGGCGGCCTTTGCCGCCGATGGTCACGGTTCTCACTTCACCGGGTTTTAAGGAGAAGCTGATGGTTTGTGACATTGGCGTGGTTCCCATCTTTTCATCCTTCACGTTCGGCGAATGGTAAACCTGCACAGCGATGGGCGGCACGCGGTCGAAGGAAAACTGGCCGGTGCTGTCTGTTTGCGTCTGAAGGTACATGCTCAACGGCGGAAAATTGCGCGGGTGATATTCGTACGGCAAGTGGGCCGGCCACAGGCGCACGGATTCATCCGCTCCCGGTCGGGCGCCAATCGTCAAATTGCCTTGGACCCTGGCCCAGGGTTGGAGTTTCACCTCCGGTTTATCCTTCAAGTTTTCAACCGTCACCTGAGCAAAGCCTGCGTCCTCCAAAACCAGAATGGCATAATCATCCGCGTAAGGTCTGAAGGCAAATCGGCCCTGCTCGTCCGTCGTGGTGGTCCGCGTGCCCTGGTAAATCCGATCCTGCACTTTCATGTTGTTGTCCTGGACATAGACCCCGTTGCGCATGTCCGCGAGATAAACCTTCACCCCCGCGGCAGGCTCACCATCGGGCTTCAAGACGATACCGGACGGACCGGAGCCTTTCTTCAAAGCGAACGTGATATTCGTCTCCGTTCCCGTGATCGCGCCGGAGATTGCCGGCAGGTAACCTTCAGCCTCCACCATGATGGCGGGCGCGCTCCGGCCCTTGGTCAAAAACAAGTCAATGGCGCCGTCCTTCACCTCGGTCTGTCTGGCTGCGAACCACTGGAATGTGTCCGTCAGATGTTGTTCGGCCCGCCCTTCGGTGACGGTGAACTTCTTCAGCGGTTCTCCGGTGTCAGCGTCTTTCACCGTGCCGGTCACATGGATGTCGCCGATGCGATCCTTGACGGCTTCCGCGCCCAGCAACGGTTCCTGCCGAATGTCCACGTAAGCGGAACGATCTGGCTGCAGACTGGCGCCCGGCTCGAACTCCAGGACAAGGTCGGTCTTGTCGGCCTTGAGCGCTCCAACCAGTCGGAACGGGTTGAAGGTATCCAGACTCCGGTTGCGAGCGGACAGGCGATAGCCTTTGACCCGCGCCGACAGGCTCAGACTGTCGGTGGGAACTCCGGAGAAATAGAAACGCCCGTGTTCGTCCGCCTCGGTCTGAGCGGAATCCCACGCTTCGTCGCGCGAGAGCAGAACCCGCGTTTTCGCCGGTATCGGCTCGCCGTCCGTAAGACGGATCACGCCTTCAAGCTTGAAACCAGGAGCAACGGAAACCTCGCCCACGTCCAGAACCGAGCCGTCGACGTTGAGTCGCACGCGACGCGCGGCAACCGTGCCCTGGTTGGCCAGGGAACTCATTTTGGCGCAGATGAAGTAATCGCGATTGGGCGGCAGATTCCCCAAAAAGAAAGCGCCATCCTTGTCCGTCCCCACGGTAAAATCCCCCACATAAACATCCGCGCTCCGGTCGGCACCGCTGATGCCGATCTCCGCTCCGGCCATCGGCTGTCCGTCCTTGACCAACCGTCCCTCGATCGCTGCGCCCTCCGTCAGCCTCAACTCATGGACCTTCCCGCCGGACGCCAGACGTTGAAAAATTCCTTTGGCGAAGGTACGAGCCTCGACCTCGACGCCCACGGCGTCAAACGGCGTTTCGCCATTGATGACGAACCGACCGTCGTCGTCCGTAACGGCGACCTGATCCATGTCTTCATTGCCGCCGAATCGTGTGCCCTGACCGCGAGTCACCCCGCGGATGCTGACCACGGCACCGGTGATGGGTTCATTGTCCTTATCCACCACCCGCCCCTGGACTTGCTGGTCCAGGCTGATTTCTGTCCGCGCCGGCTGGAGCGTGACTTCAATCGGCTCGTGCGCGGGATCCACTTTGCTGATAAATTCCGGCCGATGATCTTTGGCCACGACGAGCAGGCGGAACAACAGCGTCGGGTCGAGGCTTTCGATTTTGAATTTACCCTCGTCATCGGTCTTCGCCCGTTTGCGGCAATCGGCGTAACAGGAGGGGCACAAGATGCCCACACCTTCCTTCGGCCCGGCGGTGTAAATGAACACCGTGGCGTTGCGCAAGGGCTTGCCGTCCTCGTGCTTGACCACTCCGACGAGGTCCGGCCCGCCCGCAGCGGACGGATCCTCCGCCACAGCAGGGCTGACCTCGAACAGCAAACCGAGGACCGCACAGCCTGATAGAACTGAGCGTATGCCAATCCGAATACTGCATTTCATAAGGGACTCCTTCCAGGGAACGACGGGTTACTAGCGCGACCGAAGAATAAGACAGAACGCTGCCCCGGAACGTTCAATGACCTCGGGAGGCCAATTTTGCCGGGCGCCGGCTTGGGTGGGGTGACGCGATGCGCGCCCGTGTCTCATTCAGGTTATCTGACGTCATCCTTGAGCGGCCAACCAATGGTCAAGGAGATGGCGACAATTCAAGACCTTCTCCTGCAAATCGCACGGGACGTAGAAATAATGGTTTGAGGCTTCGAACCCCAGCCGGGAGTCCTGGGATTGAAGCTGGAACAATCGGCGGGCGAGGGCGATTTCGTCGTTCAGTACGCGCCGCAATTCCACGAGGTGCGGACCGGTTTGCGAGGGCGCCTTTGCGGCCGACAAAGCGCCCCGGGCCAGCACGAAGCGCCCTTGGTTGGCGGCGCTGCGGAAATGAATCATCGCCGCTTCCGCCACACGCGCTTCGGCCTCCAGGGCCTGGCGTTGGTCGGTTGAGGCGTTGCGTCGGGTGTCGGCAGTGCTTGTGCGAAGCTGCTGCAGAGCCTGGTCAAATCCATCCGCCACGCGATTGAGTTGTTGAATGAAAACTTCCGGCGGATAAACCGCGCGCCACGCATCAAGATCGTCGTAGGGGAATCCCACCATCGTGGCGCGATAGCCGGTCGGTTCGCACCAGAGCAGATTCGCCGGGCCGAGTTGTTGCGGACCGGAATAGACTACGCCGATGTGATAGGGGAATTCGCTGAAGGCCGCGCTGAATCCGCGCCACGCCTTCACCACTGCCGGTGCCATCACCGACCCGAAGCGCCGTTCGGCCACGCGCCGCATGGCTTCGTCCGCCGAACCGTGCGCCAGCGTTTCCGCCACGACTTCGAGATTCGGCGACGGATACCCACCGAGTGTCCAGCCGAGCATCAGGCCGCTGACGTCCGCCCCGCGCAAGTTTTCCGCATGACGCGCCACGTTTTCCACGGCCGGGATGTACGGCACGGCGGAGAGTTCCCAGGTGTTGCCGGCCTGAATTTTCGCGATGGCCGGCAATCCCCGCTCCCGCGCAATCTGCCAATGCCGCGTCGCGCGCGGTCCCGGACCGATGGCAGAGATGGAGTATTCGCCGACCTCGGTCTTTACGCCGCCGCGCTGGATGGGCAGCCGCCATTCACTGACGCTCATCAGCGCCGCTTCGGCGGGCAGTTGCCGGATGGCGTCGCCTGCCCACGCATCGTTCCAACCCCAATCCCACGCGATGAGTTGTGCGTTGGTGCCGGCGCGGCGAATGCCGTCCGCAAACAACCGGTTGACTCCGGCAATGACTTCCGCCGGCTGGCGCTGGCTGCAACGCGGGCACTGCGCGCCTTTGCCGTGCGACCAGCAGTTGGTGGGATTCTCCGACGCGCTGATGCTGAAAAAACCGCCCAGGTCCGGCACCGCGCGGCAGATCGTGGCGACGGCGTTCACCATGTATTCCTGAACCTCCGGCGCGCTGGTGCAAAGCGCCGCGTGGTCGCCATCAACCACGCCTTTGAGCTGCGGACGACTCTCGAAAAATCGCAGCGGCATCATGCGCGGTTCGTTGAGGTAGAGGAACACGCGCATCCCATGCTTGTGCGCGCGGGCGACCAGTTTGCGCAGGTTTGTGAGCCGGGCGGCGTGTTGCGCGCTGCGTTCCGGTTCCCACGGGAAGGGAGCAAGCTTGTAGAGCACGGCCTGAAGCCAGACGCCGCGAACGCCCGCCTGCGCCAGGCGCGCGAGCAAGCCTTCGGGGTACGGATCAGCCTCCCGTTCGAGCAAGGGATCGCCATAAAGCGCGAAGTAGGAGTAACAAAAACTCAACTTGCTGCTGGTGTCAGCCTTTGGCCGCGCGGCCGGCAGACGCGAAAGTTGCGAGACAAAACTGAAAAGCGGTTCGCGTTGGCTGGCTGGGAGGGCAGGAAATTCCTCGCGCATGATTTGCGCGATCTCGCGTTCGCGCTGGAGGGCAGCTTCATCCGGCGGTTGATAACGCAACGGCTCGCAACGGGGCTTGAGACTGCCGAGTTTGATGAACAGGAAATCATCCTCGCGCAGGGTATAAGCGAGCTGTTCCGCGTCCCAGCCGAGCAATTCGAGCAATTGCTCGTACGGCAGCAGATGCCAGTTGCGTTTGATGACGGTGAGGTAGGAGCGCGCCTGCTGATCGCGGCTGATGCGCGGCGGCGTGCCCAAGCCCATCGCGCGCCCCACGCGGACGAGGTCCGACTTTTTTGCGCCGACCGCACGGGCCATGCGCTCGACTGGTACCAATGACCAATTGCGCCAGACGAAGGCGTGGAGCCGGCTGGGAAAGTGCGGAAAAGCCACGGGCAACGGCGCCGCGCCAGCGGGTAGATCAGCGACCGTCAGAGTTGTTGCCTTACCGGAGGAAGCGCCGCGAGCAAGGTCGGCCAAGGTGCCGAACGCCAGACTTCCACCCAACACCGCGCTGGTTTTCAAAAAAACGCGACGCGAGAGACGGGCTCCCGCTGGACATTTGGCTTGAGGGTTCATTCGGTTTCCACGCGGAAGAACTCCGCCGTCTGGCCGTTCAACTGATACACGAAACGGAAGCGATTGTCGCCGAGTGATTGGGGCGCAAGTCCGGCGACGACGTGAAACGGACCGGCGGCGCTGGTTGCGTGAAGCAAGCGGAACGTTTCCCAGGGGCCGTGGTTCTGAAAATCAATTTCGAGGCTGTCGGCTGGCGCACTTACCGGACGGACGGATATGAATTCGATCAACGGTGTGGCCCGGGGCAAAAGCGCCCCCAAGCTCAAGCCCTGCTGTCCGCCTTCAAAGAGAACCCGCACCTCCGTCGGGTTGAGGGCGCGCTTCCAGAGCGCCATGTCGTCCACGAAGCCGGTGAAGTAGTTTCCGCCCTCCGGCCCCTCGCGACCCATTGCCGCAAGCTGTCCCGTTTTGACATTGTTCGTCAGCCCAGACGGGCTGCCGTCGTTGCCAGTATGCGCATCCCGGATTTGTCCATTCAGATAGATGTTCGCCTCGCCGTAGGACGGGCCGGCCTGGCCCGAGTAAGTGCCTACGACGTGAAGCCACTCATTCGTTTGCAGCCAGGCCTGGGGAATGCCCGGACGCGCGGCATGGTTGTTGACGTCAGTGACCTTGAACCGCAATTCCTGGTTGCCCTTGTCCAGATAGACGACGTAGCAGTCGGTGGTGGAGTCGAAAATGGCGCCGAAGCTGGTGCTGAGTTGGCTGGGCAGAACTGACAGACGCACCCAGAGGGAAATGCTCAGGGCGTTGGTCTGGATGTCCATAATTTCGTTTTGGGGAAACGTCACAAATGCGCTCGCGCCTTCCACCTTCAGAGAGCCACCCAGCTTGGCCAAGCTGCCGTCAAACCAGTGCGACGCGCCGTCATTGCGGACCAACGTGGCGTTGTTGGTGCCGTGTTGATCCGAGACAGTCGTGGTGAAGGCGTTGGTCAGGCCGTCATCCATGTTCCAATAAGCGATCAGCCCGGCGGCCAGATTGACCGGATAATTGGTGGGGGGTTGCTGCAACTGCTTCACCAAGCTTGGATCGTCGGAAATGATCCCATCCACGCCCATGCTGATGTAGTTCTGAATGTCCAACCCGTTCACCGTCCACACAAATAACTTGAGTCCCGAGCCGCGCACCATGTCGAGGACGGCGGGTGTGACGGCTGCTTTTGCCCACGCCACAGTCCGCGCGCCGGCGTTAGTGATGCTGGTCAACGACGTCAGCGTGAAAGTGCCGCTGCCCAGCGCGCACAGGGGAATCGTCGGGTCCAAGGCGTGAACCGCAGAGAGGAAATTCCAATCGAACGACTGGAGCACCACGTTCGTCGTCGCGCCAAGTTGCTGCAACGCGTTGACGTAGGCTGCGGCAGAACCGGTCTTGCGCTCGATCAGGGGGATGGACTGCGGCATAATGTTGGTGATCATCTCGGCAAATGTGGGCACCCGTTCGCCCGCAAACTGTGGCGCGAACCATGATCCGGCGTCCAGTGCGCGCAATTGCGCCAGCGTCATGGCGGACACCGACCCGGTGCCATCCGTGGTGCGATTCACGGTGTCATCATGCATCAGGACCAGATGGCCATCGCTCGATACACGGACGTCTGTTTCAACAAGATCTGCGATGCCGTGCGAAGCAACGATTGCCGCGATGGTGTTTTCAGGGGTAAACATGGAATTGCCCCGGTGACCAATGCTCAAGACGCTGCCACGCAGGCCCGCCACGGACAAGAACACTGCGGTTGCGACCCCCAAAGAAACAGAATAATGACCCAACATTGGAGAACGCTTAACGCACTAAGGGCGCCGCGTCAAGCGGCTGCTCGCCTACGGCCGCCATTCTTCTTTTGGCGGAGCGCCGATTTGTAATCGGCTTCCACGGCCCGTAACGCGGCCTGCGTCCGGCCTTTATTGCGGCCACCGTCATTTCCGGGTTTGTTTTCGTAACCGTTGTCCACCGGGAGATTCGGCTTGCGGAGCACGGCACGACAGAGTTGATCGCATCGTTCGTTTCCGGCGTTGCGGGAGCGGGTGAAGGTGGCGAAGCCGGATGAGGGTCGTCAGGGGATAAACAATTCTCCACCCGGCCCGGGATTAGGTTCGCATCCGCCGTCCGTGTAAATCTCCACGTGCTGCCTTGGTTCTCCTCAACCGTTTTACCTCCCTCGTAACGGCGACCCTCGGTTTCGTGGTGTTCACAATTATTGGTAGATTGATTCAGTCACCAAAATCAAATCGTCGTTTGAGTTGATTGGCGCGCGAAAACGGCACTTTGCTTTCGTGCTGAAGTCGGCCAGCCACGATGCCGGGGGCGATGCCAAGGCGATTGGCGAACTTGCGCATGGCCGCCACGCTGAAATCGGCGTTCGCACAAAAGCGTTCGTATTCGGCAGCAGGAATCAAGAGATCACAAGCGAAGGCGTCGGCTTCCGCTTCGCGGGAATCACGGGCCGCGGCTTTCGGATCGCCGTCTTCCACGAACACAGCCCGTTTGCCGTGCTTCAGCACATGGCCGGCTTCGTGAAAGAAGGTGAACCACAGGTGGTCGTCAGTCTTGCCGCGCAAGCTCAGTTGAATAAGCGCCTTGGTGGAGTGCAGCCAGCGGGTCGCCCCATAGGCCCGAACCCCCGGGAGCGGCGGAACGATGACCACAGCTACACCCGCGCCCGAACATTGATCATGGAGGGCTGGCACAAACTCCTCCGGATCCTTTACGGTGAAGCCGCGCAACTGTGCCAGCACTTCCGCAAAGCGGATTTCATCGAATGGGGCGCTGTTAATTTTCTGCGCCTCAAGCTCTCCCTGACGGAGCCATGCGGCGGTGGCGGGACGATTTGCGGCGAAGGCGGGCGACTTTCGGAATATGGCATCAGGGCTTTCCCAAAGAGCGCGCCATTCATCAACCCCGGCAACGCCGAAGAAACTCAGGACAATGCGAAGTTGAGCCACGGGTTCCGCGGCGGCCACGATCCAACCGGCGCGCACCATTTCCTTGACGGGCATTGTCTTCAGCCAGCCGAGTTGTTGCTCAAGTTCGTCCGTTTCACGATGACGCGCGAGGGTGTCGCGATAAATGCGCTCATGGTTCGTCCAGAAGGAAGCTGGGACACCCAGCACCTTCTCCAGTTGCAGCGCCGTATCGGAGGTAATCGCGGCCTTTCCGGCAAGGATCTCGTTGATAGTTTTGAGTGGGCGTCCCATGCGTTCAGCGAGCTCCGCCTGCGTCATGCCGAGGGTTTCAAGCGTTTCGGCCAGCGTCTCGCCCGGAGGGACGGCGAAGTTGGGTTCAAATGTCGTGTTCATATTCTTAGTGTGTGTCCACGATGCCGAGGATTTTCACTTTCGTGACGCGCATCCAATCCAACCCGCCATCGGGCTTGCGCGGAATCTCGTCATGGTCCGGCACGAGCAGCAGACGATATGGATGCCTGACGTCCACGGAAATTTGTCCAGCACGGTCACCAGCAAGCTCGTGCGCGCGGGTCTGCGGCAGTAAGCGCAAAGTTTCAAGATTGTCCGCCGCCATAAGTTGCCCCAGTCGCTGGCAAATACGTCTGCCGTTATCGGCGCCGTAATTCCGGACGATGGTTTTCTCGTCCGCCAGTTCCTTGGCGAGCTTTCGGTTGGCGAAGGAGAGTTCCACGCGTCGCCAATAGTATTAACCCCTAGGGTTAATCAGTGTCAACTATTGATTTGAGCCTCCCAGCACGGTTCCGGCGAATTAGGCAACAGTCGGGCGGGCGGTGGTTTCTTAGGCCTGCCATTCCACCCAGCCGTATTCGACTTCGGGGACGGCGGAGATGTAATCGAACCATTCGGCGGCGGTGGTGTGTTGCAGGCCAGTGTAGATGTTGCGGAGCAGGATGAGATGCCCGATTTCGTGGGCGACGGAGAAGCGCAGGCGGTATTCGAGATGCGGACTCATGAAGGCGCGTTAGTCCACGAGGATGGATTTCAAATCGCCCATGAGCAGGGCGTCAATATCCTGTTGCTCGCGCAGGCCGTTCACGGGAACGAGGTCGAGATGGAGATCGAATTCGGCGAGGTCGAGGACGGTTATGTCACGTGGAGACACCTCAACCGGCCGTTGGCCACCCTCTGGCGCGGGCCGTGTTACTGCCCTTCTGCGATGCGGAAAAACATTCCGTCCGCGACGACACTGCCCTGCCAGGTGGTGTTGGTGTCGTTGGCCGGAATGGACGGGGAGAGAGAAATCCAGTTGGTCAGGTTGAATGAGCCTTGGACCAGATAATGGCGACCGGGATTTGAGTCCCAAGCCAAGGTCACGGTTTGATTCGTGAGTTGAATGTTAACCCGCAACGGCAGCACGGGGGGAAGGTCGTAAGGATTGCGAAACACCGTGAGCAATGGGAGATGGTCGGTGGCAATTTGCGAATCATCGCTTTGTAAGCCGGACGGCGTGGGGGACAGGAAATCGGTGCGGAAAATCCAGTTCGTGACGAGATGCTGCGCGAGCAGCGTTCCCGGCAGGATGTAATCAAAGCGAATTGTCGGAGTCGCGTTCCGGCTCGACCACGTGCGCTCGTCGCCGTTGAGCGGATTGCGCGGCGTGGTCAGCACCAAGCCTGTGGCGTCGTTGATGATCCGTTGCATGGCGCCTTGTTCGTAGGAGCGGGGGCGCGCGATGTCTTCGTTGAAATCTCCGCCCAAAACGTAAGGGCGATGGCCGTTGGTGGGCAGGAAGACGGTGACGAAGTAATTGGAAACCGCGCTCGCCTCTGCCGCACGCCGCGGACCGCTGACCGGATCATTAAAGGCTTTCAGGTGAATTGAGTAAACGTGCAGCAGTTCACTGAAACCCGGCACGGCGATTTCCGCCTCGAATAAATCCCGCGTGAACACACCTTCGAAACCCCATTGAACCAAGCTACTGCGGCCCAGATTCGAGCGCGAACGCACGATAGGAAAACGACTGAGAATCAAATTGCCCTTGTCGCCGTCGCTCACCCGATTGGTGGCCAGAAAGTAACCCGGCAGATACGCGCTCACAAAACGGGGCATCTCGGCCAGACCGATATTGGGGATTTCCTGGAGCGTGACGATGTCCGGGGCGAGATGCGCAAGTTGGCGGCCAATGGCCTGCACTTGCGCAGTGTTCGTGGCCCATTCCGTCTTGTCGGCGCCCCAGACGTTGTAGTTCAAGAGGGAAATTGTGGGCTGCGGAATCGGTCCGATTGGCTCGGCGAAAAATGTCACCATGTCGAACCGCAGCGTGCCGTTGTTGCCATAGCTGCTGCCGGGATTAGACGGGACGTATCCGTTCAGACCTGTTCCAGTGGCGGTGCTCTCGAACTCTGTTACGAGGCGAACGCCGAAGGACGGGTTGTAATCCACGCCGGGCACGGCGGCGAAACTGACAGAATGGTTATGAACCCACGCTTCCGCGGGCATTGTGATGACCTGGTAATCCAGGAAGTCCATGCCGTTGGTGGTGTATTGCAGCCGCGCGTATTTGCTGGCCGTGTTGCTGTTTCGCTGATCCCAAGTGAGCCGGAGGTTGCGATAACCCGCCAGGTTGACGTTGAACCCCACGCCGTGGGATTTGTTGCCAATGTTCTGATTTGGCCAGGTGCTGATGCGCCAGTTGCTGTCGTCCGTTGCCGTGTCGGAGGAGCCGTTCGCGGCCGTGAAACTGGCAGTCACCCCACCGATCAACACAGCCGTCCCGGAACCGATGGCAGGCTGAAGCGTGCCCGTGTTGGCGTTGTTATCCGGTGAAGCACTGTTGAAATTCCAATGGGCGATGACTTCCGCCAGGGCCGGACAAATGATGGCTGCCAAAACCACGATGGCGGTAAGAAAGTTTCTCATTCGATGCGAATCCACCGGCCAACCTAAGCCCAAAACCGGCAAAACTTTGTTTCCTAACGCACTAAGGATAAGGTAGAACCAGCAACCGTCAAGTTTTGCGCGAGCACTGACAAGCAGAAGCCTCATCCGGCGGTGCGCTGCACGCGTTTGAGTCTGTGCCGCCATGCTTATTCTTACTTTACGCCTCTAACCCATTCCGCAGCCACCCCGACCTTCGGGATGAATCCCGCTGTCGCAGAAGCGCAGAAACGGCTTGACTCACTTCGACGCCATGCTTACTTAGTGCGTTAACGCTTGATCTGTGGCAGGGACTTGACAGTTCCGCAGATGCGTTGATCTCTTTGGTGCAGTCATGGACCGATAATAGTGGCAGCTACATGTGGCTTGCCCTTGAGGACAGTGGACGATGTAACGCTGGTCTTTTGCATGGATTTCACGCGGTAACCGAAGCCTGAAAGAACAATGAAGCTCTCAAAACCATCTCGAAAGTGGCAAAATGGACGGCTTGCCGGGTTCACCTTGATCGAATTGCTGGTGGTGATTGCGATCATTGCGATCCTTGCGGCCATGTTGTTGCCGGCGTTGAGCAAGGCCAAGTCACGGGCCAACCGCATCAGTTGCCTGAACAATCACAAACAATTGGGGCTGGCCAGCCACATGTATGCGATGGATTTCAACGGTCACTACACCGCGCCGACGTGGTTTCCGCCCCAAGTGGACGGCATTCCGGTTGGCTCGGATCGTAGTGCGAGCGACGACGATTTGACCTACCTGTATCCTCGTTATATCCCGACGCTCAGATCCTTCAACTGCCCGAGCACCAAGCATTCGATTCGTTCCGAATACTTGGTGGCAAAGCGCACCCCAACCGGAGAATTGACTGGCGAGCAAGTGCCCGGTGATCTCATCGTGCTGGCCAGCGGGGCGACCCTCAACGGCTTGAGCTATGAAGTGTTCGGCTTGTTTACTGGTTCAAGCATCACCAGTCCCAAAAAGACCGAGCAGCGGATCAACAGTTTTACCATCCGGGCCAATCATCCGACCCTTGCGAATGTCAAACTCTCGCCCTCCGTTGTGTTTCTGATGGTGGATTCCGACACTGGCAGCCGCGAGCCGGTCGTGTCTTCCCAGCCGGGCAACAGCAATTATCCCGATGCGGAGGACAATCACGGCAAGGACGGCAGCAACATGAATTTTTGCGACGGCCATGCTGAATACGTGAAACGAACCAGATGGATGGATGTTTGGAATCTTTCACAAGCTACCCAACGCACTGCCACTCCTTAAAAAACCCAAGACCCAAAACCCACAACTCCAACACAACCATGAAAAAGCTGCTTCTGACTTCGCTCATCGTGGGATCGGTCGCTCTCTGTGCGCCGGCCGATGTCATCAAACAATGGGATTTCAACACGCCGCTGGCTGAGACGGATTATCTTCCGGCGACTGGGACTCTGCGACCCGGGGTTGGCTCCGGCACGCCCGCCGAGTCCGTCGGCGGAGTCGCTAACAGTTTCGGCCAGGTTTCCACTGTTAGTGGTTCGTCCGACCCAAATTCGCTGGATAACACCCACTGGCGCCTCGGCTCGGTGGGTGGTGCCGGCGGTTTTCCGGCGCAAGGCACGGCCAACAAGACTGCCGGCGCCCAATTCCGCGTGAACACCTCCGGCTACAACAACATCCGCGTCACTTGGGACCAGGAAAACAGCGCCACCGCCAGTCGCTATTGGCGCGTGCAATATACCCTCAACGGCACGGACTGGCTGGACCACGATACCGTGATCACAGCCAACTCCATCGGGTCGCCGGATCCCGATGCAAGCACACCCACCTGGCAAATGGGGCTGACCACGGACTTCAGCACGGTGGCTGGCGCCAACAACAACCCCAGTTTCGGTTTTCGCTTGGTCAGCGAGTTTGAATCCACTGCTACCGGATCGGGAGTTGAAGGCTATGTGGCCAATCGGACCACCAGCACTTATACTACGGGCGGCACGCTCTGGCTCGACATGGTCACGGTCAGCGGCGACGACCTCAACCCGGCGAATCAGTGGCCGCAGATTTCAGCCATCCCTGATCAAATCACGCTGCGGGACGAAGCGACCGCGCCGATTGCATTCACGATCTCGGATGCGGAAACCACCGCTGACAATCTGGTCGTGTCGGCGAGTTCCTCGAATCCCGATCTGGTCAACACACTCATATTGGGCGGCAGCGGGGAGAACCGCACCATCGTGGCCGTGCCCGAGGCCAGCCAGGTCGGCACGGCCATCGTCACCATTCGCGCCGTGGATGAAGGCGGCAAAATGACGGAATCCAGCTTCGAGCTGACCGTGACGGTGCCGACGCTCTCCCACATTCCGGAGCAGGAAACGAGTTGGGATGTGCCGGTGACCATTTATTTCACGGTGAACAATCTGCCGGGTGATCCCGCCAGTTGGGTGTTCGCGGGCAGTTCCTTGGACACCGATGTCGTGGCGAATTCCGGCATCACGTTCGGCGGCACCGGCACGAACTATTCGGTGACAATCACCCCAGTGGCAGACGCCGTCGGCGGAACCACGATCGCCATCAGCGTCACCAGCGGTAGCTGGGAAGCCGCACAGAACTTCAACGTGCAATTGTTCCCCGAAGTCATCGCGTATTACGACTTGACCGGCGTTCCGTTGACCGCGCCGGCGTCTGTCGAACCAACGACGGTGGCCACGGGGTTGACCGTTTCCGATGTCACGCGTGGGTCGGGTCTCAATCCGGCGAATCTCACGCGCGGTTTTTCCTCCGACCGCTGGACCAACAATGACGATCATCCGAGCCCTCCCGGGCCGATGCCCGCGACCCGCGAAAACGCGATCCTCAACGGCGACTTCTACCAGTTCAGCATCACCGTCGAGGCCGGCTACAGCGCATCACTCACGAGCTTGAGTGCTTCGTTGCGGCGTTCCGGCGCGGGCGCACCCTCGAACCTGGAATGGCAGTACAGCCTGGATGGTTTCGACACGCCTGGAGTGACCATCGTTCCGAGAGGGGCCGTTTGGGATGTGATTGGCTGGACGCAAAATCACTTCACATATATGGGGCGCGCGGATGGGACAGCGCCGGCACAGATGGATCCTTACGCCTACATGACCCAAAACATTCCCGGGCAGAATCCGGGAAATCCGATGCCAACGATTCTGCTCAACAACATCGCGCAGCTTCAAAACATTCCCGGCGAAACGACTGTCACTTTCCGCCTCTACGGCTGGGGCGCGGATCGCAACAGCCGCACGCTCGCCTTTGGCCGCGATTTTGGTCCTTCGATCCGTGGTACCGTGCAAGCCGCACCCGCCTCGCCGACGCTCACGATTACTCTTGTCGGCGACGATGCGCGGATTTCGTGGCCCGTGAGCGCCACGGGTTTCACGTTGGAAAGCACGCCGAGTCTGTCACCCGCCAACTGGCAGGATGTGAGTCAGCCGGTCCAGGTGGTGGGCGATCAGAACGTTGTGACGGTTCCAATTGCGACGGGCAACGCATTCTTCCGGCTTCACCAGTAATTTCATCCAGGGAACGACTTGAACGTGAAAGAAAACCTTCGTGCTGACAAGGTTTCGGGTCGGCGGCGCTGGCGGTGTCGCACCGCGAACTTATTGAAACTGTGCCCGGGAGGTGCAGGGTGGATCGGGCAGGCGGGCGCAGTTGCGCTCGCCGCCTCTCCTGCCCCTTGCCGACATCTACCAATCCCTCACCCGCGGTTAACCAATGGACATCAGTAAGCCAGGAAACTAACTGTGCGACCCATGCCTGACATTCCCGTACTGACAAGTTTCGGCCAAACCGCCGAAACCTGCAGTGCTTCCACCGCGGCTCTGCAAGAACGCCTGCGGAAGATTCAACACGTGGCGCTCGACATGGACGGCACGATTTATCGCGGCGGCACGTTGTTCACCTTCACCAATAAATTTCTCAACCTGTTGGCGGAACTGGGCATCAGTTTCTCCTTCCTCACCAACAATTCCTCCAAGAGCGTGAAGGACTACCTCGCGCACCTGGGTGAACTGGGCGTCAACGCCACTGCGGATCAGCTCTACACCTCCGCGCACGCCACCCTGGAGTATCTCCGGGAAGAAATGCCGGAGGTGCGCCGCCTGTTCCTGCTGGGCACCGCCAGCATGGCCGAAGAAGTGGCGGCGGCGGGTTACACCCTCACCGCTGACAGCGGCACGGACGAACCGGATGCGGTGCTGGTGGGCTTCGATCCGGCGCTCTGTTTCTCGCGCTTGTGCCGCGCTGCGTGGTGGATCAAACAGGGCAAACCTTTCCTTGCTTCCCATCCAGATCGCGTGTGTCCAACGGATCAACCCACCGTACTGGTGGATTGCGGCTCCGTGTGCGCGGCACTTACCGCGGCCACGGGTCGCGCGCCGGATGCGGTGTTGGGCAAACCCGACCCGCGGATGCTGCGCGGCTTGTTGCACCGGCTGAAGTTAAAGCCGGAGAATCTGGCCATGGTTGGCGACCGGCTGTACACGGACCTGGCGATGGCGCGGCGCGCCGGCGCCTTTGGCGTGCTGGTACTGAC
This sequence comes from Verrucomicrobiota bacterium, assembly GCA_014860005.1. The sequence continues at coordinate 41,514 of JACZKP010000078.1, read as the reverse complement.
CGGCGAAGCGACCGCCGCCGAAGCGGCACAATTTGCACCGCCCCCCGACTTGGTGGTGGCGGACATCGCGGAACTGGGTGAGAAACTGCGCGCGGCGCAGGAGGGTAAAGCAAAATGAAAACTGGAGAAGCAAGAGCGGCGGCGTTGCAGGCACTGACAAGGTCGCCGTTGGACGTTTTGATCGTCGGTGGTGGGATTGTGGGCTCCGGCGTCGCGCGGGATGCGGCGATGCGCGGGTTGAAAGTGGGCTTGGTGGATCAGCACGATTTTGCCTTCGGCACCAGCAGCCGGTCGAGCCGGCTGTTGCACGGCGGCTTGCGCTACCTCGCCCAAGGGCGCGTGGGGCTGGTGCATGAGGCCAGCGTTGAGAAAAAGGTCATTCACCACATCGCGCCGCATCTGGCCGAGCCGTTACCGTTCATTTTCCCCACGTATCGCGGCAACAAACATTGGGTGCTCTGGCAGTTGAAGATCGGGGTGAAGGTGTACGATTTATTGTGCGGCGGCCGCAACCTGGGGAAGTCCACCTGGTTGAGCCAGCGTGAGGTGATTGAAAAAGTACCCGCGCTCACGCCCATCAATTTGAACGGCGCCGTGCGTTATTACGACGGTTTTACCAACGACGCGCGGCTCACACTCGACACGCTGCGCTCGGCGGCCCGAAGCGGAGCGCACATCGTCAACTATTGCCGCTTTCAGGACGCCACGCGATGCGACCTCTGGGAATGCGAAGTCGAAGATCTGCTCGCCGGAACAAAACTGAAGGTTCGCGCCCGTACCGTGGTCAATGCCACCGGCCCGTGGGCGGATGGCCTGCCGCACAGCCGCGTGAAACTGCGCGTCACCAAGGGCATTCATCTGGTGGTCGAACGCAGCCGCGTGCCCGTGCCCGACACCGTCGTCATGACTGAGGGCAAGCGCATCCTTTTTGCCATTCCGTGGGGCGAGCGGACGATCATTGGCACCACTGATACCGATTACGACGGGCCGCTGGACCAGGTCACTGCGGACACGGAGGACATTCGTTACGTGCTGGCCATCAGCAATCAGTTTTTCCCGCAGGCAAAACTCACCGCGTCGGATGTGATCAGCGCCTGGGCCGGTCTGCGTCCATTGCTGGCGGATCCCAACGGCAAGCCTTCGGACATTTCGCGCTCGCACGAAATCCGCACCCCCGAACCGGGCTGGTGGGATGTGGCGGGCGGCAAACTGACCACCTACCGGCTGATGGCCGAACAAACGGTGGATCAACTTGTGAAGTGGCTGACCAAACAGCGGGCGGTGAATGGCCACACCCAAGCGTGCCGGACGGCGGTGGAGCCGCTGCTGCCGGTTTCCGAAACGGCGAACTTGAGCGGGATTCTGCCGCCGCCGTTCAGCCGCGCCGCAGTGGAGCATTTTTGCGCGAACGAATGGGCAGTGCATCTGGACGACGTAATGGTGCGGCGCACGAGCTGGCATTACTATTACTGGGACGCCGCCGCCAAAGCCGAGCAAGTGGCCAACTGGATGAGCGACCTGTTGGGCTGGTTCGAGGCGCAACGGGCGAACGAACTTGAAAACTATCGTGCGGCCACCGCATCAGAGTCGGTCTCCGAATCCTCCACCTTGGCGAAAACGCGGCAACTGAATGCGCAATCAAGTCTTCCGGTGGTTTAGGCCCGCTCCACATACCCCGCGGCTTTCCCCAGCCGAGGTGGATCGGCTTTATCCCGCTTACCGCTGGCGCGTCTTCGAAGCGGCGTTCATGGCGTATGCCATGTTCTACATCGTCCGCAACAACTTCGCGCCGGTGGCCAAGGAAATTGGCGAGGCGCTGAGTTATGACAAATCCATGATCGGCGACATTCTCGCCGGCACGGCCATCGCCTACGGCCTGGGCAAGTTCATCATGGGCTACTTTGCCGATCGCAGCGATGCGCGCAAATACATCGCCTTTGGCATGTTGCTGACCGCCGGGCTGAACTTCCTTTTCGGCGCCACTTCAAATTACTGGGGTCACCTGCTGCTCTGGACGCTTAACGGTTTCGTGCAGGGCATGGGGTACGGTCCCTGTGCGCGCGGGCTTTCGCACTGGTACAGTTCGCGCGAACGCGGCACCATTTTCGGCGTCTGGAACATCTCGCACAACCTCGGCGGCGGCATTGCAGGTGTGGTGGCAGCCTGGTCGGCGCAGCAATGGGGCTGGCAATCGGCCTTCTACGTGCCCGGCGTCATCGCGGTGCTCGGGGCGGTTTATCTTTTCTGGCGGATGCGCGACACGCCGCAATCGGTCGGCCTGCCGGCGATCGAGGAATACAAGAACGACTGGCCGCCGGACGAAAAGGAGCAGCACGAGCGCGAACTCTCCGCGCGCGAGTTGCTGATGAAATACATCTTCCCCAACAAACTGTTGTGGATTCTCGCGCTGGCCAATGTCTTCGTCTATATCGCCCGCTATGCGATGGTGGATTGGGGGCCAACGTATCTCAAGGAGGTGAAAGGTGCGTCGCTCACCGCGGGCGGCTTCAGCACCACGATCATTGAATTCGCCGGTGCCGCCGGCATGCTCACGATGGGCTGGCTGTCCGATAAATTGGGAGGCTACCGCGCCCGGGTGAGTGTGATCGCGATGATACCGCTGGTGTTCGCTTTCGCCGCCATCGCCTTCGTGCCAGCCGAGTTGCTGTGGGTGGACATGGTGCTCTTTGGCGTGATCGGTTTTCTCGTGTATGTGCCCGTGATGTTTTCCGGCGTGATGTCTCTGGACCTGACCTCGAAGAAAGCCGTGGGCACGGCGGCGGGATTCGTAGGCTTCTTCGGTTATGTCGGGCGTGTGATCCAAGGCAAGGGCATGGGTTGGGTGGCGCAACATTACAGTTGGGACGCGGCCTTGTGGTGCGTGGTCGGTTGCACCGTGATGGGCATCATCCTGCTGGCGTTCTTGTGGAACGTCAGGCCGAGAGGATGAACGTTGATCTTCAATCTACGTCCGTCAGTGCCGGCAGGCCGTCAATACTTCGTTGATTCTTCTGTCGCCGGTAATCACGCAGTCCATCGGCGCCCTTGGTGGTGGCCCATTTGTCGAGTACGGCGCGTTGGCCACGATGCTCGTACAACGGAACGGAATACCCGCAGGAGGTTGAAACCCGCGTCACGTTCACGCGCACGATGGCGCGCGTGCCCGGATTGGGTCGGAACAACGCACTTAGTTCCGCGAACTCGGGATGGTTGGTTTCCAGCACTTCGCCATGGCCATGCAGGCGCAGGATTCGGGGTGAACCCTCGAAGGCGCAAAACATGATCACGAGGCGTCCGTTCTCGCGGAGATGCGCGGCGGTTTCCGCGCCACTGCCCGTGTAATCGAGATACGCCACGGCCCGCGGGTCGAGCACGCGAAACGCCTCCCCGCCTTTGGGCGAACAATTCACATGACCGCTGGCCGCCAATGGCGCAGAGGCGACGAAAAACACCCGCTGCTGCGCCATCCATTCGGCGAGTTCCGCGGTGATTTCAGGGACTTGCTTGCTCATAATTCTACTTCAACGCAGGTTCACCAAACTTCCACCGGGCCTTTGGGCACGGCAATCTTCTGCGGTGGCGTATCGTCTGCCTGCATGAACGACGCGACCATTGGCGGCGGCCGGAAACGCGGCTGTAGCTCGCCGCGCTCGTCCAGAAACTGGCGCCGCCAGTTCAGGTAATTCTCCAGCACGTCTTGGAACTGTGCCTTCGTGGAAACCAGCACCACGCGCTTGTTGAATTCGCTCGCCGGGCCAAAGCGGCGGGAATACATGGGCGCGACCTTGCGGAACATGCGGCAACCAAGTTCCTCGCCAAAAATGTCGATCATCAAATCCAGATGCCGGCACAACACGCGTACGCGTTCGTCGAAGGTCGCCTCCGGCAGGATTTCGCCAACTTTCTCCTCGTAGCAGCCGACGTGAGTCGGCTCGTTTTCGAGCCTGCGGGAAGATGAGGGTGACATTGGAGCGGACTCACGTCCGCTGCTACCGGAGGTTTGGAGGAAATGCAACGTCCGTTTGAAAACCCAAGGATCGTAGAACGCGCCACGCCCAATGCTTACGCCGCTGCAGCCGGTCGCATCCATCATTTTCCTTGCAGCCTGGGGCGTAGTTACATCGCCATTACCGATGACGGGAATGGATTTCACCGCCTGTGCCACCGCGCGGATGCCCGCGAGATTCACGGTGCCGCCGAAACCCTGTTCCCGCGTGCGCCCATGCACAAAGATCGCCGCCACCCCCACGTCTTCCAACGCGCTTGCCAGGTCCGGCGCGGTGATGTTCTGGTCGTCCCAGCCCAGGCGCATTTTGGCCGTGACCGGAATTCTCAAGGCATTGACCATGCCGCGGACGAGCGCGGCGGTTTTGTCCAGTTCCGCCATCATGGCTGACCCGCCGCCCACATTGCAGACCTTGCGCACGGGACAACCCATGTTGATGTCCACGCAAGCCACTCCCAGCGACTCGAGGAAAGCCGCCGCGTCGCGCATTTCTTCCGGCACACTGCCGAACAATTGCACGGCGAGCGGCTGGTCGGCGGGACATGATTCGATGAGCTTGAGAGCTTTGGGACGTTTCTCGAGCAGTGACCGGGCATTGACCAGATCGGTGGTGCAAAAGCCCACGCCGCCGATTTCCCGCACCACGAGCCGGAAGGGCAGGTTAGTGTAACCCGCCAGCGGCGAGAGGAACAAATTCGAGGTCAAACTCAGCGAGCCAATACGCACGCCGGCAGTATATCGAAAGTCAGACCAAAGACACGCTTCCGGCAAAGTTTTCGTGACTCTCCGTCAACCGGGAAGATTGTGACTTTTTTTGGGTTTTCATGGTTTTCCATTGACGCACCAAGCAGAGATCGTCAGTCTCACATCACATTAGACTCAGTGAACAGATATCAGAAACGCCTATGAAAAAGTTCCTAATTTCATTCACTGCGGCAACCCTCATTGCCGCGCCTGCAAGTGCCCAAGTCCTTATCAACAGTGTTTTTGCCAACCCGCCCGGAGGTGACAGTTCGGCCACGGTTGGAAATGAGTTTTTTGAACTTCGAGGGACTCCGAATTTGTCGCTTGCTGGTTACTACCTTCTCAGTCTGGAGGGTCAGGGGACCACCGGGCGCGGTGACATCAATCAGTTCTTTGACCTGGGTTCAGCTTCGATTGGAGCAAACGGTTACTTAATTGCGCTGCAAAACTTGTCGGCCTATGCACCCATCGCTGTCGGCGCAAGCGTGATTCAGAACACCATCGGACAGGGCTGGGGCACCAACGGGAACAACACCATCGGTTATCAAGCGGATGGGAATCCGAACCAGTTGGATCTCGAAAACTCAGCTACTACAATTTTGCTGGTTAACATTGGGACTGGCGACGCGCCAACCCTGACCCTCGATCTGGATTCAGACAACGACGGGTTGCTCGATTTACCAACGGGCTGGACCGTGGTTGATTCGGTGGGGATCATGGATGGGGTTAGCGCTGGAGCGACGGATTTTTCCTATGGCACCATCACCTTGCGCATCGGAGGAGTGGGCGGGAGTGAATATGGCAACATCGTTGACGTGCCTGCTGGCACCGGTACTGGTTTCTTTGTTGGCCGGATTGGAGAATCCACCGGTTCAACGGCAGACGATTGGTTCGGCGCCAGGGTGAATGGCACCGCCGCAGATCCGCTGGCCTTCACCTTCACCAGCGCCAGCGATCCACGCTTCGTTAACAAAGTCATCACGGATATGAACTTTGGTGGAGCGAATCCCGTTCCGGAACCCGGCACATTGGGATTGCTGGGCCTCGGTCTGGCAGCCTTGTGGATGGTTCGTCGCCGCCGAAGCTGATTCGCCGTTAATGCTTGTTTTTCCCCAAAGGCGCAGCCCCATGCTGCGCCTTTTTTTCATTTGAAAACTCGGCCAAGAGGTTGGTTTCAACCCAAATTCCGAAGCAGTCCTGCGCGCGTAGCGGCGACGCCCCGTCGCCACAGAGTGGTTGCGACGCCCGCGTCGCATTGCTTCGGACAACCCCGGAAAACTGCCACTCAACTGGCGACGAGGGCGTCGGCGGCACAATTCTGCGACGGGGCGTCGCAGCCACCAATTGCCATCTTCGGAGTTCGGGTTCACCAGGAACACGAAGCCCTTTGGCTATGGCAGTTGGACGATGCGACCGATGACACCGGTGCGGGTCACAGGAGCAACCCCGCAATCGTGGCGGTCAAATAACTCGCGAGCAATCCGCCCAGCATGGCGCGGAGGCCGAGCTTCGCCAGATCGCCCCGCCGGCTGGGCACGAGCGAACCGATGCCGCCGATTTGAATGGCGATGCTGGCAAAATTGGCAAACCCACAGAGCGCGTACGTGGCAATAGTGAAGCTGCGCGGATCGAGGGTTTCCTTCAAATCCTTGAGCGTGAAATAGCCGATGAATTCATTGAGCACGATGCGCTCGCCCAGCACCTGGCCGACCGCCAGGCAATCCTTGCCCGGCACCCCGAGCAGCCAGGCGAACGGCGCATTGATCCAGCCGACCAGTCGTTCCAGGGTGATCGGGTCCACCACGCCCAAGCTGCGTTGCGGCCAGGCGATCAGGAAATTCGCGAGCGCCACGACGGCGACGAAGGCGATCAACATCGCCATGACGTTGAGCGAAAGTTTCATGCCCTCACTCGCACCATGGCAAAGCGCGTCCAGACCGTTCGCCGTCTCCCGCTCCACCTTGGCGGAGGCGCCTGCGGCCGTTTCGCTTTTTTCGGTTTCCGGCAGGAGAATCTTGGCCATGACCAGCGCCGCCGGGGCGCTCATCACTGACGCGGTGAGCAAATGTCCGGCGTCCATGCCGAACGACACATAAGCCGCGAGCACGCCACCCGCAATGGTCGCCATGCCGCCGGTCATCAGCGCCATGATTTCGCTTTGGGTCATGCGCGCCAAATAGGGACGCACCACCAGCGGCGCTTCAGTCTGGCCCATGAAAATGTTCGCGGCTGCGGCGAGGCTTTCGCTGCCGCTGGTTCCCATCACGCGCTGCATGACCCAGGCCACACCGCGCACGATGAGTTGCAGCACTCCCCAGTGGTAGAGCAATGCGGAAATGGCGGAGACGACAATGATCGTGGCCGACACGGTCACAACGAAAATGAAGGCGTTGCCCGGTCCCAACTTCTCGGTCAGGAGCACCTCGTTAGCGAGCGGGCCAAACACCATCTTCGCGCCTTCGATGGAGACTTCGATGAGCTTCTGGGCGGCCATTTGCGCGAAGGCGAACAAGTCGCGGCCAGGCTCGGTCTTAAGGATCAGCAGGGCGAAACCCAATTGCAGGGCCAGGCCGCTGAGGACGGTGCGCCAGGGAAAGCACTTGCGGTGATACGACAGCGACCACGCAAGTCCAATAAACACGACCAACCCCAGCAGGCTGACGACCTTGAGTTGCATGGTGCGGACGGTAGCGAGGCGGCGAATTCGAGTCGAGGGTTGAGTGGGCGGAAGGTGTCACTGCGGACTTCAGTCCGGCGCGTGAGGTGGGAATTGCCGGTGCCAGAAGTCCTTGATGCCGGCTCGCGCTTCAGGAATTTTCCGGGTCCGGCGTCGGCTCGACCTGACTGGTAATTTCCTGCACGGCTTCAACCGAGGCATAGTGAACACCCAGGTTATGTTGCGCGGTCTTGTCACCCTGACGCGCGGCGCGGATAAACCACCGGACCGCCTGCTGGGTGTCCTGCGGCACGCCGCGCCCGGTCTGGTAGCACAATCCCAGGTTGCACTGGGCGGGAGCAACTTCCTGTTCGGCAGCACGCCGATACCAGTTCGCCGCCTCGGTGAAGTTCTGCGGAACCACCTGACCCTGTTCGTAAAACACGCCGAGGTTGAACTGCGCCTGCGGTTCACCGGCTTCGGCGGCGGAGTGATACCACTTGACCGCCTCGGCGTAGTTCTGCGGCACTCCCTGGCCGGTTTCGTAAAGCATGCCGAGATTGAACTGCGCTGCAGGATCGCCTTGTTCGGCTGCCTCACGAAACCACTTGGCAGCCTCGCCAAACTCCTGCGGCACACCCTGGCCAGCCAGAAAGCAAAAGCCCAGGTAGCATTGGGCCACCGGATCATTCTGTTCGGCGGCGCGACGAAACCATCTAACCGCCTCCTGATAATCCTGCTTGGTGCCTTGGCCGGTCTGATAACAGACGCCGAGGTACGATTGGGCCTGCGGGTCACCCGCCACGGCGGCCTTGTGCATTTCCTCAAACGACTGCCATGTCCGGCGATTGTTGCTCATGCGATGCGCTGGCGGTGAAATTCTGTTGGCGCGGCCGCACGTTCGCCGCCGCTCCGATGCAGAGAATAAGGTCAAGTCCGTGGAATTCAAGTTGCGTTTCAACGCTCAACGTCGCGCGTCACAAATTCCTGTCGAACTTCTCCGCACTGGTGTTAGCATGAGGCCACAGCCTGATACGCTATGAACACTGCCCAATCCTATCGCAATCTGCCCCCGTTGGCCGGCCTCGGTTCGCTGGCTGACGCCATGAAGCCCGGACTGTCCGTCGAAGAATCCGTGCGCCGGCTCAAGCGCCATCACTACGCGTTCAAGCGGCTGCACCAGATCTTTACCGCGCGCCTGACGGCCGAGCCGGTTTATGAGCTGAAGATGGCCTTCAGCCTGCACGCCCATTACTGCGCGGAACACGTTTCTGCTCTGCGCCAGCGCGTCGGCGAAATGCGCGAACCGCCGTTGGGGCTGGATCAAGTGCCCGATCCGAATCTGGAGATTTTTTTCGACGAAATTCTCAGCGCACCGACGACGGAGGAATTGCTGTTCGGCATTTATGAAAAAGCGTTGCCCGCCCTCAAGGCCGCGTTGAAGCGACACCAGGCCGACACCAATCCGTTGGCGGATGCGCCGTCCGTCCGGCTCTGCCGGTTCGCGCTGTTGGAGATTGAAGACATGCTCGAATTCGGCGCGCAATGTCTGGCATCCATTGTGGATACGCCGAGCCGTGAGCGCATGCAGCCGTGGCTCGCGTTGTTGGACTCGGCGCTGGCCGCGGCAGGCGGCATGGACGGAACCAAAATCCTTAGCGGCAGCAGTCCCGCACGACTTCACTCGACACAGCCATATCACTACGACGGCGTCCCCAAGCGCGACGAACGTTTCCCCGATCCGTTCAATATGGGCGTGAATGCCGAGGTGTTTCTTTATGACGAGAAATTCGCCCCGGAGCCGAAAACACTGATGATGTTTTACAAACGTCTGCGCGAAGTGGACGTTCCGGAAATGATGGCCAGCATCATCACGGAGACACCGGACAAACCCTGGAGCTATTACCGGGACATGACACGACAGCTTTGGGATGAGGCCCGCCACGCAATGATGGGGGAAGTCGGCTTCGCGCAACTCGGGATTGACTGGCCGAAGAAAGTGATGATCAACCACACTTGGGCCCTCGCGCTGAACACGCAGCTCAAGCCCATTGAACGCCACGCGGTGCTCTACTTCATCGAGCAGGGGTTGATGCCCAAGAGCGGTAAACGCTTCGAGTGGGAAGTTGCCCTCGCCTCGCATAATCCGCTGGCGGCGCTGTTTCAGGATTACGATTGGGCGGACGAAGTTCTGCACGCGCGCATCGGGCGCGACTGGTATTTGAAGGAGTTCAGAAACGCGCAGGAAGCCGTCAAATACGGCGACGAATGCTGGTCACGGGTGCTACTGAACTGGGAAGACTGGCGCACGCAGGGACTCACGCAACACCGCAACTGGTGGCCAGAGGTCTATCAGGACGCCTGCCGGCACTGGGGCATCGAACCTGATCCCGAAGTCCTGGCCTACAACATCACTTATCAAACCGTGCGGGCGGACTTGAAATCACTCACGGGTTCAGCCTGAATCTGACCGGCAGCGTGGCCCTTCAGGCTGCAACCGAGCGGAGGGCATCTGCCGAATCCAAATCCGATTGCCGCAACCAGCGTCTTCAAGACTGGACGCGGCTGCCGGCGCGCACGAAGCGCAGGTTTTTCCATGGGCAGGGAACGATGTATTGCGTGCCCAAGTAATGGAGTGGCCGGGTTTCCTCCTGCCAATCGTGCTTCTGGCGCGTCCAGACAAAGCTGGCGACTCGCGATTCAAGCACTTGCGTCATCACCGCGAACTCGTATTCGCAGAAGACGCGACCAGCCGCGACGACACCCAACGCGCGAGGTGAGGTGCCCGGCTTGGTGAAGAACATCGGCGGGCTTAGATTCATCTCATCCCCCACCTGACGGAATGCCGCCACGCGCGCTGGCGGTGCGCAAGACCTGAGCATCACCGGTTGATGCCAGTCAATTCCTTGGAACAAGGATGCCAGTTTGGTGCGGATGTTGATGTCCCGGTAGTATTGGAGGAAAAAGGTAATCGCGACCCGGAAATTGCCTTCCACCAGTGGTCCACCGGTGATGGACAATGTCTTGATCCAGTACGCGGGTGAGTGGGCGGGCACTGCCGCGGAAAATTTATCGGGAAGCATATTCACGTAACGGTTGACATGGCCGTGGTTGTTGGGGTGAACACATGGATTGCAGAATTTGAGGTCAGCATGGGCAAACTCAAGTTCCAAATGGACGGACTGCCGTGAGAACTATGCATTCATTGCCTCGCCATATATGTGGGTCACGCCCAACTGGCACGAGGTTAGCTAATCAGCGGCCATGAAATCAGCCAATCCTACCCGAATCGAGAAGCTTGTTGAACGCTACTACAAACCTTTGTTTCAGTTCGCCGCGCAACTTTGCGGCAGCCCGGGGCAGGCGATGCTGCTGACCCAGCGCACCTTCAAGCGGGCGTTCCGTCAGAACCGGGGACGGCCCCTTCCGGCCAATGTCCGTGCGTGGTTGTGCGCGCTGCTGTTCCAGGATTTCCTTGAAAGCGGATCGCCAACCCGTCGCGCCTGAAACTGGCCAACCAGTTACCACTTGGTTCTTCGCGGGGGCAGGCAGGGGTGGCAGTTGCGTCCATTCAACTGCGGGACCTGCCGAATCCAGTGCGTGAAAAGCCATAAATGTGAATCCCGGTCACAAATGCTGGGTCCACTGCGAACTACGTGGCGCGTGGGCGGATTGAATTCCCGGTAGCCTCATTTGGTTTGCTGCTCTTCACAGAGCCGCCAGCAATACCAGAGCATCCGCGGCAGATGAAAAGGGCCTTTCCAGAGGTTTCCCTTCAGCCGAACCGAGATGCGGCCGTCACGATGCAGATAGCCGTACCATTCGCCGAATTTTGGGTCCGCAAAATACTTGAAACTCCAGTCATGAACCTGCTGATGCCAGCGCGCGTATCTGGCATCGCCGGTGAGTTGCCAGGCCAGCAGCGTGGCGATGATGGCTTCGTTGTGCGGCCACCAGAATTTCATGTCGTGCCAGTACTCCTGCACCGGCAGCCCGCGCAGATCGCGAAAATAAAACAGCCCCCCATGCTCGTCATCCCAGCCGCGCCGCCACATCCAGTCGAGCATGGTCAGGCCGAGGCGGATCAATCGTAGGTCACCACGCAATCTCCCTTCGTGCATGATGAACCACGCAGCTTCGATGGCGTGCCCGGGATTCAGCGTGCGTCCGTCGAAGTGGTCAAGGATTTCACCGTTGGCGCCCACGGTTTCCATCACCGCTTCCTGCTCCGGCTTCACGAAATCGCATTCGATGGCGGCGATACTGTGATCAATCCATTCCGTGCAGGTGCGACTGGCGACCGTGACGTCGCCCAGGTTGGCCCGTAATTCCTGCGCCGTAACGATGCCGATCATGTGCGGGCCGATGCTTTGCGTGGGCCGGGTGGTCTCAAACTTTGGCGCCATGACACCGGGCGTGAAACTGTACCGCAGATACGTCGCGAAAATCTTCACCGCGTCGTCCGCCGAGCGGTCGTCGCCCGTGGCCTTGGCATAAGCGGCGTTGGCAATGGCAGCAAAGCTTTCGCTGAAAACGTAGCGCCGCATCCGCAGCGGTTTTCCGTCTCGCGTGACGGTAAAATACATTTTCCCCTCCGGCGCGAAGCAGTGCTTGCGGCTGAACTCGATGCAACTGCGGGCCGCGTCCAGCCATCCCGGTCGCCGTTCGACCGTGTTGTAGAGCGTGGCAAACATCCAAGCCGCGCGGCCTTGAACCCAAACTGACTTGTCCGTGTCAAGAATCGAGCCATCGCGGTCGAGCGACGTGATGATGCCGCCGTGTTCGCGGTCCATGCCATGCCGCAGCCAGAACGGAACTACATCCTCCAGCAGCGCGGCGCGATAAACACCAGCCAGTTGATTGAGCGTCTCACTCACGGTAATTGCGGGGTGGCGAGGCGAAAGAATCCTGCGGCGTTCGTCGCCCTGACCGGAATCTCCATCAGTGAATCGGTCGGCCGGGCCGCAATGTCCGAGTAACGTTCCCACGATCCCGCGTCGAGCGCGTCGCGGAACTGCACCGTGTAACTCTTGTTGGACGCAACCGTGAAGCTGAGACGCGGCGCGTTGGTGCCGGCGGACCGTAATTTCAGTTTGGGAAAGCTTTCCGCGTCCAGTGGATCGGTGCCGGCGACAAACTCCGCGTGATTGTCGAAGCCGTCACCATCGGGATCAGCCTCCGGTCCCGAGAGGGCTGGATTCATCAATTGCGCCGGGCTAAATCGTTCGCCCGCCCACGCGGTATAAGGCGGAAGCGAATCGTTGCCGTCAGTAATTTGGGCAACCGACCGGCGGGTGAAGTATAAACTGCCGTAGGGGTCCTTCTCAAAAAACAACCCCACGTCACCGGTGGCGAGCCGCGTCACGGAGGAATAGGCCGCGCCGCCGGCATAGACCAGATGGCTCACCGGCCACGTCTGGCCTTCGTCGTAGCTTAGCCGCAGCATCATGTTCACACGCGAAGAGGCATGCGCCGCGTTGGCGTGAATCAGGCGGCTGGCGTTGCTGTCGTTCGTGGTGGTCAGGCGGAAGATGTTGCCCTGACATCCCGGATCGGGAATTGCCGATTGTTGGGCGGTCTGCGTGTAAGGCGTGCCCCACGTTTGGCCGCCGTCCGGGCTGCGATTAAACCAGCGCACGCCACTGCCCGGAAACCCATTATCGCGCATGCTGGCGATGAGCCCGTCCCCCGCAGTCTCGGCAATTTGAATCTCGCCGCCACCGGTGCCCGCGTTGCCGCCCAATTGCCAGGTCTGCCCATGATCATCGCTGTAAATCAAGGTCGCGAATCCACCGCTTCCGTGCATATAGGCGGGAAAGATCAACCGGCCCGCGTGCGGCCCGCGTTCCAGCTGGATGCCGTTCCCCGGGCCGGCGAGGAATTCCGCTCCCGCCGGCCGCAATCCCGGGTTCAGCGCCTCGATGTCAATGCCCGGCGACCACGTTGCGCCGTCGTCGTCGCTGTAGCGCATTTCCAGTTTGATGACCCGGTTATACGGTTTGCCGCTGGCGGAAGCGCCGTTGTCGTAAAGCACCCACACGCGGCCATTGGTGCGGTCCAGCAGAAGTGCCGCGTCGCCGCCCGCCACGCGCGCGATGTTGGTCAGTCCGTTCCGCGGATACGTGTCCCGGTCGTTTGGATCGCTGCCGTAGTTGGCGATAATTTGCAGCGGCCCCCAGGTTTTGCCGTTGTCGAAACTGCGCTTCGCGACGAGGTCGAGGGGATTCGGAATGTCGCCGCAGCCGGAGAGGCGGCCATCGGCCACGGCGATGACCGTGCCGTTCGTGGTCGTAACCAGCGCCGGAATGCGGAAGCAATTGTAGCCCGATTCACCGGCGACGAACACCGGCACGAAATCCTGCAAAGGTGGCGGCGGCGCGTCCGGGTCCTCAACCACGCCCGCCCATTTGTTGGAGAGATAACTCTCGACGCTCGTGCGCGCGGTAACGTCCAGCGCGCGATCAAACACCAGCACTTCCGCCACGTCAGCCTGAATGCCGAACTGTTGCGCCACATTCGCGCCAATCATCAACCCGCTGAGTGAACCGTTCGTGGCCACCGGCACGTCGCCGACTTGTGTGCTGTTGATGAAATGCTGGAACTTCGCCACGCCGCCGTTCGTTACCGCGATGAATGTATGAATCTGCCATTCGTTCGTGGTGACGGTGGTGGTTGGAATGCCCAAGGTCGGGCCGTAACTGGTGCCCGTGCCGCCCGACGCGCCGACGTGCCAGTAACCAGTCCTCACCTGCGCCCGCATCAAGCCGGGCGTGAATGAAGTGGCGTCGAACAAGAATCCCAAGTCGGCGGCGCTGAGAATTCGGGCGCAAAAGACCAGCGTGCGGTTGGTGGCAATGATGCCGAAATCCGCTTTGGCGGACCAAATGCCGTCGGTACCACTGAAGCGGATGGCTGCCGTGTTACTCCCGGCGGCGGTGAGCAAATACAGTTTCTGCGGTGAGCGGGTGAGGCGGTTCAAATTTCGCAACGCTTGTGTGGCGGTCGCGTTGGTGCCGGCAGTGCCCAGATTGGTCCATGCGGTGATGAAATACTGGTCGGCGGCAACGGCGAGTCCTTGATCGCCTTTGAACCAGGCATGGACCGTCGCGGCGTCCGGCGCACTGGCGGCGGCTGTGAGCGCCCATCCCGAAACCAGTCCGGCAACGATACTCCCTAAGCAGCGAATGTTTGTCATCTTCCCGGCCAGCATCGCGCCGGTGGAAACCGTCCGTCAAGCCGCTGCCGCGTGTCTTTTGATGGGACAGCCTTGCGTTTCTGAGGAGCAATTGACTTGCGCAGCTTTTCGGCTCACGAAGGGCGGGCTGGCTCGGTTGCGCATCAAACTGCCGAACAATTCTCCCCCTGCGCCTGGCCTTTGCCCGCGGAAGCGAGACCGGGTGGTCGCAGATCGGGTGAGGGATGAGGGACGTTAACACTCTATTGCGGAGAGAACCGAGGTGGGAGCAAGCGTTTCAAGCGAAGTTGTTCTCCACCCGTTCGTGCTGTCAACCAGTTCGTCAGGGGAATGTTTGGCAAGGGAATGATGGTCAGAATAATCAGGTCAAAATGATTTTGACCCCATCATTCTGACTTGACGGGTGCGTCAGTAACGCAAGGCAGTCATCCGCACCGGCATGGTTCGCTCCCTCGGCCGGACGTGCGTGCTGCCGCCACTCCCCCGAAATGGTGGTCCAACCGGAACTTTACCCTCATGCGGCTTGCGGTATCTTACGGGCGTGTCAAAGCGCTTCGTTTCATGAAATTTGTTGCTTTCGTCGTTCTCTCCGGGGTGCTGATGTTGCCTCAGTTTCAACTGACCGCCGCACCGTTACCCGTGGGCGACTTCTCGTTTGAAACCAATAACATCTCCGCCGGCCAGTGGACGAACGATCTCGAGCCCGAATGGAAGGAAACCGGCGGACCAAATAACGGCAATGCCTTCGAGGAATACATCACTGGTTTTGCCGCCGAGGGGACGGACCATCTCGGTATGCAGTTGAACCACGACGTGTGGCAGGACCTCGTTGCCACCTATCAGGCCAATACCCGCTACACGCTGACGGTGGCGGTGGGCAACCGCAACAACCACACCCAGACCGGCAACCAGTCGCATTATCTGCTGGCCGATGCCACCGGCGCGATTCACGCCACCGGAATCTTCGATGCCTCCACGTTGCCGACGCAGTCCTTCGCCGATGCGCCGCCGCTGGTGTTCGACACGCCCGACAGTCCGGCGGCGGTCGACCAGACCATTCGCATCCTGCTGTGGGCGCGTGGGGCCGGGCGTTCGCATTTTGATGACATCCGGCTCGACGCCCAACCGCTCAGTCAGCCCGGCGCGGCTACGCTCGGCAATCTGGCCGCCTCCAACATCACCAGTACGTCGGCGTTGCTCACAGGCGATGTGCTGGAGGTCGGGGACGGCGCACCGACCGTCACGTTTTTTTGGGGCACAGAGAATGGCGCCATCACCCCGGCCAACTGGCAACATTCCCTGACATTACCCGGCACGCAGTCCGCCGCGTTCGCCGCAGCGATCAGGGATTTAACGCCGGGCAGCGCATGGTTCTTCACTGCGCGGGCCAGCAACAGCGCCGGCCTCTCGTGGGTGGTTCCCGCCGCATCGTTTGAAACCATGCCCGAACCGCCGCAGGTGGAAACAGTGGCCGCCGTGAATCTTGGCGCCACCGCCGCCATGCTCGGCGCCAACGTGCTCTCGACCGGCGGCGAACCGCCGTTGGTCACGATATTCTACGGCGAAACCGACGGTGGCAGCAGCGTGGCCGGCTGGGCGGCTTCAGTTTCCTTGGGTCAACAGACCGGCAGCGGGAGTGCGACGGTCACGGGCTTGAACCCGGCGACGACGTATTACTTCCGCGCCTTCGCCACGAACTCCGGCGGAGAAAGATGGGCGGCAACTTCGCTCAGTTTTGTCACCTGGACCATTGCGCCGCCGGTCGTGGCGAATCGCGCTGCCAACGGCATCACCGGCACGACTGCCAATCTGCGCGGCGAAGTCACTGAAACCGGCAACGACCCACCGCAAGTCACGATTTTTTACGGCAGCACCGATGGCGGCAGCAATGCTGGAGCGTGGGATGCCGCTGCCGATCTTGGGATTCAATCCGGCACGTTCACGCGGTTCGTCGGGGGGCTGTTGCCCAACACCACCTATTACTTCCGCTGCTATGCGACGAATGCCGCTGGCGACGCTTGGGCTGCGTCGAGTGAAACTTTCACCACCACCGCGCCCGTCCCCACCACGGCAGTCATCAATGAGTTTCATTACAAACCCGGCGACCGGACTTCGCTGGAGGAGTTCATTGAGCTGCACAATCCCGGTGATGCACCGCTCGACCTGTCCGGCTGGACGCTCGCCAGCGCGGTGAACTTCGCCTTCCCTTCCAACACCATACTGCCGGCCACTGGCTATCTGGTGGTGGGAGAGAATCCCGCTGTGCTGCTGGCGAGATACGGCGTCAACGCGCTGGGGCCGTGGTCGGGCAAACTTTCCTCGAAAGGTGAAACCATCGAACTGCGCGATGCGACCGGCGCGTTGCACGACCGCGTGGATTACCGGGCCGGCTTTCCGTGGCCGACCGGCGCGGATGGCGCAGGCAATTCCGCGGAATTCATCCATCCTTCGCTCGACAACGATCTGGCCGGTTCGTGGCGGTCCTCCGGCGGCAGCACGCCGTCCGCGCCAGTGACTTATATTCCCGCGTCTGCCACCGGCTGGCGTTACGCGAAGGGGACCAACGAAGCCTCCGCACCCGTGGAAGCCTGGCGCGCGCTCGCATACCCGGATGGAGAGTGGCTGACGGGCAATGCCTCGTTTGGTTACGGCGGCGGTTACACGATGAACACCACTCTCAGCGATATGCGCCGTCGCACCGGAGTCACGGGTTATTCCACAGTCTATTATCGCAAGGCGTTCACCGTGTCGGCCGACAGTATTCCGAACCAGCTCCGACTACGGTTGCACTACGACGATGGCGTGGTGGTGTGGCTCAACGGCAACGAAGTGACGCGGCGCAATGTACCTGCCGGACAACTCGCTTACGGCGCAATCGCCAGCGGCGATCATCCGGCCACGGCTTGGGAGGAAATAACGCTGTTCAACACCGCCGCGTATCTCTTCGGCGGCGACAACGTCATCGCTGTTCACTCCATCAACCAATCCATCACCAGCTCCGATTACTACTTTGATCTCGAATTACAGTCCATTCCGGCTGGTTCCGGGCCGGAGCCGACTCCCGGGGCTCGTAACGCCGCGTACCGCGAGCCGCATCAGATTCCTCCGCAAATTCGTCAAGTCGCCCACGTGCCCATGCAGCCCGCGCCCGGCGTCCCGGTGACGATCACCGCCAAGATCACCGATCCCGACGGCATGGCGGCGGTGACGTTTGCTTATCAAACGGTTGATCCGGGCGCGTACGTCCGGCTGACGGACGCCGCGTATGCAAATTCCTGGACGACCGTGCCGATGGTGGATGATGGCACGAGCGGCGATGAGGTGGCCGGAGATTCCATTTACACCGCGGTGTTGCCGGGCGCGCTGCAAATCAACCGCCGCCTGGTCCGCTATCGCATCACCTTCGCCGACGCCTTGGGTAACACGCAGACCGTGCCCTACGCTGATGATGAACAGCCGAACTTTGCCTATTACGTCTATGGCGAATTGCCGGACTGGTCGGGGGCGTTCAATCCGGGGTCAACGCCCATCACGACTTCTCCGGCCAGTCTGCTGGGTGAATTGCCCGCCTATACCCTCATCGCCAGCGGCACGGATGTGATCAACTGCCAGTATAATTCCGGCTACGACAATGTCCGTTTTCGCGGAACCTTTGTGAGTCGCGGTGTCGTGTATGATCACATTGAGTTTCGTAATCGCGGCGAGGCTTCCACCTACGTCTCGGGCAAGAACAAGTGGCGGTTTTATTTCAACCGTTCCCGCAATCTATCGGCGCGCGATAATTTCAATCAGCCTTACGCCGAAACGTGGAAGTCCTTTTCGGCGGAAGGATGCTCCAGTCCGTGGGCGGCTTTGCATCGCGGCATGGCGGGTGTGGAGGAGGCGGTGGGCTACAAAATCTATCAACTCGCCGGTGTCCCTTCGCCCAACACGCACTATTATCATTTCCGCGTCGTTCGTGGCGCGCAGGAAACGCCGCCCGCCGGCAGTGTGATCAACGATCCCATCGGCAACGCCGACGGACAATACGCGGGCGATTTCTGGGGGCTTTACCTCGCCCTCGAACCGATCAGTGGTTCGTTCCTCGACGAACGCAGTTTGCCCGATGGCAACGTCTATAAGATCGAAGGCAACGCCGGCGACAAGAAGCATCAGGGCGTGGGGCAAGCCCTCGATTCCTCGGACTGGAACACATTCCGCAACGCCCACGTCAATAGCTCGCCGTCGCAAGCGTGGTGGGAGGCGAATTTGGACCTGGAAAACTATTACACCTTCCACGCCCTGAATCGCCTCATCGGCAACGTGGACGTGCGCGGCGGTTACAATCATTATTTCTATCACCGCTCCAGCGACAATCGCTGGCTCGTGCTGCCGTGGGATCTCGACATGATGTTCATCGCCAAAAGCCATTGGACCACCACGATCAACGGGACGGCGTATCCGGGAGTGATCCATGCACACAAGGTCCTGCTCGAACAACCGGCCCTCGCGCTCCAATACCGCAATCGCGCCCGGGAACTGCTTGATCTCGTCGCCTCAGACAGCAGCCCGACCGGTGGTCAGATGGGACAACTCATCCAGGAGTTCGCGCGTATTGTTCATCCGGTTGGTCAGACGCAAACCTGGGCCAATGCTGATGCCGCGTTATGGAACATGCACCCGCGCACTCAGGGTAATCCCAGCAGCCACAGCGGTCAGACCAGCCACAAAGGCAATTTCTTCTGGTCGCCCTTTACCGACAGTCGCTTCGGTGGTTCGTGGACGCGCTGGTTGCGCTCGCCGGGCTTCACCGGCCACGCCAGCCACGAGGATTCGATGAATTATCTCCGCGACTACGCCATCAACGCCTGGCCCGGAGGCGCGTGGACCGTCAACAACGGCAATCAACTCGGCTACGGCTATCAATACCTGCACTCTGAAGCGGCCGATGCCGACATCCCCGGGCGACCCATCGTAATCCACACTGGAGTTGCCAACTTCCCGCTGAATGACTTGTCGTTCACTTCGTCGGCCTTCAGTGATCCGCAGGGCGCGGACACGTTTGCCGCCCTGCAATGGCGGCTGGCGGAAATCTCTGCACCCGGCCTGCCCGGTCATGTTCCTGGTAGTGCGCCGAAGTACGAGATTAAAGCGGTGTGGACCTCCGAAGTTCTGACCAGCGCGCCTAGCGCCATCCGCATCCCCAGCCACGTGGCTGGCGTGGGCAAGACCTATCGCGCGCGCGTGCGGCATCAGGACAACTCGGGCCGCTGGAGTCATTGGTCGTTGCCGGTCGAGTTCTCGCCCACCACCGCCATTCCACACCCGGACCTGCTGGACAAACTTGTCATCAGCGAAATCCATTATCATCCGCTCGATCCTGCCACGCCAGCGGAGCAGGCGGTTTCGACGAACAAAAATGATTTCGAGTTCATCGAGTTGAAGAACACCGGCCTCAATCCGATCAACCTCACCGACGTGGGTTTTACCCGCGGCATCAGCTTCACGTTTCCAGAAAACAGCCTCCTTGCGCCGGGCGAATTCATCGCCGTGTCGCCGAACCTGGCGGCATTCACCGCGCGCTATGGCAGCAACCTCCCGGTCCTTGGCCCATTCAGCGGGCGACTGGACAATGCCGGAGAACGCCTCACACTCGCCTTCGCCGGCTCGGTTGACTTGCGCGATTTCACCTACGACGACGGTCCACCGTGGCCGACCGCGCCCGACGGGGCGGGACCATCGCTCGTGTTGCGCCAGCCGAATCTCAACCCGGATCATGGCAACGCCACCAACTGGCTGGCCAGCCGCGTGATTGGCGGCACCCCCGGCGCGGATGAACCGGCTCCACCCGGCACTTACGCCGCATGGGTGCAGGCCAACTTCACGTCAGCCCAACAGGTCAACCCCGCCATTTCTGATCCCACCGCCGATCCGGACGGGGACGGTTTCAACAACCTGAGTGAATTCGCCTTTGCCACTTCGCCTTTCGAGGCGGACGCGCCGGACATCCGTTTCGTCTGGTCGGTGAACGGCTCGGACACTTACCCCGCGCTGCAATTCCGCCGGCCCGCCCTCAGTGGCGGTCTGCTCTACGAACTCCTCGCCAGCGACAACTTGCTGGCGTGGACCGCGGTTGCCACCGAGCCGGTCCAAACGAATGATTTGGGCAACGGGGTGGAAGAAGTCGTTTTCTGCGACACACAAACCGCCGCCGCGCCCCAACGCTTCCTGCGCTTGCGCGTCACGCTGCTGCCTTGAATCCGATGGCATCCCGCTGACTGTCGGGCGACCGTTCCCCGCTGCAATTGGGAGTGACTTTTGGCGGCTTGCGGCGCACATTCGCTCCGCTTGAATCGCATGAAAAAATCCTCTCCTGTTTCCCGCGGGGGCCGGTTTGCCGCCGGCCCGGCCGCCGCCGTGGCGCGCTTCTCCGAATCCATTTCCTTTGACTGGAGGCTCTGGCAGCACGACATCCTCGGCTCGCTCGCCCACGCGGCCATGCTGCGCAAGATCGGCGTGTTGAACCGGACGGAACTCGCCGCCATCACGCGCGGCCTGAAAGCCATCGCGCGGGAAATCGAAGCCGGGAAATTCAAGTGGCGACCCGAACTCGAAGACGTTCACATGAACATCGAGGCCACGCTCACCGAACGCGTGCCAGCCGGCGCGAAACTCCATACCGCCCGCTCGCGTAACGATCAGGTCGCCCTCGACGTGCGGCTCTGGTTGCGCGACGAAATCTTCGCGCTGCTCGGCGAGATCGTCGGCTTGCAACGCTCGCTCGTCGCCCTCGGCGAACACAACGCCGACGTCATCATCCCCGGTTACACGCATCTGCAACGCGCGCAGCCCGTCTATTTCGCGCACCACCTGCTCGCCTACGTCGAGATGCTCGAACGCGATTGCGAGCGGCTCTGGGATTGTTACTCGCGCGTGAACGTCTGCCCGCTCGGCAGCGGCGCGATTGCCGGTTCAACCCTGAAACTGGATCGCGCGCTCGTCGCCAAGCTGCTCGGCTTCGTGGACGCCGCCGGGAAGGTCCAACTCACGCAAAATTCCATGGACGCCGTGAGCGACCGCGATTTCGCCATCGAATTCTGCGCCGCCGGGGCGGTGCTCGCCATGCACCTGTCGCGCCTCGCAGAAGACGTGATTCTCTGGGCCAGCGCGGAGTTCAACTTCATCAAGATCGCCGATGCCTACACCACCGGCTCGTCGCTCATGCCGCAGAAGAAAAATCCCGACGTGGCCGAGTTGACGCGCGGCAAGACCGGGCGCGTGTATGGCAACCTCGTGGCGCTGCTCACGCTGCTCAAGGGCCTGCCCATGACCTACAATCGCGATTTGCAGGAGGACAAGGAACGGCTGTTCGACACCGCCGACACCGTGCGCGCCTGCGTGCGGCTCATGTCCGCCATGCTGCAACACACGGCGGTCAACAAGTCGGCGTGCCTCGCTGCCGCGAGCGACCCCGCATTGCTCGCGACCGACCTTGCGGATTACCTCGTGCAAAGAGGCATACCCTTCCGCAAAGCCCATCACGTGGTGGGCGCCGTGGTGGCGCTGGCCGAAGGCGAAGGCAAAGCGTTGAACCAACTCACCCTCGCCGACTTGCAATCCGTGGACACAACCTTTGGCCGCGACGCGCTGGGCGTGTTCGATGTGACCCGCGCGATGGCCAAACGCAATCTCCCCGGTGCCCCCGGCACGAAGGAAGTGGCGAAGCAGTTGGGGAGGTGGAGGGAGTTGCTTTCCTAATCAGCCTGTGGCTTATACAAAATGCGCACCGACAAGCGCCGTTTTTTTTATAGATTCACTGAAAACGGCCTGCAAATCGAAAACTCTGGAAACAGATCGTGGTTCCGTAAGTCATAAACTGGCAGTGTTGTCGCTCCCCTACCAGGCGCACAAATCAATGGTCCTTAGAAAGATTTCAAACCTCAACGACCTTGCAGGAATGGATGACCCTGACCATCCTGACGAACTCCGGCACAGCTTTCGAACACGAGTTTCAAGTTGTTCCCTCCGAATCGAGCCGCTTCTTTCGGGCGATTCCCGAGCCATAATCACACGCGCATCTGGCTTGACCATCCACCGTTGGCGGTGATCCGCACGATGCAAAGGAAGCGCGGTGAACGCCCCCGCAGTTTGATTTTGCTTTGGTGACGCTCCGGCAATTGATTCACTGACCGGGTGAATTTGCCGTACAGAATTGCCACGCTGCTCTACTGCTTTAACGATCGCGACGAAGTGCTGCTGCTGGAACGCGCGCAGGAGCCAAATCGCGGCCTGTGGAGTCCGCCCGGCGGTAAACTCCACACGGACGATGGTGAGTCGCCCTACGGCTGTGCCTGCCGCGAGGCGCGCGAGGAAATCGGTCTGCAACTGCAGCCGCACGATCTGCATCAGGCCGGCCTTGTCAGCGAGCACGGCTATCAGGGAAACGCCCACTGGCTGATGTTTTTGTTCGAGGTAAAGCCGAAGCTAACAACGCTGCCACGCGTTCATGCCGAGGGGAGATTTCAATTCTTCCCGCGCGCTGCGTTGGATGGCTTGAAACTGCCACAGACGGATCGGGAAAAAATCTGGCCCTGGTTCTGGCGGTATCGCGGCGGTTTCTTCGCGGCCCATTGCCATTGTCATCCAGAAGGGCGCAACGATTGGACCCTGGAGGAGGCCCACGTCGGGCGTTGAACTGCGGGCCGCTCCCACCCGCGTCACTTAACGAACGGTAGTTCCACGATGAGGGCGCGCGATTCTCCGTGGACGGATTGGAGCGTCAACTCAGTCCCAATCGCGTTGGCCTCGCGCCGAACATAGCCCAGTGCCAGATTCGCTTTGAGCGTCGGCGACAAAATTGCGCTCGTGACACTGCCGACTTCCCGGCTGGCGTGAAATAACTTGTCCCCTTTTACCGGCAACGCCTGCAAATCATCCGCCAGACGCAGGCCGCGCAGTTCGCGATTCACATGACCGATGGTGTGGATGCGGTTGAGGACTTCCTGACCAATGTAACAGCCTTTCCGGTAACTGACCGCGCGCGTTTCGATGCCGCATTCCAGCGGCAGATTGGTTTCGTCCATGTCTGCGCCAAAGCGCGGGATGCCCGCCTCGATTCGCGCCGTGTCGAAAGCACTCCACCCGCACGGTTGGCCGCTGTTCGCCCGGGCGGTCGTGATGAGTTTCTCCGCCATCTCCACCAACGCAGTCGTGGGCACAAACAGATCAAAACCAACGGAACCGAGCCGTGGCTGGTTCATGAGGTAAACCTCTCCAAGCGATTGGCCGGAGTGCTTGATGAATTGAAGCGGCTTTGAGGGAACCTCGGCGAACAGGCCCAGACCACGCACGACGGCTTCCGCCTTTGGCCCTTGCACGCTCAACAATCCGTAATGCGGCGATACATCCACCACCTGGACATCATCAGCCACGATGAATTTCTCCAGGCGCTGCGAAACCTTTGCGGTCAGCCCCGGCTCGAAATCGAGCAGCAACTCATCCTGAAGCGCGTAAACGTTGAGGTCGCTCTCCATTTTGCCTTTCGCCGTGACGAGCGCCGCATAGCAGCCCTCGCCGGCAGTGAGATTCTTCACATCATTCGTCACCTGGCCATGCAGGAAGCGCACCCGATCCGTGCCCAGCAGGCAAAGCCGGCTGCGAAAGCTCAGATCAATCACCCCCGCGCTTTCCCGCAGCGCCGCGTGTTCCGCCAGCATGTCGCCGAAATCCGCGACAACCTCGGCACCATGGAGGGCGGCAAACCGAGCGCCGAGCTTTTGGTGAAACTCATGCAGTAATAGAGTAAGCGATTCATTCACCCGCACAGAATGTCATTTTGGCCGCAGACTGCAACCCGGCGGCAAGGCCGCTTGAATCCGAGGCCAACCGGGCTTGTCGCGAGGAGACTCAGCAGACGTAATAGGCGGCGCCATGCTGGGTGGCAGGAAACCCTTGGAAACGCTTTGGGGCACTTCGGTCATCCAATTCCCGTCACCCCGTCACCTCCTGCATTGCTTCGGAGTTTGCTTTGGCGTCGGTCCGGTTTAGAGTCACTGGCTGGCGCTTAGGCCGCCCGACCATGCATACCAGTTTCAACCGACGCACTGCCACAAAAGTCAAAGCCGGACGTGTTCAGCGTAAGAACCGCCACCGACCGACTGGACATGATGGGTATGTTCTAGACCGTGAGTCACCAGGACCTGGATGCCGTCATGTGGTCAGCAAGCGCGACGTGCAGGCTTTCGTTGACCTCGTTCCAGACTGGCATCGCTACTCCGAACGATTGGAGCGCATCGTATTGGCGAGTCACAGCGATGGCTATGATGGTTTGTATCAGTTTTACCATCGCGAGGAAACTGGGGCTATTTTTCTTCATGCCTGGCGGGATGACCTCTGGACAGAGATCGCCACGCCGTATTTTGATGCTCACCAGGATGTTTTTGAAAGGTTGGGCGTCGCTTACGACCGGATGGCGGATCACGTCGTATGCCGGTTCACGGAAGCGCAGGCTCGGGCATTCATGCTCCTGCACGTTTTCCTGCACGAGCTGGGCCACCACTATGACTACATTCACCAAAAACATCGAGGCTCCAGCAAGGGTGAAGATTATGCAGAGAGGTTCGCCACCAGTCGCTTCGAACCGTTGTTTCCTGCTTATGTGCATGTTTTTGGTCATCCAAACCGAGCCACCTGACCGCTAACTCTATGAAAACAAATTCCAACCTGAACCGCCGTCAATTCCTGAAACACACCGCTGCGTTTGCCGCCGCCGCAACGGCGCTTCCCGGTGCGCTGTCCGGGGCGGCAACTGACAAAACCGGGCCATGGAAAATCTGCGCCTTCGAGAAGCCGCTACAATTTCTCAGCTATGATGAAACGGCGGATTTCATCGCGGAACTGGGTTACCAAGGCATTGAGGCAACGGTGCGGCCAGGCGGCCACGTGTTGCCGGAGCGCGTTGAGGACGATTTACCGAAACTCGTCGAGGCTTTGAAAAAGCGCGGTCTGGAAATCACCATCCTGACTTCCGGCGTCAACAGCGTTAAGCAGCCGCACACCGAAAAAGTCCTCCGCACGGCGGCCAAGCTCGGCATCCAACGCTACCGGATGCTGTGGTGGCGATACGATTTGAAGCAGCCGATCTGGCCGCAGATGGAAGCTTTGCGCCCGGTGCTGAAAGACCTTGTGGCGCTTAATCGCGATGCCGGTATCAGCGGCCTCTATCAAAATCACGCCGGGGCCAACATGGTGGGCGCGTCGTTGTGGGACATTTACAGCCTCATCAAGGATTACGATCCCAAAGACATCGGCCTGGCCTACGACATCCGGCACGCGCAAGTGGAAGCCGCCCTCGCTTGGCCCGCGCAGTTGCAACTCGTACAGTCACACGTCACGGCCGTCTGCGTGAAGGATTATGATTGGGTCAAGGGCCGGGTACGAACCGTGCCGCTGGGCGCCGGACGCGTGGACAAAAAGGTCATGGCTCAGCTCCGAGCATCGGGCTTCGCCGGTCCGCTTTCCGTGCATGTTGAATACGACGGCGGCAGCCGCGACCGCAAATTCCTGAGCGATGCGTTTCGGAATGACCTGAACACGCTGAAGGATTGGCTGAACCCGGTGTGATCCGCCGGGCACCAAGACGGGCGGGCCTGAGCGGACGGTGAGAGGAACGAAGCGGAGTTGGAATCAATCGGATTTGCTGCTGGAAAAGCAATCGCGGCCCGACACCCTGGCTTTCACCCCGTCGGACCGCGAGCGCGAGTGCGGGAGCGTCCACCCCGTTTTACCCCATTACCCCAACGACCCCGGACCACAGAACCGCAATCGCACCTCCTTTATCGCACGATCAGATCCGGTCAACCACACGCCCATTGTCATTCATTGAACTTTTCTTGCTGTGCGGACCACGGGCTGGAGTCGCAGAATTTCATTTCCATCTTCCCGGAAGCCCGCAGAATAGGTGGCCAGTCAAGCTATGAATTTAGACCAGACACAACGGCAGACGGTCACCGGATGGGTGGCCGATGGGCTGAAGCTATCTGAAATCCAAAACCGGCTCGCCGCCGAGTTGGGCGTCCGTCTCACCTACATGGAAGTGAGGTTGTTGGTGGACGACCTCAAACTCACGCTAATTGACCCCGAACCACCCAAGTCCCCTGTGGCGATTGGTTCGCCGGGCGGCGAAACGGCAAATGCCGGCATCCCGGACGCTGCCGCCGACCTGCCTGCCCCCGTGCCGACGCCACCTCCGGGCGCAGGCCGTGTTTCCGTGACTGTGGATCAACTGGCGCGACCCGGTGCGCTGGTGAGCGGCAACGTCGCGTTTAGTGACGGCCAACAGGCGGATTGGTATCTCGACCAAACCGGACGCTTGGGCGTGATTCCGAAGCAGCAAGGTTACAAACCTTCTGCGGCGGATGTGCAGCAGTTCCAGATGGCCCTCCAAACCGAAATGGCCCGAATGGGATTCTGAAGTAACCCTACCCTGCCTCACACGGGCGCGACTGGGTCAGGGTTCCACTAATTCTTACACGCCGGTTACTGCTGGTGGCGTGAACAATTCCACCACGTGCCCGTCCGGGTCGGGGAGAAAAACCTGCCAGGCGCCATCGGGCCGCTGTTTGCGGGGACGGAACTCGACCCCGACTTTCTGGAAGTGCGCTTCCCACGAATTCAGATCGTCCACCCGCAGGGCAAAGTGATTGCCGCGCTTGCGGGAAATCACCGGTCCGAAACGTTCGCCGATGAGATGCAGTTCCTGATTGTCTCCCAACCGGAACCACGCCCCCTCGAAGGTGAAAGCCGGACGCGGGATTGGGACAAGCTGCAGCACGGTGCGGTAGAATTCGCCGCTCTTTTGGACATCGGCGACATGCAACGCCACGTGATTGAGTTCCAAGACTTTCATGGCCGTGATCATGCCAACTGATCGGCTTGGATTCAATCTCAAGAAAAAGGGGGAAAATCGCTAGTCAGTTTCCGCTCACACGGAGGAATCCCTGGGCTTTCGTCATCGCCAAGAGCACATCAGGCTGCCCAGGAGCAAAATCAACGCCACTGATTCGCGCGGGGGGAAGGACAAATCCAGTCTGGGGTCATGAAAGGCAATGGCGCGGTCCGTCCGGCCAGGAATGAGCATCGCGTGCCCAGGAATCGGGCAGAAAACGATTCATAACGGGACTTGCAAGTAACGAACTTACGGTCGGGGCGCGGCCAGGCGATTCCATGGCGACAAATCTGCTATGAAGATGTGTTCGGGCGGAAACAACCGGCGATTTACACCGGTCTTTGCCGCCCGAGTGGAACAAACGCACGATGTTGAACGAAAGGTGGGGCGAAAGGTGGGACGATCCCGATTTCGTCCAGCCGCAAACTTATGTCCGATTAGCAATCATGAATGCAACGAATTCTGCCCGGCGCGCCATTCCCGCAGCCGGTCTGGTGCTTCTCACACTCGGCCTGGCATATCCAATGTCGGGTGAGGCAAACAACACCCAAACCGCCACGCCGCCCGGTGTTGAAATGGTGACGTTGGTTCACACCGTCCCCGTGCCGCAGGTGATCACCAACCACATCGAAGTGTACGTTCCCACGAATACTTTCATCAGTGTTTATCGCACCAATTATTACCCGGCCTTCCGGACGAACGTAATCGAGGTTCACCAGACCAACTGGCTGACACGAACCTTGACGAACACCGTGGTGCGGGATCTGACGCAAACCAATCTGGTAACCCGCTATCAAACCAATCTGCAAACGCTCACTTTGACCAACTGGGTACCGGTGCTCGTATTCAAAACCAACTGGGTGACGCAGCCCGTTGCCAATGTGGTTCAAGTGGACGTGCCGGTGCGCAAGCCGGAAACGGCTTCACCCGTAAACGCGGCCCAAACTGTGGTGCCGGTGGCGGTGGCGAGTGGATTTACGCTGGAAGCCAGCCGCACCGGCAAGGCGCCGGTCAACGACCAGGTGGAGGTCAGCCTGAAACTTAAACCGGCCCGCGGCGCCAGTCCGGCAATTTCGTCCCAGGAATGGCAGGTGCAGCGCACCGACGGTTCCGTGCTGTTGTTCGGACAAGGACCGGAGTTCAAACGCGATTTGCCCCTGGGTAGCTACAAGGTTGAAGTAAAGGCGCGCACCGGCGCCAATGCGCCGCTGCGCATCCGGGGCACTATCGAACTCACGCGCGACGAAATCATTCAGCTAAAGCCGCCCGGCCTGGCAGACGCCCGGTAACGCGCAATCAGTGATCACGCCGAACGCCGGCCACATTGCGCTGTGCTGACTCGTGGTTGGTGACGAACGCCGGATGGGCTATTTCTCCGGCGGCGGATTCAGGATATAGAGCATCATGTTCCGGAAATCCGCGTCCGGTAGTTGCTCCAATCCTTCGGGCATCACGGACAATTCGCTCACCCGTATGTGTTCGATGTCAGACCTTGCGATGACTTCCTCTTTCGGGCCGGAGGCGAGCAGCTTCACGTGCGCAGCGGTGTCCTCAACCAGCCGTCCGCTGATGCTGCGGCCATCCTTGGTTTCAACTTCCACGTTTTCGAATCCCTTGCCGATGATTTGATTTGGATCAATCACATTGGCCAGCAGCGCGTCGAGCGTCGAGCGGCCCGAACCGGTCAGATCCGGCCCAACTTCCGCGCCTTCGCCATTCAGCTTGTGGCAAACCAGGCAATGCTGCTTTGTCAATTCGTGCCCGGCCCGCAAATCCGGTTCGCCGCCCCGCAGAATCATCCGTTTCTTCGCCTCGATGACTTTTTGCTTGTCCGCGCCCGGCGGGCGAATCCGGCCAATGACTTCGGTAGCGCGCTGGCGAATGGCCTGGTCATTCGACTGGCCCAGGGCGCGAATCGCCGCTGCCGGGAGATCGGCTGCCGCCACGGTCTTTGCTTCAATGGCGGAAAGCAGCGCAATCGTCCAGGGCCGCCGTGACACCAACACTTCCGCTGCCACCGCCTGTGCGCCGGGAGAATAATTCCTCCAATGCTTGATGAATTCGTCGCCGACCGATTCGCCGCCTACGGCGCCAAGCGCGCGAATGCTCTCGATCACGAGCGGTTCGGGATTCTTTTCGGAAGACAATTGCAGCAACGCCTCGCGCGCTGCGTCGCTCCGAACCTGCCGGGCGGCAGTGATGGCCTGGAGGCGCTTCTCATTCGACAACGCCGAATCGTTGATGGCGCGCAACGTCGCCTGGACCGATGCCGCGTGTCCCCAAAGCGTGCCGAGCTGCCGGGCGCCGTCCTTCACTCGCGCATCGGACTGTTCGTTCAGCTTGGCGAACAACGATTCCGTATTCGCGCTGGACAACAACGGTCTGGCTTTCTGGCCTTCCAGCAGGCCGTCAATCGCAGCGAGTGTGAGTTCAACGTTGCCTCCGGAAATTCTTTCGAGAAAGTTCACGGCCAGATCGAGCTTGGGGATTTCCTGCGTGTCGCAAATCCGGCGCATGGCTTTGCGCGTGAGGATGCCGCTCAAAGGGAGCGTGACCGGGCCGTTTTCGGCGAGCCAGTTCAGACCAGGTTTTGGATTATGCGCCAGAAGCGGCTCGCTCGCGTGCCAGATCATGTAGGGCAGGAGCAGGTCTTTCGCGTCGGCGGACGACCTGATCAGCGCGGCGAGAATGTCTCCGACCGGGGCGTCGGTGTTGACGTCGGTGTTCACGGTGAGGGAACTAGAGACGATTTGACGGACGGCGGTGGCGACGGCGAGGCGGACGGAGGCGTCAGCGTCAACCGCTGTCTGTTCAAGGAGTGCTACGGTTCTCTGAAAATAATCCTGTTCCCTTGTGCTGAGTTCGCGCTTCTGGCGGAGATTGCGGGCAGCCAAGATTTGCTTTTGAATATAGTCGGTTGTCATGATTACCGCCCATTTACGAACCACTGGCTCGGTGTCGGACAACAAGCCCTCCAGGAACTTCACATTGTGCGGAAACCGCCCGGTGTCGAACCAGGTCGAGAGCGCTGCGAAACGCGCCTCAATGGGTTTGTCCTTTGAGATCAGGGCATCAATCCCCGGAAAGGGAAGCTCTGCCTTGGGGTCTTCTGTATTCACCTCGCCAGACCGATCCAAGCTTCTGTCATGAATGCGGTCCGTGAGGACACGTTGCGCCATTCGGCGTTGCCATTGGTTAGCGTGCTCGAGCAGTCGAGCAAGATCAGCCATTCGAAGTTTCGCCAAATCCATTTTCACATCCGGGCGCGGCGGCACTTTCTTTCCAGCCTCCTTTCCCACATAAACCACGCGCCAGATCCGACCATGCTCGCGGTTCACTCCTTCCGGGTCTGCCATCGCGTTCTGGTAGCACGGATATTTGTCATACCAATCCGCGATCCACAGCGCGCCGTCCGGGCCGACTTGCTGGCTCACCGGTCGGAACCAGCCGTCGCTCGTCGTGAGAAAATCCTTTTCCGCGACGGCCTTGAAGCTTGAGCCGTTCGGAATCAGCCGGTCGTGATTGATGGCGTTCTGGTGAATGTTACCCATGAACACGCGCCCGCGGTACTCCTCCGGGAATTGGTCGCCCTGGTAAACGCAGATGCCGCAGTAAGCCGCCATGTGATGTTTGTGGTCCACGATCGAGGGCAGCAGTTCGTAAGTGTAGGGATTCGACGGCGCACCCGCCTGCCGCTGATAACTGCCGCCCGGCGCGATATGAAACAGGTGATCAATCACACACGCGCTGATGAACGCATTGCCGTAGCGGTCGAAGTCCACGCCCCACGGATTGCTCGTGCCCTCGGCGAAGACCTCGAATTTCTTGGTGCGCGGATGGAAACGTGCGACCGCAGCGTTCATGATCACGCCCGGCTCGGTGGCCTCGGGAATCTTAACTTTGGAATGAGTAAACACGCCGTGCGTCATGTAGAGCCAGCCGTCCGGTCCCCACGTAAATCCATTCAACAACTCATGCCGGTCTTCCAAGCCAAAGCCCGTGAGCAAAATCTCGCGCGTGTCCACGCGGTCGTCGTGATTCGTGTCCTGCAAAAAGAGGAGATGCGGCGCTTGCCCGACATAGACGCCACCGTTGCCGAGCAGCAGGCCGGTGGCGAGATTCAAGCCATCAGCAAACACCGTGACCTTGTCGGCGTGGCCGTCGTTATTCGTATCTTCGAGAATCTTGATTCGGTCGCGCGGTTTTTCGCCGGGCTTCGCGCCCATCGGGTATTCGTGGAGTTCCAACACCCACAACCGCCCGCGTTCGTCCCACGTCATCGCGACGGGATTCACCACATCCGGTTCAGCGGCAAAGATTCGTGCTTCAAAGCCTTCGTGCAGCACGAATCGTTTTTGCGCTTCGGCTGCTGCGAGCGCCGGCGTGGGCGTCGGAGCATAAACACCGGTGAGTTGCCGGCCGGCGGCGAGGGCGAAACCATGACTCGCCAGCAACGTCGCAACTGGGAGGACAAATCGCCAACGTCGCCAAGCGAAAGGAGCGCGGACAGCTTTGTCCGCGTGTTCCGCATTCACAGTTCGCGGGGATATGGCTGTTCGCGCTCCGGGAGAGAATGTCTCGGCCATGATGATGGGAAAGTGACTCGGTTTCATCGGGATTACTGGTCCGCATTGTGCAAGTCCTGATTCTCACGGCGAGAAGATTTTTCCTTTTCCATCTGAGTGAAACCTCGTTCATGCTGAGGGAAGCATGAAAGCAGTCATTCTGGCCGCCGGCAAAGGCACGCGCATGAAGGAACTCACCAATGAGCTTCCCAAGCCGATGCTCAAGGTGCAGGGCCGGCCCATTCTGGAACACATCGTCACCGGCATTGTCAGTGCCGGCGTGCGGGAGATTTTCATGGTCACGGGCTTCCGCGCGGAGGTGATCGAGAATTACTTTGGCGACGGCGCGAAGTGGAACGCAAAAATCTCCTTTGGCCGGCAGGAGGTCCAGAACGGAACGGGTAAGGCGCCCGAGGTGGCGAAGCCGTTCGTCGGCGATTCGCCGTTCCTGCTGACCTATGGCGACATCCTTGTGAAGCCGGAGACATATCGGCAAATGGTGCAGCGCTTTGCGGAAGACAATTATTTCGGTGTCATCACAGTCACGCGCGGCGAGGATGTAACCCATGGCGGGCTGAATTTCTTTGACGAACAATTTTGTCTGACCCGGCTTATTGAGAAACCTTCGCTTCAGCAAGTGGAACAACTGCGCCGCGAAGGCTGGCTCAAGCCCGGCGATCCAGTCTGGTATAACGCGGGTATTTATATCTTTCGCCCGTCAGTGTTCGAGTTCACCGCCAGGCTGGAGAAATCGCCGCGCGGCGAGTACGAACTAACTGATGCCGTTATCGCCATGATCGGCGCCAGGCACAAAATCGCCGGCCTGGAAATCCAAGGCCGCTGGGTGGACGTGCGTGATCCCGAGGTGCTGGCGGCGCTGGAACGCGAGTCTGCAGGCTGAAATTTCCGTACCCGCCGGATGGCCGTTCACGATTTTCAGCGGACTTGACGACCCTGCCGGCTTTGGTAGAGTGGCCGCGTGAATCGTTGCAGTCAGCAAGTCAACAACGCCTTTGGCGGCCGGTATTGCTTTTTCTACTTTTGGCCGGCGGGCGTGTACTTGCGGCTGCGATAAACTCTGAGAAATAAAACATCGCCGCAGGTCGCCACGACGCCTGCGGCTTTTTTTGTGCCCCGCGACGTGCAACCCGGCCAACCAGGAAAGAACCTATGATCATCGTACTGAAACCGCACATCTCGAAGAAGGATGAGCGCGCCGTCCTGAATGAAATTCGCAAGCTCGGGTACACGCCGCACGTCATGCGCGGCGTGGCTCGCACCGTCGTCGGCGCCATCGGCGACGAACTGACTCACGCTAATCTCGAAACGCTCATTGCCCAGTTCCCGCGGGCGGTCGAGAGCGTCATGCCGATCCAGAAGCGCTACAAGCTCGTCAGCCGCGAGGCGCATCCGGCGGACTCCGCCATCAAGGTCCGCGAACACGTCATCGGCGGAAAGAAACTTCAAATCATGGCCGGCCCTTGCTCGGTGGAAAGCGAGAGCCAATTGCTCACGACGGCGGAGGCCGTGAAACAGGCCGGGGCCACGATTCTGCGGGGTGGTGCGTTCAAACCGCGCACGTCGCCATACGAGTTCCAGGGGCTGGGTCTGAAAGGATTGAAGCTGCTCGACAAGGCGCGGCGACTCACCGGGTTGGCCGTCATCACCGAACTGCTCTCGGAGCAGCATGTTGATCTGGTGGCTGAATACACGGACATCATTCAGATTGGCGCGCGCAACGCACAGAATTTCCAATTGCTCATCGCCGCGGCCAAAACGGGCAAGCCCATTCTGCTCAAGCGCGGGCTGGCTATGAAGATTGAGGAATGGTTGCTGGCGGGCGAATACGTGCTCGCCAACGAAAACTCGAATTTAATGTTCTGCGAACGCGGCATCCGCACGTTCGAAACCTACACGCGCAACACGCTTGATCTGGCCACCATCCCGATCATTAAACATGAATCGCATTGCCCCATCGTCATAGATCCCAGCCAGGGCGCCGGCAGAGCGGATCTGGTGACGACGATGTGCAAAGGTGCGGTAGCCATGGGCGCGGATGCGCTGTTGATCGAAGTGCATCCCAATCCCGCCGAGGCGTGGAGCGACGGCGCGCAGCAGGTATCACTGGCGGGATTTGCCCGCTTGATGGACGAGATCAAGCCCTTCATCGCGGCAGCCGGCAGAGCATAGCGACGTCTGGTTGAGCGGCAGTCAAGAAACGCGCATAGTCTCGCCGCCTGCCTGCGGAAAGCCAAAGTCCCCCGGCAGGCGGCGCGCAGGGGTGCTGCGTCACGCGGATGAGCGCAGCGGGCGCACAAGTTCCTGACAGGGGACTATTCAATGGATGGCTTGCCGGCACCACGACCTGAGCCGTGGGGCCGAGCCATCTTGTTCACCTCCTTGGGCGAACAAAACTTCAATTCAAGATTCGTCTGAAGCCAGACTTAACCGGGATTGCCCGACTGAGCGTCGTCACCTCGGTCACTGCGTTCCGACCCGAGATGAAATCCATTCTCGTCCTGGCAGCCAATCGGCGCGGTGGCCGCGGCAAACAACTCCACCACCAGCCCGGCGGCAATCAGAGCCATCAAGATGTGTAAAACCGCCATCATGCTTCCGACCAAGCAGTCAGGATGCCATGCGGGTTTTCATCCTGTTTGGGCCAATGCGCAGGCCAGATGTCCAGAATTGTGGGGACCGGTTCGAGGACAGGACAGCGCAGCCGTATCCATCAATTAAAGGCGGCGTCTGGGGAGTGGCGATTCGGATTGGGAAAAGGTTGGCGCGGCCTATTTGTCATTGACGAGCTGATTCAACGCCTGGTCCAACCGGGCCAGGCTTTTTTCCAGATCCTCCAAGTGTGTGGTGGCAGCGGACAAGTCGCCGCGCCGGGCGGATTCCTCCAGATCGCGCGCCGCCGTGTAGGCGGGCGTGGCGCAGAATTGCAGCGCCGTGCCTTTCAGCACGTGAGCGGCGCCAACGGCAGCGGTAGCGTCATGAGTGGAAATCGCAGTTCGGATTTGCGCGAGCAATCCGGGAGTGGTTTCGGTTAAGAGCCGGGCCATGCGCCTGAGCACCTCAGTGTCCCCGTTGAGTTCGCGAAGCAGTCGGTCGCGGTCCAGAGCGGGAGACGGCAGAACCGGGGAAATCGCGTGCGGCAACGCGCGACTGATGGCGGCCAGCAGGTCTTCCCGGCGGATGGGTTTGGCCACGTAATCGTCCATGCCCACCGCGAGGCAACGCTGCCGGTCGCTGGGCCGGACGTGGGCCGTCAGGGCGATGATGGGCACCCGGCCACCCGTGGTCTTTTCCCGCTCGCGGATCAAACGGGTGGCTTCCAGGCCATCCATGCCGGGCATCTGCATGTCCATGAGAATGAGATCAAACGTGGCATGATCGAGCGCGGCGAGCGCTTGCCGGCCGTTGGTGGCGACCAACACGGAGTGGCCGAGCTTTCCCAGAATGGCCATGGCCACTTCCAGGTTGATGGGATTGTCCTCGGCCAACAATACGTGCAACGGACGGTGCGGCCCGATGTCCGCCGCAGACACCGGGGTTTCGACTGCACGAGGGTTGATCGCCGTGGTCGTCGCGAGTTCAAGACTTACAGTGAAATGAAACCGGCTGCCGCGCCCGGGTTCGCTCTCCACCCAAAGCTGCCCGTCCATCAAGCGCGTGAGATTCTGGCATATCGTCAATCCCAATCCGGTGCCGCCGTACCTGCGGGTGATGGAGCTGTCCGCCTGCGTGAAAGGCTCAAAGATGGCGGCCTGCTTGTCCGGCGGAATACCAATACCGGTATCACTGACAATAAAATGCAGGGTGCAGGTTTCCGCTAACGAGGCAGCCGCGGCCTCGAATCGCGGCGTTCGCCGAAAGTGGGCGGTCTCGGCGCCGGCCAGCCGGATTTCGAGTTTCACTTCGCCTTGTTCCGTAAACTTGATCGCATTGCCCACCAAGTTGAGGAGGATTTGATTGAGCCGAAGCGCGTCGCCGACGAGATGATCCGACACCTGGGGATGCGCCTGCCAAGTCAGGTGGAGATTCTTCTGTTGGGCGCGGGGAGCGAGCGACTTCAGCACGCTGCTGACATTGTCACGCAAAAGAAACGGCTCCCGGTGCAACACCAGCTTGCCGGCCTCGATCTTGGAGAAGTCCAACAGATCATTGATCATTTCGAGCAGGGCAGCGCCGGATTTCTTGATGGCCGTCAGGTAATTGTACTGTTCGCGCGACAAGGGCGTTTGCAGCGCCAGTTCGGCCATGCCGATAACGCCGTTCATCGGCGTGCGGATTTCATGGCTGATGTTGGCCAGGAATTCACTCTTGGCCTGGCTGGCCGCCTCGGCAACGTCCTTGGCCTGACGCAAAGATTCGTAGAGCCGCACCTTGGAAATGGCCGCAGCGGCGCGATGAGCCAGAGCGCGCAGAAAATCCATGTCATCCGGCGGATATTCGCGCGGCGATTGGTCCAGGGCGTACAGGACGCCCAGCACTTCCTGCTCCGCCAGCAAAGGCACGCCCGCATAAGCACAAAAGCCATACTCCGCGAGCATGGGATTGGCCTCAAACGGATCGTTCCGGGTGTCGGGCACCACCACGGCTTCGGCGTGGTCCACAATCCAGCGGCTGGCCCCGCCCTGGCGTCGCACGCGCCGGGCGCTCATCTCCTCCTCCTGATTGGGCACGGTCGAGGAACTGGTTGTGAATATCTGCGTGGCTTGGTCCCACAGGATGACACTAGCTCCGCCGGTGGCTGGAAATAATTCGGTGGCCACTTTGACAATTTGGTCGAGCAGGGCGCGCAACTCCTGCTGGGTGTTGAGGGCCAGTTCAATCTCCGCCAGCGCGGTCTGCCGACGCGTCTGCCGACGCAGCCGACGCTGCTCTTCCTCCAAGGCCAGTTCCGCCAGTTTCCGCTTCGTGATGTTCTCATGCGCAATGACGACGCGCGTCGGGCCGGCTCCGGCAAAGCGCGTTACCCGGGAACTGAACCAGCGATGTTCAACCGGCGAGTGGCAATCATACTCCATGGCAAACGCCGGCTGCTCCCCTCGAATGACTGCCCGCAGCCCGGCGGCAAAAGCCATGGCGTCCTTTGATCCACCCGCGGCGGCCGCGTCACAAACCGACAGGTAATTGCCCCCCACCGCTGCATGTTGCGGCGCCGGAGCATTGGCCGCAGCAAACTCCCGCCACGCCTGGTTCACCATGATGATGGTGCCCGACTCATCCACAACACAAAGGTGCGCCGCCAGCGCATCAATGGTCGCCCGGGCGAACCGTTCCGACTCGGCAAGCGTCTCGGCGGCCCGCAAGCGCTCCGTGATGTCTTCACTGACGCCGACGAAATGTGTCAGCCGCCCGCTTTCCTCCCGGACAGGGGCAATGCTGAGTTCATTCCAGAACCGCGTGCCATCCCTGCGATAGTTCCGCAGCGTGACGCGGCACGGACGGCCCTCCTTCAGAGCCGCGCGTAATTCCACCAAGGCCGGCTGGTCGTGGTCGTCCCCCTGCAACAGACGACAATTGCGCCCCAGCAACTCCTCCGGCGCGTATCCCGTGGTCTGCTGAACGGCGTGATTGATGAAGATCACCGGATAATCAGGCTGGGTGGCGTCGGCGATGATGATGCCGCTGCCGCTGGAGGCCAGCGCGCGTTCCTGCAACCGCAGCCGGGCCGTCATCTGTTCGGCCAATTCCGTCGCCCGTCGGCGTGTGCCCGCCCGTGAGAGCGTGATGCCGAAGACCAGCAGACTGATGCAAATCCCGGCCAGCAGGATGGTCAACGGTTGGCCGCGCTCCCGCGCTGCGCCAAACGCGGGCTGCGTTGAGAAATGCAGCGTCCACGTCCGCCCTCCAACGTTCAGCCGGGACGTCTCAGCGCGCGTACCACTGGGGGGCGGGTTCAGCGCCCGCAAGATGCCATCTTCATCATGCAACAAGTGCTCTCCCGAAGCTTCCGTCGCGTCGAAAATCTCGAAATCCACATCTGCCCCGCGCGGGCCCAGGATGTCATCCAATAATTCATCCATGTGAAATACGGCAAACACCCAGCCAGCCAGGGCGGCCCGGCGCGAGGCGGGGTCAGCCACCGGCAAATCTTCGCGGAACACCGGCAGCACCATGGCCACTCTGGCGGGGGCGTCAACCGTGTCGTTCAATTGCAGTTGCCCGGTGAGCATTGCCGCGCCCTCGTCGCAGGCCCTTTGGGCAATCGGGCGCAACTGGGGGTTGGACGCATAGTCGAGGTTGATCCACGCGTGGTTATTTGACGCGGGATGGACGAACTGAACGAGGGAGATGTTGGTGCGCGAAGCCTCCGGCTGGACGGACAAGGCTTCGCTGCCAAAAATATTGGTATGGGGACGCACTGCCTCCGTCGGCAGATACGCGACAAAGCCCAGGCCGTGGACGCCGGGGTGGAATTGTTCCAACGACAAATGCGTGACGAAGCTTCGCCACTGGCGTGCGGTGGCGGCGGGTTGTGCGGCCATCCACCCGCGCGCACTGTGCAAGACCTGCTCATACGCCAGCATGCGTTCCTGAATCCGACCGGTGATCTGGGTCACGCGCAGTTGAAATCCCGCGAGTTCGCGGGCAGACATTTCCGCGCGCGCCAGTCGCCACGCGATGAAGCTTGCCGTGAGACAAATGCCCAGCACGAACCAGGGGAACAGCCGGTGCTGGAACAGCGCGCAACCCAACCACCCGCCGCGAACGGCAGTTGGCTTTGGGGCAGCAATCGGGGTCGCGTTCATCAGCGTTACGGAAGTGCGCCGTTGCGGCAGCTTAATCCGCTCCCCCAACTTCATGCACGCTGGAAATTGCCGGGATGAACTTCGTTGAATTTACCAACCCGCCAAAGTGGAAGCCCCGGGCGTAGGCTACTCGGATGTAATCGTGTCTTCGGACTTCTCTGCGTCCGGGGAGGATTGGGAACGCGTCAGCAGGGTTGGATCAAGGGGTGGCGCCAGATACAGGTGTCCAGATTGGACCACATCAACGGCTGTGAGCAGATACTCGCGGCAGGAATCCTTGCCGACATAACCTTGCGCCCCGTTACGCAAAGCCGCCAGCACATACGGTTCATCCGTCGTCACAGACACAATCACGACGCGAGCCGGCGAGTTTTCCGTCTGGAGGCGTTGTGTCAATTCCAGTCCGTGCAGACGGGGCATGGAAAGGTCCGTGATGAGTAAATCCGGCTGCAACTGCAGCGTTAATTTCAGCGCCTCCTCGCCATCCTCAGCTTCGCCTACAATGACAACATCTCCCCTGCCGGCCAGCAACTGCTTCAGTTTCTGGCGCATCACAAAGTGATCTTCAGCCAAGACTATCCGCGTCATCTTCTTTCAGCCTACCGATTGCGCTTTGGCGCATGGTTAATTATTACGCAAGGGCGACTCTCCACGGCGATCCCTTTGTCTTATGGAAGAACGGACCTATCACCGCAGGATAGACCCGCTCACCGCATCTCCCGTTTGATGCGCTGCGCTCTTGCAGCTTCGGCTTCCGACGTCTGGAAGTTTACTTTTTGCCCCCCAGAAGATTACCCACTGCCGAAGCGCCATCCGTTGTTGCCTGCCCGGCCATCGCCTTTTGAATCTGGGTTTTCAAGGACTCAACCAGCTTCTTCTGGTCGTCTGTCAGTTTGAGGTCGGACAACTGACCCAAGACCGTAAGAGCATCCTGATATTTCTTTTCCGTCACCAGAGTGCGGGCTTTGTCAATGAGGGTCTGCGCGGTCCCGGTGGCTTCGGCGGCAACCGTTTGGCCTTGTTGCGTAACTTCGGCCGCAGCTTTCTCGGCCGATGCCTTCGCCGTTGCTGCCGTGTCCTTCAACTGTTCGGCCATACTGCCGGCGGCCTTTTCAGTCTCCGAGGCAGGAGTTGAACCGGAGGAATCCTGCTTGCTGCAACCAGCGGCCAAAACGAGGGCCGCCGTCACCGCAAGGATTGATGAAATGCATGTCTTCATAAGAGTTTTTAGCAAGAAGGCTGGCAGGCCGCGCGGCCTGCCAGCCCAGCTTGTGGCGGTTTGTCCAGGACTTAGTAAACCGTGGTGCTTTCTTCCTTGATGACTGGCGATTGCAGTTCTTCGCAGGTCAAGGTGATGGTGTTACGGGAGTCACCGGGCTTCACGCCGCGAACGATGACCGTGTAGGTCACGTTTGCCTTCGGCGCGATCCTCGGCACCGTCGGGAAGGTGACGCGCTTGCCGGCAACCGTGCCCTGCGGCGAACTGACCGGGGCAGCTTCCTCGTCACAATCAAACACAACTTTCACGTTGGTGATGTCCGCGAAGCCCTGGTTGGTAACCCGGATGGTGTAGGTGGTGGTTTCACCAACCTGGATCGGATCCGGATCGTCTGCGCCTTCGAGCAGCACGCCCGCGATACCGCGCCAGACGGTGCACGCCTCCGCATTGCCACTCAAGCCACCAGCAGCGACTCTCACGGTATTGCAGTGATTACCTGCTGTCTTGGCGGTCAGCTTGATGGTGAGGGCCTTCTTCTCGCCGGCCTTGAGTTCGGGAATGGTCCATGTGGCGGTGTTGCCGCTGACGTTTGCGCCCGGAGCGGCCACGATGCTGGTCGGCGACGGAGCGGTGTCGGTCACGACCACGTTGTTGAGCGTGGTGTCACCGGTGTTCGAAACCACAATCTCGTAATCGGCATTGCGGCCCAGGATTTGCGCTTTCGTTCCGGATTTCTCAATCTTGAGTCCGGGCTGCTGGACGGTGGTGCAAGCTTCGGCGCTGACTTTGCCCGCGTTGGCGGAATTCGCCGTGGCTACGTTGCAGAATTTGCCGCGTTGGTTGGCCTTGAAGGTGACGCTGGCCGGTTTGGACTGGCCGGGGCCAATGTCGCCGAGATTGAGAGTCACCGGTTGTCCGGTGAAGCCATTGGGCACGGGATCCGTCAGCACAACGTTGCGCGCCACGGCGGTACCGGTGTTCCGGACGACGATGTTGTAGGTCACGTCACTGCCGAGGACGGCGGTGGCTGGCCCTTTCTTCTCGATGGCCAACGCCGGTTTGCCCACGAAGGTGGCCGCACAGACGCGCGGATCAGCCGAGACGACGGCGCAATTAACCAGCGTGCCTTCCTTGTCGGCCCGGAAATAGACTTTGATGCTGCGGGCTTCGCCGCCATCCAGGTTGCCGATCTTCCAGACCAGTTGATTGCCTTCCACCGTGGCCGCGGGTTCGCTGCGCACGTAGCTGGCACCATCGGGCACGGTGTCACGCACGACCACGTTCCCGGCACAGGCGGCGGCGGTCAATTTCAACTCCGCCATGAATTCACCGCCCAAGGCGGCCTCAGCCGGCATGCTCTTGGTCATGCGAATCAAACCCCACGTCGGATCGCTACATCCAACTTTGGGCGCGGGCGCGGGCGCGGGTGCCGGAGCCGGGGCT